>USLH01000061.1 GCA_900555435.1 uncultured Oscillospiraceae bacterium | reverse complement strand
TCCGCCGTCTCCTTCGGCCGCATCTTAAAAAACGACATCGGCATCGGCGAAAAAGGCTCCACCAATCCCAAAGGCCCAGGGGAATCGTAATTCCCAGATATGATAAAAGACGCAGCCGCACATTAAATTAGCGGCTGCGCTTTTCCTTATTTTACAAAACGATGGGATCAGGCAGTTCGGTCACACTGCCGGGCGCAATCCTCACAACAGAGTCCGCTCCGATAGCACTGACCCATATCTCTGTGCAGGTGGGATTATAAACAAATCGTCCGTCCACTGAAAACACTAGTTGACGGTAGGCGAAAACGTAGCTTTCAATTTCTCCGTTGGTCGCATACCAGACATCCTCATGACCCGAGACGGTTTCCAAAAAGTGCTCGATGTACTCCCAGTTATCATTTTGGTCAAATTCATAGCAATGTCCCCAGACATAAAACAGCTTCTGCAAGGGAAACGGGGAAGTATCCTTCAGGAACTTTTCCGTGAGCTCAGGGAGCATTTTGTCATCATGATGACAGGTGGGATTCCATTTACGGAAATCCTCCGGAATATCAAACCGATGAGTAGCCTGAATGGTACGAGCATAAGTGATACCGCAGCTTTCCAGCGCATTTACCACCGTGCTGTCATAAGCGCCAAAGGCGTAGGCGAACCCGGTAAGAGGACGCTCTACCAGTGCCTCCAGTTCCTTTCGACAGGTCAGAATCTCGTTTATGCAGCGGGCCGAATCGATACCGCAGATGCTGGAATGATACTGCCCGTGGGCGGCAACTTCATGGCCGGCGTAAATGTGCTTTACATCCTGCGGACGCACTTTATTATGGGCTACGGGCTTTTTTCCGATGGTAATTATCCCAGATTGTCCCAGCAAGCCGGAATTGAGATTGAATGTTCCTTTGAGGTTGTACCGATCCAGCAGTTCAATAAACCGGATATCCTGGGTGATGCCATCATCATAGCTTACGGTAAAGGCTTTCCGCTTTCCGCCCGGCCACAAAAGCCGGTCGTGCATTTGAAGACTCATTTATACTCTCCTTTCCAGATTGCGGCAGCACTTTTCGAATCATGGCTTATTCTTTACCAGATGCAGCGCGAACCCGCCGATTTCTTCCTGAAGGTAAATGAGGAGCGTATGACCTTCGGCGTCCGTTTTACGGGAAGACGCGTCGAAAACCGCACCTCGCTTTTCCAATTGATAAACAGCCCTGTCTACGTTCCTGGTACCGATGGCAATATGCCCGTGAGCGCCCCGATACGGGCCCTTTATACATTCCACCAAAGATCCCGCAAAAATCGCAGTTTCGTTAGGCAGGTACGGCACATCAAACAGCCGGCAGAACAGCCGGGCGATTTTTTCGGCTTCGGCGGCCTCCTTACAGTTCAAGCCCACATGGACCACTCGAAAGTCAAGAAGGCCGCGCACCGTTTCCTTACAAAGGGATGAAATCCCGCTCCAATCTTCGTTTTGAATCTGCCTGGTCATCCACGAACCGCCGTAGGCAAGGACCCGGTTCCGGGACAGACACCGGTTCATTTCCACCGTACCGATTTCGCCGATCGGAATCCACATCCGTTTTCTCCAGGAATCATCCGGGGCATCAATTATTGCGGCCTTGCCGCTTTTTCCGACAAAAATTCCCATATTTGCCGCCTGCTCCGCCTCCTCTGCCGTGGAGATACAGGGAATCACAAGCGCGCCCTTGGAGCGGGCATAGTGAATGACCTCCGGAGCAAATCCTGGCGTACTGATGAACATCCCGCCGGCCTCAAGGGCTTGGTCCACCTGTTTACATGTGAGGACGTCCCCTGCGCCTACCAAAACCTCCGGACATTCCGAGGAAATCCGCCGGATAGACTCCGCGGCAGCGGCCGTGCGGAAAGAAATTTCCGCAATGGGAAGACCGCCGGCTGTCATCGCCCGGGCCAGAGGTACTGCTTTTCGGGAATCATCCATTTTAAAGGTAGGAACGATTCCCAAAGCGGAAATCAGTTGAAACCGCTCGTCCATCTTGCGCACCTCTCCTCTAATCCCTGAACGCCACGGAATTCCCCGTTTTCGCCGATGCAAAGCAGGCTTCGATGATTTTGAGGACTCGCAAGGCATGCTCGTTGGTAACAATCTGTTCCGCTTTTCCCCGGCAAGTTTCCACAAAATTCCGATAAAGGACGTTGCGGTCAAAATCGAACCGGGGCAAGGGCAATTCGATCATGGTATCCTTGGTTCTGGGAGCCATGGTCTTGGTCAAGCCGGATCCCGCCACGATAGGCTGCGCGTCCGTATCCGTCCAGGCAGACAGACGCATCATCCTTCCATCGCAGTTCCAGCTGTAAATTTCTGCCGAGCCGTGGTCGGCAAACAAATTCCAAAGAGGCAAACGGACAAAATGGCAGGTGTCCACCTCCAAACGGACTGTCAGTCCTCCCTCGAAGGTCAGATAGACGAACACGTTATCATCGCATTCTGCATTGGTGATGTATTTCAGGTCGCAGAATACCCGCTCCGGAGCCCTTCCCACCAACTTCACAATTCGATCGATGATGTGCACGCCCCAGTCGTAAAGCATTCCGCCGCCGAATTCTCGCTTGCTTCTCCAATCCCCGGGAATCCCCCGTGCGCCCATAATCCGGCAGCGGATCTCAAAGGTCTTGCCAAGAAGCTCCTCCTCATAAATTTTTCGGATAATCAGGAAATCCTCATCCCATTCCCGGTTCTGCCTGGGGTAAAAGACCCGATTTGCCTTTTCGGCCTCCTCCATTACCTCCAGAAGGTCGGCGCTGCTCAGCATGACGGGCTTTTCGCAAAGCACATGCTTCCCCGCCCGCAGGGCGGCAATGGCCATGGATTTGTGAAGATGGTTGGGCGTGGCGATCAAAATGGCATCTACGCTTTTGTCGGCTAGCATCTCCTCGTAACTGGAATAAACGAAAACCCCTTGTGAAACCGCCCACTCCATCCGTAAGGGGTCGATATCGGTAATCCCGGCCAGTTCTATCAGGTTTTCCAAGTGGGTGGTCATCGCGCTGTCCGGCATTTTGGCATCGGAAACATTTCCCATATAGACGGTCTCGCCGGTCCCGCTTTTCAATGCCACAGCGTGTCCGCTTCCCATGCCGCCGCAGCCAACAATTGCGATTCGGAATTTCTCATTCATGTTCAAGCTCACTCCAAACGAACAGATTTTCAGCAAAACAACCCATTATTCCGCCTGTAAAGCCGCCATCATCCCTACGTTCTTTTCCATTGCGTCCATACGGGGACTGTCGCACAAGAGCATCGTGCAAGGCTTCTCCGGGGTAAAGGGCGTCCATTCCGGCAGATCCCCGCCGTTGGGATCGGCGTTTTTGGCAAAGTTGGTGAAATAGCGCATCTCCAAATCAGAAAGGCGGTAATCTGCTTCCCCGAAGGCCCGCCAGCTCCGGTCTAAGGTGCCGTGTATATACCAGAGGTCGCCGGAGTGGAAGGAGCCCTCTTCTGAGGGATTTCCTTCTCTGTCCGGAAGTTTCCGGCAGAAATAGTAGACATACAAGGGCTTTCTCCCCAGCTTGTTATGGACCTTCGCCCAGTAATGCGTACCGAAAACCGCGCCGTCCGCCATGACGTCTGCATCGCTCCGAGCGGCCTCCTCATCCGAACGGATGTCGTAGAGCTTCCAGGCGATCTCGTCTACACCGGGGAAGAAGCTGGCCACTGCTCCTCGAAAACCGTCCATGGTATTTCGATATCCGTAACCAAAGGTTGCGCCTTCGTTGGCGCAGCTGCCGGCCATGATGTCCACATCATGGTGGCGGCCATGGATGATCGCCGCAGAAGGCTCCTCCAGCAGATAGTAATTGTCAATGCAGAAGGTGCAATTTATACGGCTTTGCGCCATATATGCCAGGACCATCGCCTCCGGAAGATCCCGAAGTTCTTTTAGCGAATTGCAGGAGCAGGTCTTCTGAAAAGCAAGTCCCTTCTGTTCTTCATCCCGCAGTGTGCCGGCCCGCATCAGAGAAACAACGCCGCTGCCGGAAATGCTGATGGCCCGCCGGAACAGTCCCTTGGTCAGCGGGCTGACGCAGTGGGCGTGAACGTTCCCTGCACCGGCGGACTGCCCAAAAATCGTTACTATGTCCGGATTGCCGCCAAAGGCTTCGATATTCTCCTGTATCCATTTCAGCGCCGCCACCTGATCCAGCAGTCCGTAGTTTCCGCTTGCGCCGTATCCACTTTCTGCCGTAAGCTCCGGATGCGCAAGAAATCCGAATACATTGAGCCGGTAAGTTACGTTGACGTAAATCACCTGCTTTTCGGCAAGGCGGGCGCCATCGTGCTCCGGCTCGTGAGGAAATCCTGTCACATCCCCGCCACCGTGAAAATAGACCATGACCGGAAGCTTATCCGATGCGGAAGCCGCCGGCGTCCAGATGTTCAGATACAGGCAGTCTTCGTGTATAGCGATTTGGGAATAGTCGATGGGAAACTCCTTCACATAGAACGGCATGGTCGCCTTAGTCTGCATGGCGGCTGCCCGGAATTTCTCGCATTGCAAGATGCCGTTCCAAGCCTCTGGCTTCTCCGGCGCTCTCCAGCGCAGTTCTCCCACCGGAGGTTTTGCGTAAGGAACGCCTCGAAACACCGCCACTCCGGCCACGGACGATGGCGTTCCCTGTACTTTCCCATACCTGGTTTTCGCATGTAAGAGCATCGCGCAACACCTCGCTTTTTGACTTAACCCTTGACCGAACCGATGGTAATGCCCTTGATAAAGGATTTTTGAAAGAAGGGATACATAATCAGAACCGGCAAAACGCCGATGACGGCCAAGGCCATTCGGATGCCCACCGAGGGCAAGTCCTTCACATCGATGCCAACTTGGCTGGATATCTGGCTCTGAAGCACATTCACGCTGTCCAGCACGGACTTCAGATAGTTCTGGATTCCATACAGGTCCGTTCGATTTTGAATGTAATAAATGCCGTTGGTCCAGTTGTTCCAATAGGCGATGAAGGACATCAGGGCGATGGTGCCGATAATGGGCTTGCAGAGTGGAAGAACCACGGAAAATAGCGAGCGGTACTCACCTGCTCCATCGATTTTTGCCGCATCGACAATCTCATTGGCCACATTGGAGGTAATATAGGTCCGCACCATGATGACGTTGAAGGGACTCATCAGCAATCCGGGAACGATCATGGCAAATATGGTGTCCTTTATATGGAACAATCGCGTATAAACCATATAGGTTGGCACCAACCCGCCATTGAACAACATGGTGAAGAACAGGAAAAAGGCAAAAAAGCTCTTTCCGGGAAGGTCATGTTTGGAAAGCGGATATGCAAACAAAATGGTCAAAAACAGACATGTAAACACGCCGCTTCCGGCAATGATGATGCTCATCATATAGGCTCGTAAAACGCCGCCGCTGACCGAAAACAAATACCGGTACGCATCAAGTGTGACAACCTTTGGAAAAAGCGAATATCCATGTTCCAGAAGTTCCCGCTCTGTGGTAAAGGAACTGGAAATCAGCAGCCAGAATGGTACGATAGCCATTACCACCAGGAAGGCCAGAAGAATGTGCTGAACAACGATAAAGACCTTGTTATTTGTAATCATCTGCCCGCCTCCTTAAAACAACGAGCTTTCTTCGTCTACTTTTCGGACAATCAGATTGGTAGTTACAACCAGCACAAAGCCGAGCACAGACTGAAACAACCCGGCCGCTGAGGACCTGCCGATGCTGTTCTGCTCCAGCAGCGCCCGATACACAAAGGTATCGATGGTCTGTGTGGTGGGATAAAGCAGCCCGCTGTGCATAGGCACCTGATAAAACAGCCCGAAATCCGAGTAACAGATTCTCCCCACGGCAAGAATCAGCAGGATGACAATCGTCTTTTTCATGCAAGGAAGGGTGATCCGGAAAATCTGCTGCCAAAGAGAGGCTCCGTCTACCACTGCAGCCTCATAGTAGGTCTTATCGATACCAATCAGGGTAGAATAGTAGAGGATGGATGTGTAGCCGATGGACATCCACAGATATACAATGGTCAGGATAATCGGCCATGGCCCCGGCGTGTTGTACCAGCTGATGGGATCGATATGAAGCGCCGCCAGGATCGTATTGTTCATGAAGCCATGCTGTTCGTTCAGGAACGCATAAACGATATAGGTGATGATAATCGTGGAAAGCAGATTGGGAATCAGAATAATCACCTGGGACACATTCCGAAACGCCCGGTTCTTCACAGTATCCAAAGCAATGGCAACAACCAGCGCAAGAACATTTCCTAAAATGATAAACGCCACATTGTAAAGGATCGTGTTCCGGAACATGATATACGCATCGTTTGAAGCCAGCAGATACGTAAAGTTTGAAAATCCCACCCAAGGGCTTTTGAAAATTCCAAGAGAATAATCAATTTTTTTGAAAGCAATCAAAATCCCAAACATGGGCAGATAATTGTTGATGATCAGATAGATCATCCCAGGGATCAGCATGGTATACAGCGGCCAGCATTTAAAAATGCGCTTTCGCAATTTCGAATTTGTTCTCATCTTTCTTCACCTCGCCATTCTTTTGCGCAATTGGACGAGTACAGGCCGCTCAAACATTCAGAATCCCTTTGAAGGCAATGGTTTTCTGCTGGGTCACTTCCTCCAAAGTGGAGACCGCACCCTCTCTGCCCACCCCGGAGTATTTATAGCCGCCGAAGGGTTGGTGGGCCAGTCGATAATTTCCGCTGCCGCCGATGATGCAGGAACCGGATTCCAGACGGTTCGCCACCTTCATGGCAACTTTCATATCCGAGGTCATAACGCCGGAGGAAAGGCCGAAAATCGTGTTGTTCGCGATTTCAACCGCTTCGTACATGGTATCAAAGGAGATCAGCGGCCAAACCGGCCCAAAGCATTCCATGTCCTTGGCGATGTCCGCCTCCTTAGGAGTCTTAATGACCGTAGGCTCCACAAATGCGCCATTCCGCTTTCCGCCAAGCAGCAATTCTCCTCCTTGGTCAATCGTCAGCCGGATCTGCCGCTCTACCTCCTTGGCATCCGCTTCCCGCACGCAAGGACCCATTTCCACAGACGGATCAGCGGGATCACCGACCTTAACGGCGGACAACCGTGCCGTTAGATCCGCTGCGAATTTGTCATAAATTCCTTTCTGCACAAGAAAACGCTTGCTGGCGCAGCAGGTCTGTCCTGCGTTTCCCAGCCGTCCCGCCACCGCCTCGTCAAGAGCCTTTTCATAGTCGGCATCACCGAAAATAATAAGCGGGTCGTTTCCTCCCAGTTCCAAAGAGACCGGGCGAAGATTTTTTGCGCAGGTTTCAGCCAAGGAGATTCCCACGCCGGTGCTGCCGGTAAAGCTGACAGCCGCTACACGAGGGTCCTTTGCGGCGGCGGCGCCGATCAGGCTGCCCTTTCCGGTGACGCAGCAAACGGCATTGGCAGGAACGCCTGCCTTATAGAGCAGATCCACGATCATGATCGCGCTGCGCGGAGTCTTAGAGGAAGGCATCAAAACCACGGCGTTGCCCGTAACCAGCATAGGCGCCAGCTTATGAGCTGCCAGCTCGCAAGGATAGTTAAACGGCACGATATTGGCAAATACACCCAGCGGCTCATGGATGGTCATGACCACATCACCCTGGGATCTGGCCTCCCCATTATACGGAAGGGTCTTCCCATAAAAGGTATAGGCCGCAGCGCAATAGATCCGGAAGATCGCCGCGTTGGCATAGACCTCGGTCCTGCACTGTTCCATTGGCTTTCCGCCTTCTTCGCACATCACCCGGGCGATTTCTTCTACATGCTCTTCAACCAGGCAGGCGTATTTTTCCAAAATACGCATCTTTTCGTGAAGTGGAACGGCATTCCACTCTCTCTGCCCCACCACCGCAAGTGAAATGGCCCGATCCAGATCCTCTAGGGTGGCCGCCGGCACGGTATCTACGACCCTTCCCGTAGCGGGATTGACGATATCGATTGTCGCACGATCGGACGAATCAACAAACCTTCCTCCAATCAACATCTGCATGACGTTGTTCAACTCCTTTACTGATTCACAGCTCAGAAAGCTTCTTGCCTCTTTCCGAGCATCTTGTCGGTTCTTCTCATAACTTCAAGGCACATCTGCCCATTGTGGAAGGGACACTTTCCAGGGTTCAGCTTGTCCATTCCGTGCTGGCCGTCCGAAAGATGGCCGCCGGTCTTATCGGACCGGATGTTGTTGTACCAATCGCCGGATTCCCTGTTGATGAAATACTTTTCGATAAAACCGATCTGTTTTTCACAGGCATCCAAAAATTTGACCTTCCCGGTCATGTCATACCCGCACAGCATCGCGGAAACCGCCTCGGAAACCGCCCACCAAACGTGAACGTCGCCGGTCTCTCCTGTGCTCAGATTCACGCCGTTATACAAGCAGCCGTTGGGGTCAAAGGCGTTTTCCACTATGTTTTCCAGCACCTCGGATACGACCTGGCAGGTTCTTTCCCGAATGTCCTCCAGCTTCAGCTCGTCGACAATATTGACCAGCAGATAGCTTAGCTCGCAATCATGGCCATAGCTGACGGAATTCCCAAACCGCTGCATATCTTTTGTTACCAAGGTCAGGAAGCTATGATGCTCCTCGTCATACATCTCATGAATCAGAATCTCCACCAATTCTTTTAAAACCTTGGCGATTTCGTCGTCATGGGTGGCCTGCCACAACCGATAATATGCCTGGCACAGATGGTGCGGATACATGATGGCGTCGTCCGGAAGGGAAATCGAAGAATTCCTTCGCCCATTATCGAAGCCGGGCTTGGGGGACCAGTCACGATAAAGTGTTGCGTGATACACGCCGGGACGAATTCTGGCATGGGCCTCCATCAGCCGAAACGCCTCCATGCACATTTTCAAGGCTTCCTCGCTGCCGGTGGCGTGATAATATTCCGCCAGGCCCATAATGAAAAATGCTTCGCAATAGTTGGGTTTCGTATCAGAGAGGACGGTGCCGTCCGCACCGACTGATACGAACGCGCCGCCGAACTCCTTGTCGTAAAAGTGCCGCTTCATCTCTTGAAACGCATAATCGGCACGATCCAAATAGATTCTGCCCCGAAGCTTCCGGTAAGAAGCGGAAAACACAAAGAGCATTCTCCCCAGAAGCGTCAGATTCCGAGGTTCGGAATAATTGCGCTCTCCCTCCAGGGTGACAACGCCGTAGTAACCGCCGTTCTCACGGTCCATAATGTATTCGCTGCACCACCAGGGCAGAATAACGCCGGTCAAATCGAACTGGGCCCAGGCGCGAATTTTCTCCAACCGTTGCTTGTTCACTGGATTTCCCCTCCTCCTGCTGTCAGAACAGCCGCTGGAGAAATGCGTGAACGCTCTTCCTCCAGGTCTGCCACTCATGCACGCCGTCGCAGAGAAAATACTCCACCCGAATCCCATTATCCGTCAAAGCCTTCAGTTCTCCAGGGAGCTTCTCGCCGCCCTCCAGCATTCCTCTGCTGAAAAACAGGAGCTTGTGCTGGGAGTTAAACGTCTCCGAATTTTCCGCAGTTGTAAAGCCTTCGGTGCTCACCTCAGGGAAAGCGTTGCCGACTACGCCGCTGAAAACGCCGATATAGTCAAAGTAATCCGGATTATTGAAAGCCGTCCACTGGGTCTGGAAAGAACCCATGGAAAGTCCGGCAATAGCCCGATGGGCTTTATCCGTATGAACACGGAAGCGCCCCTCGATAAAGGGAATACAGTCCCGTATCAGCAGCTGATCGATCTGTCCGGGCAGAACGCCTTGCTGCTGCGTGCCGGGCGCGTATGCATGGCCGAAATTCATCACCACGAGCATCTCTTTGCACTTTCCCTGAGCAAGAAGATTGTCCATGATCAGATTGACCTTACCTTGCCAGATCCAGCCGGTCTCGTTTTCGCCGCCGCCATGGAGCAGATAAAGCACGGGATATCTCTTATCCAAATTTTCCTCGTATCCCGGCGGAGTATAGACCCAGCAATTGCGCAAGGTGCCGGTATAAGAGGAGCGGTAATATTCACATCGCACCGCGCCGTGGGGAACGTCCTTGAAATCGTAAAAATCAAATTCCGGGTCCGGCACATCTACAAAATTGCACAGCCGGTTGTGGGCGTAGCAGATGGGAGCATGCTCATACAGATGCTCCTTCCCATCGAAGAAGTAATAAAGGAACTGCACGCCGCCGGGGATTCCGGAAATAACCGCCTGCCACCAGCCTTCCCGTTCCGTCTTATGTAAAGAACGCTTTTCCTCGCCCATTCGCGTATTGCGGGTGCCGCTGATTTCGACGCTTTCTGCGCCTGGCGCATAAACATTGAACTCCACACCCCCGGGACGGAATTCAATAGCCCGCGGCTCCCGGGTGTAGCCCATTCTGCGGGGCTGCTTTCCATCCGGGGAGGCGGGAATCATCCCCATCCACAAATCCGTCTCTGAAAAATTCAGGGGGCTGGCGTTTAAGGTGTCAAATTTGCGTTGATCCATACCTGTACTCTCCATTTCTCGGAATTACTCAAAATCCACGGCCCGGTTTTCCTCGCCGCTGAGCAGAGCAGCCTCCATGATTTTGAGAACGCGAAGCGCCTGCTCGCCGGTGACGATCTGGGGAGCCTTGCCCTCGATGCAGTCTACCAGGTTCCGGTACAGGGCGTTTCTGTCGTAAATGGGACGCTCCAACTCGATCACATCGTTGTTGGCAGGAGGAGCGGCAAACCAGCTGGGGCCCTCACCCCGCTTGATTGTAGGCTTTCTTACGGGAAGCGCATTGAAATCACGGACAAAATTGGGGTCTCTGGGTCTTGCCTTCAGCACTTTGGCACCTTCGCCGGTGAAGGTGATGACTTCACCGATACCGGTGGTGCCGTTCAGTCTCCAACCAGGCGTGGGAGAATCAAAATGGCCTGCGCCGCTTTCAATATATGCGACAAAGCCGTCCTCAAAAATCAGTGTCAGATTAAAGCCCTCGTCCACATCGGTACCGGTGAGATTGATGACCTGGCAGAAGATTTGCTTGATCTTGGACTTGTTCATCTGAACAATGCGGTCGATGAGGTGCACGCCCCAATCCAGCATCATGCCGCCGCCATAACGCTTTTCGCTGCGCCATCCGAAGGGACCGTCCGCACCGCCGCCGCCGATCCGGTTTTCCAAGCTGAGAGGCTTGCCGGCCAACTGCTCGTCATAGATTTTTTTGACCACCAGATAATCGGGGTCCCATCTCCGGTTCTGCCGGGGGTAAAAAACCTTTCCGGTCTCCCTGGAAACCCGCAGGACCTCCTCCAACTCAGCGGAGGTGGGAGTAACGGGTTTCTCGCAAAGCACATGCTTGCCGGCCCGCATGGCCTTGATGGCGATCTCTGCGTGAAGATGATTGGGGACCGCCACCAGAACGATGTCCACCTCGGGATCGTCCAAAATCTCCTCCAAGGACTGATACACATAGAAGCCCTGGCTTCTGGCCCACTCCTGCCGCTTCTCGTCAATATCAAAAATGCCGGAAAGATGCAGGATCTTGGAAATGTCTGTGGTGACGGCTTCGATTTCATCGTCAATGATCTGCGGCAGCTGCCAATCGGTATAACCGGTTCCGTAACCGATGGCCAACGCATGACCGCCGCCCATATTTCCACAACCAACAATTGCAATGTTTTTCATTTTCGTTTATCTCCTTTTTATGGTATTTTACAAAGCTCTCAAATAGCCGGAATCGGCTGCCAGAGTCGTAAAGATATCGCCAGTCCAGGCATAGTCCCGCTCGACGATGTAAATTGGCTTACACGGCTGCGCATCGGCGGCCGCCTGAACAGCCTTCATGTCCACAATGCCTTTTCCCAATTCACAGTTGATTGAAAGCGCCTCGTCCAGCTTTCTCGCAGACTCCGGATCCATCTTCGGCCAGCCGGAAATATCCTTTTCCGCCTGCATACTCTTGGGCATGGGCTTCATAAACGCCAGCTTCATGGGAAATTCCTTGGTCTCCTTCACATGGACCAGTTCGAATCTCCCGGGATACTTCCGAATGTATGCGGCGGCATCCACATCGGCGCGGTAGGCCCAGGCAATATCGATTTCGAAAGCTACCAATTCGGGGTCGGTATTTTCAATCAGGATATCGCAAACCATCTTGTCGCCCAGCTTCAAGAAATCGTTGGAGTGATTGTGATAGCCGTACTTCATGCCAACGCTTTTGGCTTTCCGTCCCATCTCGTTCAAAAACTCTGCCGCTTCATAGGCTTCCTTTTCGCTGGTAATGGCCAGACCGGGATTGATCATATACTTACATCCGGTTCCGGGCAGGTATCTCAGATTTTCATCGGTATCCTCGGTCTCGACATGGGAACTGATGACCTCCATGTTGATGGAGCCGAGAAACTTTTTCAGCCCTTCCGGCGTATAGCCGCCATGAAGGCCGTAAAAAATTTCGATGCCGTTGTAGCCCAGTTTGGCCACCTTGGTCATCACGCCTTCGTAATCGTGCACCAACTGACGGGAAAAGCCGTCTAATTGTACGTAAAACTTATCCACAGTCTTCCTCCTTCAGCACGTTCATTTTTATAAAGCGCCCTTTCGGGCAATTGCTTTCCAATTCAAAGAGCTATTCCAGGCACTCATAAACCAAATCCCGAATACGGGGATGAATGTCCGAATAAACTCCGCGAAGGCCCAGAATGGCCTGTGCGTAAAACAGACTGATACCGTTTTTCGGATCTACAAGAGCATAAGCGCCGGCGGCGCCGTCCCACCCGAACTCCCCCGCCGGACTTTTGGCTTTCGTGGCATCC
>USLH01000060.1 GCA_900555435.1 uncultured Oscillospiraceae bacterium | reverse complement strand
CAGCGACTTCGGCAGCGAAGTCTTCCTGCTTCTTCTCGATGCCCTCGCCCTTTTCAAAGCGGACAGCGTCAACGAACTTGACCTTGCCGCCAAGCTCCTTGGCAGCGGCAGCCATGTACTGCTCAACGGAGACAGCGCCATCCTTGACGAACGGCTGCTGGAGCAGGCAGTTCTCTTCGTAGAACTTGTTGATCTTGCCGGCAGCGATCTTTTCCTTGACCTGCTGGGGCTTGGAAGCCATCTTGGGATCGTTGTCCATCTGGGCAACGAGGATCTTCTTCTCTTCTGCGAGAACGTCGTCGGTCACGAGGCTCTTGTCCCAGAAACGGGGGTTCAGCGCCGCGATCTGCATTGCAACGTCCTTGCCGATGGTGGTAGCGTCGATGCCGCCCTCAACCTCGAGGTTGACGAGAACGCCGATCTTGCCGCCCGCGTGGACGTAGGAAACGGAGGTGTTCTTGTCGAAGCGCTTGAAGCGGCGGATCTGCAGGTTTTCGCCGATGGACATGACCTTCTCGGGAAGGACCTCGGAGACCTTGAGCTCGGTGCCGGGGTACTTGCACTCCATCAGAGCGGCAACATCAGCGGGGTTATCCTGCAGGACGACCTTGCAGATATCCTTGACGAACTCGACGAACGGAGCGGACTTCGCGCAGAAGTCGGTCTCGCAGTTGACCTCGACAACAGCGCCGACCCCGCACTTTTCGCAGACAGTGGCGTAAGCCATGCCCTCGGCAGCAATGCGGTTCGCCTTCTTGGCGGCCTTGGCCAGACCCTTTTCACGCAGCCATTCAACGGCCTTATCCATATCGCCGTCGGTCTCAGTGAGCGCCTTCTTGCAGTCCATCATACCGACGTTGGTCATTTCACGCAGTTTCTTAACATCAGCAGCAGTAAATGCCATGGTTATTTCCTCCTAATTGAAATAGTATCCTTCGATTCTGAAAAAGCGCCCGTCGCGCGGCGGGCGCTTTTCGATTGTGCAATTATTCCGCGGCGGGAGCGGCTTCCTCGGCTGCGGGAGCCTCGGTGTTCTCTTCGCCCTGACGGCCTTCGACAACCGCGTTTGCCATAGTGGCGGCAATCAGGCGGATGGCGCGGATAGCGTCGTCGTTGCCGGGGATGACGTAATCGACCTCATCGGGGTCGCAGTTGGTGTCAACGATAGCAACGATCGGGATGCCCAGCTTTCTGGCTTCGGAAACAGCAATCTTTTCCTTCTTGGGATCAACGATGAAGAGAGCAGCGGGGAGCTCAGCCATGTTTTTGATGCCGCCGATGAATTTTTCCAGCTTCTCAATCTCGAGTTTCAGCTTGACAACTTCCTTCTTGGGCAGCAGCTCAAAGGTGCCGTCCTCTTCCATTTTCCGGAGCTGAGCCAGACGCTCGATGCGGCGGCGGATGGTCTTGAAGTTGGTCAGCATGCCGCCCAGCCAGCGGGCATTGACGTAGTGCATGCCGCAGCGCTCGGCCTCTTCCTTGACGGAATCACCGGCCTGCTTCTTGGTGCCGACGAAGAGGATCTCGCCGCCGTTTGCCGCAGTGTCACGGACAAACATATAGGCTTCTTCCAGCTTCTTCACGGTCTTCTGCAGATCAATGATGTAGATGCCGTTTCTCTCGGTGAAAATGTAGGGAGCCATTTTGGGGTTCCATCTTCTGGTCTGGTGGCCGAAATGCACGCCTGCTTCCAGAAGCTGCTTCATGGATACAACTGCCATAGTAGGGGTACCTCCTAAAAATTTGGTTTTTTGGATCTCTTGAGGGATCCACCTCCGCACAGATTCCGGCGCAACTGACACAGTTCAGCACCATGCGTGGAAACACCGTGCGTGCGTAATGCATTGATTATTATAACATAATCCGTCGAGATTCGCAATGGATTTACAAAAAATTTACAAATCTATTTTCCCAATTCCAAAAAACTGTTCCGCATCGGAAAAATCGAGAAAAATCCGCAGCTTTCCGTCCGTCTCGGAGAAAAAGAGGATCTCCGCTTCGGGGAATGGGCTGCCGGAGGGAAGGGTCAGCGCCCGGACGGGGCGAATCCAAAGCCGCAGCTCCGGCATCTGTTGCCGAAGGGTGGGAAGAAGGAAAAAGAAGTGTTTCAGCTCCGGAAGGAAAAAGGTGAGCTTCTCCGGAAGCAGGAAACCGGTTTCAAGGGGGAGGTTATTTTCCCGGAAGAAGGGGAAAATCTGGGTAAGAAAAGGGGCTTCTATGGTGATCTGGAAGAACGGTTCGGTTCGGATCGGCTTCATAAAAGGCTCCTTTCGGTGGGAAAGGCAGCGTTACTTCTGCTCCCGGATCAGGTCAGACATATCGTAGAGGCCCGCTTCCGTTTTGGAGGAGAGGTAGACGGCGGCGTTGAGGGCGCCTACCGCAAAAATTTCCCGGGACATGGCAGTGTGGGTCAGGGTAATGACCTCGTCCCGGCCGGCAAAGAGGATCTCATGTTCGCCGACGATGGTGCCGCCCCGGACGGAGGAGATGCCGATCTCGTTTTCGTTCCGTTTTTTTCGGACGGAGTGGCGGTCGTAGACGTAGACGTCCTTGTTGCCCAGAGTCTCGTTGATGGCGTCGGCCAGCATAAGGGCGGTGCCGCTGGGGGCGTCCACCTTGCGGTTGTGGTGCTTTTCGATGATCTCGATGTCGAACTGATCGCCTAAGACAGCGGTGGCACGGCGTGCTAAGTCCGCCAGCAGGTTGACTCCCAGGGACATATTAAAGGTAAAGAAGAGGGGGATCTCCCTGGCGGCTTCGTGGATCTGGTCGATCTGCTCCTTGGAATAGCCGGTGGTGGCGATGACCAGAGGGGTCTTGTGGGTCTTGGCGTAGGCGAGGAGGCCGTTTAAGGAATTGGGGTGGGAAAAGTCGATGATGGCGTCCATCGCTTCCTTGCAGTCGGCGGGGGAGGCGTAGACGGGAAAGTCCCGTTTTTCCTCCGTATTCAGGTCGATGCCGGCGGCGATGCGGCAGTCGCCCCTGGTCAGGGTGCATTCTTCGATGACGCGGCCCATTTTTCCCTGGCAGCCGCAGAGCATAAGATTCAACATAGGATTCATTCCTTTCTTTTGTAAATCAGTTGATATGAAACGTCTGATTTTTTATAAGCGTTATTTCAGCTTTTTCCCCATTTCGATGCGGATCTCATGTCGCTCCGGATCCGTGTTGGAATAGGCGTAGCGGTCGAAGCCGATCCACTCAAAGCCGTTCTTTTGATAGAAAGCGATGGCGTTTTCATTGCAGGACTGGGTCTCCAGAACGAGCATCCGTGCGCCGAGGGAGAGAGCCTGCCGAGTGATGGTGTCCATTAAGAGCGTTCCGATCCCAGCTCTGCGGTTTTCTACTTCAAAGAGACAGATGTTGCTGATCCGGAAGCGGTTGTTCCAGCTTTCCATGGAACCTTCCACGAAGCCCAGCAGCTTCCCGTTTTCAAAGGCTCCGAAAGCTACCGGATCCTCCAGCCATTTGCCGAAGAGCTCATCGGTAAAGAATTTTTCGACAGGGGCTTCAAAGGGGACATATTCAATCTGAAAGCTGTTTTCAGAGGGACAGATGTCGTAAAAGCCGCAAGTTCGATAGCGGGCGGTAAAGGAGGTGCCGGCGTAAGTTTCTTTGTTCAGCGGTCGGATCTTCATGGGTGTGGCTCCTTTGCTGATTGTGGGTGGTCGGTTCAGTTACAATTCCACTTTTGTTATTCCGTTACTATTTAAAACAAAAGCTTCCGGATAAATCCTTCTTGGATAATCTTCGCTAACAACTGTAATAAGAACGGCTCTACCTTTGCTCACAGCAGGCAGTATTTGTTTACATTCTTCAAATGTGATAAAATCGTCTTTCTGAAATTTTTAAGCAATAAAAATTTGAAAAAACGTTTGGAGAGACCGCCAAAAAGCGGGACGGACCGGAATCCGCCCCGCTTCGGGAAATCACTTTAAAAGCCCGTGGTTTTTCAAGGCTGCGGTGAGGACGGCACGGTCGCCGTCGCTCATGGGATAGAGAGGCATCCGGCAGGGGCCGGCGGCGAAGCCCATCTGGTTCATGGCGTCCTTGACGGGGATGGGGTTCACGTCGATGAAGAGAGCGTGGATCAGATCCATGTATTCCAGCTGGAGCCTGGCGCTTTCCTTCACTTTGCCGTCAAAGTAAAGCTGGCAGATGTCGTGGGTGGCTTTGGGAGCCACATGGGAGAGCACGGAGATGACGCCGATGCCGCCCAAAGAGAGGATGGGGACGATCTGGTCGTCGTTTCCGGAATAGAGATCCAGATCATCGCCGCAGAGGTATTTGGTTTCGGCGATCTTCGAGATGTTCCCGGAGGCTTCCTTCACCGCAACGATGTTGGGGTGCCTGGAGAGCTCTTTAAAGGTCTGGGGGGCGATGGTGACGCCGGTGCGGCCGGGGATGTGGTAAAGGATCATGGGAAGATCCGTGGCGTCGGCGATGGTGTTGTAATGGGCGATCAGACCCCGCTGGGAGGTCTTGTTGTAGTAGGGGGTGACGACCAGGATCCCGTCTACCCCGGCTTCCTTCGACTCCTTCGCCAGATTAACGGCGTAGGCGGTGTCGTTGGAACCGGCTCCGGCTACCACGGGGACCCGTCCGGCAGCCCGCTCCACAGCAAAGCGGATGGCGTTTAAGTGCTCTTCATCGGACATGGTGGAAGACTCGCCGGTGGTGCCGCAGACGATGATGGCGTCGGTGGAGTTTTCAATCTGCCAGTCAATGAGACGGCCGAACTCCTCCCAGTTGATGCTGCCGTCGGCGTGCATGGGGGTGAGGATTGCAATACCGGCTCCGGTAAAAATTCTCTTTTTCAAAATGGATTCCTCCTATCTTTTCCGGGAAAATCGGTTCAGTCCAGATAGCCCTTGGCGGCCAGCAGCTCCGCCATTAGGACGGCGCCGCCTGCAGCGCCCCGCAGGGTGTTGTGGGAGAGGCAGACGAACTTGATGTCGTACTGGCTGTCGGGACGGAGACGGCCGATGGAGACAGCCATGCCATTCTCCAGATTCCGGTCCAGCTTTGCCTGAGGACGGTCGTTTTCTTCAAAGTAGTGCAGGAACTGCTTGGGGGCGGAGGGAAGCTCCAAACGCTGGGCCTCGCCTTTGAATTCTGCCCAGAGCTTCTTGATTTCATCCAGATCCGGCTTCTTTTCAAAGGCAGCGAAGACGGCGGCGGTATGGCCGTCGCTGACGGGGACCCGCAGGCACTGGGTGGTGATGGAGGGGGAGGAGGCGTTGACAATGTGGCCGTTTTCCACCTTGCCCCAGAGCTTTAAAGGCTCCAGCTCGCTCTTTTCTTCCTCGCCGCCGATGTAGGGAATGACATTATCCACGATGTCGGGGAAGGTCTCGAAGGTTTTTCCGGCGCCGGAGATGGCCTGATAGGTGCAGGCTAAGACGCTCTTCAAGCCGTAGACGTCCTTTAAGGGGTGCAGTGCGGGAACGTAGCTCTGCAGGGAGCAGTTGGACTTGACGGCGATGAAGCCCCGCTTGGTACCCAGACGTTTGCGCTGGGTCTCGATGACGGAAAGGTGGTCGGCATTGATCTCCGGCACCACCATGGGGACGTCGTCCATGCCCCGGTTGGCGGAGTTATTGGAGACCACGGGGATCTCCGCTTTGGCGTACAGTTCTTCCAGCGCTTTCGTCTCAGGCTTGCTCATGTTGACAGCACAGAAGACAAAATCCACCAGCTCTTTCATTTGATCCACGTCTTCGGCGGCGTTCAAAAGCACCATATCCGCCATTTTTGCGGGGATGGGGGTCTTCATAACCCAGCGGTTCCCCAGAGCTTCGGCATAAGGTTTCCCGGCGCTTCTTCCGGAAGCAGCCAGAGCGGTCACCTGAAACCAGGGGTGGTTTTCCAAGAGGGTCGCAAAGCGCTGGCCTACCATGCCCGTTGCGCCGATGATTCCAACACGATACGTTTTCATTGCCTGATCCATCCTTTTATCTTCTTACTTGCGTTCTCTTTTCCAGTGTATGAGGCAGGTTTCCCGGATAGTATGAAAAAAACCGGTTGAAAACCGGTTCATCATGGATTATAATAGATACTGCATACGGACGGAACCCTTTTTTGAAAAAAGAACCTTGTCCGGTGTCAGCTCTCCATCACACCCGTGATGACAACCCGGCGCTTCTTAAACGCCAAGGTCAGGCAGACCCGTTCCCGACGAATCTCCTTCGGCGGGTTTCCCTTTGGGCTGCCTTCTCAGGTTCCGGGAACCTCCCGCAGCTTACTCTTAAAATCCGCTCCTCTGACCGGAATATTGAATTGGCTAAAAATATCATACCATTTTGCCATACGGGTGTCAATCGTTTTTTGCAAAGATTCTGCTGCCGGACAGAATTTTTTGCGGTTTTTCAGTTGAGAAAAGCCCTTCCCGGGCGCTCAAAATATATGCCGTTGTTTCACGGCAGATCGGATGAATCAAAGCATGGATACTTTCAAGAAAAGCGACTACTTCTTCGAGCTCCCGCCGGAGCTGATTGCTCAGACACCGGTGGAGCCCAGAGATTCCTCCCGGCTCATGTGCCTGGATCGGAAGACGGGGGAGGTGTTCCACCACCATTTCCACGACCTGACAAAACTCCTCCGGAAGGGGGACCTGCTGGTGGTCAACGACTCCCGGGTGCTTCCGGCGAGGCTTTACGGGGTGAAGGAGGACACCGGTGCGAAGATGGAGTTCCTTTTGCTGGAACAGAAGGAGCAGAACCGGTGGGAAGTCATGGTAAAGCCCGGGCGGCGGGCGAAGGTGGGCTCCCGGTTCGTCTTCGGGGACGGGCTTTTGAAAGCCACGGTCCTGGAGGTAGTCGAGGGCGGCAACCGGTTGGTGGAATTTGAGTGCGAGGAAAACATCTTCACCGTGCTGGATCGGATCGGGCAGATGCCTCTGCCGCCGTATATCACCGAAAAGCTGCAGGACAAGGAGCGGTACCAGACCGTTTATTCCCATGAGGTGGGATCGGCGGCGGCTCCTACGGCGGGGCTCCATTTTACCAAAGAGCTGATGCAGAAGCTGGAGGAGATGGGCGTCAAAATCGCAAAAGTCACCCTCCATGTGGGGCTTGGCACCTTCCGGCCGGTGAAGGAAGAGAACATTTTAGAGCACAAGATGCACTCGGAGCATTACTATCTGCCGAAGGAAACGGCGGATCTCATCAACGGGACGAAGAAAGCCGGCGGGCGGGTCATTGCCGTAGGCACCACCAGCTGCCGGACCTTGGAAAGTGTGGCCACCTTCTGCGGGGAGATCCGGGAAGCGGAAGGGTGGACGAATATTTTTATCTATCCCTCTTACGAATTCAAGGTGCTGGACGGGCTGATCACCAACTTCCATCTGCCGGAGAGCACGCTGATTATGCTGGTCTCCGCCTTTGCGGGGTATGAGAATGTGATGAACGCCTACCGCATCGCCGTAGAGGAGAAGTACCGGTTCTTCAGCTTCGGCGACGCCATGCTCATCACCGATTTTAATGACGAAGAAAAGCGAGCCTGAGGGCAGAAAGGACCTTTTATGTACACCCTTTTGAAAAAAGAAGGCGCCGCCCGGCGGGGCGAATTCGTCACCGTTCACGGCACCGTCCAGACCCCTGCCTTCATGAACGTGGGCACCTCCGCCGCCATCAAGGGCGGGATCTCCTCCTACGACCTGGTGGATCTGAAATGCCAGGTGGAGCTCTGCAACACCTATCACCTCCACGTCCGTCCCGGAGACGAGCTGATCCGGCGGATGGGCGGACTTCATAAATTCATGGGCTGGAACCGGCCGATCTTGACCGACAGCGGCGGGTTTCAGGTCTTCTCCCTTGCTGTCCTGCGGAAGATTCAGGAGGAGGGGGTCGCCTTCAACTCCCATGTGGACGGCCGGAAGATCTTCATGAGCCCGGAGATCAGTATGCAGATCCAGTCGAACTTAGGTTCCACCATCGCCATGGCTTTTGACGAATGTGTGGAGAACCCCTCCACGCTGGAATATTCCACCCAGTCCTGCGCCCGGACCACCCGGTGGCTCAAGCGCTGCAAGGCGGAGATGGAGCGATTAAACAGCCTTCCCGGGACTGTGAACCCGCACCAGATGCTGTTCGGCATCAATCAGGGCTGCGTGTACGACGACCTGCGCATCGAACACATGAAGGCCATCGCCGACCTCGACCTGGACGGCTATGCCATCGGCGGGCTGGCTGTAGGGGAGCCGGCGGAGGATATGTACCGGATCATTTCGGCAGTGGAGCCGTATATGCCGGCCAATAAGCCCCGGTACTTAATGGGTGTTGGCACGCCGGGGAACATCCTTGAAGCGGTGTCCCGGGGGGTCGACCTTTTTGACTGCGTCATGCCCAGCCGGAACGCCCGCCACGGCCATCTGAACACCTGGAGCGGCATCCGGAACATCATGAACGCCAAATACGCCGAGGACGACCAGCCCATCGATCCGGAATGCACCTGCCCCACCTGTCAGCGGCACTCCAGGGCTTATATCCGGCACCTTTTCAAGGCAAACGAGATGCTGGGGATGCGGCTTGCGGTGATGCACAACCTTTATTTCTACAATACCCTGATGGAGCGGATCCGGGAGGCACTGGACAACGGCACCTTCGGCGCCTTCCACGACAAGTATGTGAAGCTTCTGGACACCCGGATCTGAGTTTTTCGACTTTTTAGGGCGTCTGCCATTGAATTTTTTGAAAAGTTCGTGTAAAATAGGTGCAAAGGGGGAATCTCCATGAAAACAGATCCGTCGCTTGCTGCTTTGAAGGAGCAGCTGGAGGCGCTGCCTGACTGGTCGCCGGAGGAGCTTCCGGCGGAGAAAACGGTGGTACTGAGCATCGATATGAACCGGGGCTTTACGAAAGAGGGCCCGCTGTCCAGCCCGCGGGTGGAGAAAATTCTGCCGGAAACGGCGGGATTTTTACGCCGCTGCCGGGAGCTTCATCTGACGGTGGCTGCCGTCACCGACTGGCACGAAGCGGATGCGGAGGAGTTTTCGTCCTATCCTGTCCACTGCCTCGGAGGGACGCCGGAATCGGAGCTGGCTGAGGAGATCCGGGAGTTCCCCGAAATGGTTCTTAAGAAAAACAGCACCAACGCTTATTTTGCCCCGGGAATGGTGGAACTTTTAAAGGATGCGAAAACAGTGGTGGTCACCGGCTGCTGTACGGATATCTGCGTGATGCAGTTCGTGCTGACGCTGAAGGCGGCCTGCAATCAGGAAAACCGCCCCCTTGACCTGATCGTCCCGAGACAGCTGGTGGAAACGTATCACGCTCCCGGTCACGATGGGGAGCTGATGGGGACGGCGGCGCTTGCTTCCATGCTGGGGAATGGCGTCCGGGTTGTAAATTATCGACTCACAAAGGAGTAACCGATCATGAATTGGAACGACAATCGGAATCTGACCATGCTGGTGGATTTCTATGAGCTTACCATGTCCAACGGCTATTTTGAGCAGGGCTGCGGCGACCGGATGACGGTGTTTGATATGTTCTTCCGGAAGATCCCCGACGGCGGCGGATTTGCCATCTGCGCCGGCTTAGAGCAGCTCATCGACTATGTAAAGAACCTTCACTTTACAGAGGAAGACATCGCCTATTTGCGGAGCAAGAAGCTGTTCAGCGAAAAATTCCTCGAATATCTTCGGAATTTCCATTTCAGCGGCGACATCTGGGCCATGCGGGAGGGCACGCCCATGTTCCCCGGAGAGCCGGTAGTGACGGTCGTAGCCCCTGCCATCGAGGCGCAGCTGGTGGAGACCATGGTGCTTTTAACGGTAAACTTCCAGTCGCTGGTGGCGACGAAGGCCAACCGCATCGTCCGTGCGGCCCAGGGACGGGGCGTTTTTGAGTTCGGTTCCCGCCGGGCGCAGAGCTATGACGCAGCCATCTTAGGCGCCCGGGCGGCGTTTATCGGCGGCTGCAGCGGCACGGCGTGCGCCCTTGCCGACCGGGAATATGAAGTCCCGGCTATGGGAACCATGGCCCACAGCTGGGTGCAGCTGTTTGACAGCGAATATGAAGCATTTAAAAAGTATGCGGAGATCTATCCCGGCAGCTGCACGCTGCTGGTGGACACTTACAGTGTGCTGAAATCCGGCATTCCCAACGCCATCAAGTGCTTCGACGAAGTCCTGAAGCCGATGGGCTACCGGCCCCAGGGCGTGCGCATCGACTCCGGCGACATCGCTTATCTTTCCAAGAAGATGCGGAAGATTCTGGACGAGGCGGGGTATCCCGACTGCAAGATCGTAGCGTCCAACTCGCTGGATGAATATCTGATCCGGGACCTGATCTTACAGGGTGCGGTCATCGACACCTTCGGCGTGGGCGAGAACCTGATCACTTCCAAGAGCGACCCGGTTTTCGGCGGCGTTTACAAGCTGGTGGCGGTGGAGGAAAACGGCAAGTTCGAGCCCCGCATCAAGGTCAGTGAGACCGTTGAAAAGATCACCACTCCTAACTTCAAGAAGGTCTACCGGCTCTTTAAGAAGGACAGCGGACAGGCTGTGGCGGATTATGTGACTCTCTTTGATGAGGAGGTTCCCGCCGAAGGGCCGATCACCCTCTTTGATCCTCTGGAAACGTGGAAGACGAAGACCTTCGAGGACGTGGAGCTGCGTCCCCTGATGGAGCATATTTTTGAAAAGGGCAAGTGCATTTATCAATCCCCGAAGCTCTCGGAGATCCGGGATTACTGCGCTTCCCAGCTCGACACCCTCTGGGACGAGGTCAAGCGGTTCGAGAACCCGCATCGGTATTATGTTGACCTGTCCGAAGCCTGCTGGAACAGCAAGCATATGCTGCTTTCCCAGAAGCAGTTCTGATCTTTCGCCGCACCGGAGCTTTTTCGGTGCGGCTTTTTGGAGAGGTTTTCCGAAAAAGCACCGGAAAACCTTGAAAACCGTCGGGAAATATACTATAATAGGAAAGACGTAATTGTTCCGGCGCAAAGCGGCGCCGGAAAATGGAAAGGAAATCCTCCGGATATGACCGAATACGTTTCCCATTCTCCCGCTGAAACGGAGAAAATTGCAGGCGAACTGGCGCACCGGCTGAAGGGCGGGGATGTGCTTGCCTTTCAGGGCGGCTTAGGCGCCGGAAAGACAACCTTTGTCCGGGGGCTTGCGCTGGGACTTGGCTTTGACGGCGAGGTCTCCAGCCCGACGTTTGCGCTGGTTCATGAATACGATGCAAAACCGCCTCTTTATCACTTTGACCTTTACCGCATCCATACCTTTGACGACTTGTATTCCACGGGCTTTTTCGATTATCTGGACGCCGGTGGGATCTTAGCGGTGGAGTGGAGCGAAAATGTAGCAGGGGCTTTGCCGGAGGAAACGATCTTCGTTTCCATTGAAACGCTGGGCGATGAGGAGCGTCGGATCCGGCTGGAAGGAGGCGGCGGACGCTTTTGAAGATACTTTCATTGGATACTTCCGCAAAGACGGCAACGGCCGCCGTGGTGGAAGGGGATCAGATCCTTGCGGAGAGCAGCGTCAATGCAGGGCTCACCCACTCTCAAACAGTGATGCCCATGCTCAGCGGGATGCTTTCCGCTGCCAAGCTCACGCTGAATGACGTGGATCTGATCGCAGTCAGCCACGGGCCGGGTTCTTTTACCGGGATCCGTATCGGAATCGGTGCGGTGAAGGGGCTGGCGCAGGGGCTTCAGAAGCCCTGCTTCGGCGTTTCGACGCTGGAGGGGCTGGCTTATAATTTCAAGGGGTTGGATGGGTATGTCTGTCCGGCCATGGACGCCCGGTGCGGGCAGGTCTATGCTGCGCTCTTTTTGGACGGGGACGGGAAAATTTCCCGGCAATGGGAAGATGCGGCCATTCCGGTGACGGAATTGGGGCAGCGGCTTTTAACGCTGAACGCTCCTGTCTGGCTTTTGGGAGACGGGGCGGAGCTTTGCTATAAGAGTTTGAAAGACACCGTTCCGGGGATCCGGCTGGCTCCGCCGCAGCTGCGGCTCCAGCGGGCGTCCAGCATCGGCTTCGCAGCTGAGGAGGCGCTGAAAACGGAAAAACCGTTGTCTCCGGGGGAACTGATGCCGGTTTATCTGCGGCTCCCTCAGGCGGAGCGGGAACTGAATCGGAAAGCAGGGGCAGCGCCCCATGGAAAGGAAGGATAAGATGCTGGCACTGGCAAGCGATCACGGCGGATTTGAACTGAAAAACGAGGTCAAGAAGTATCTGGATGAGAAGGGAATCCTTTACGAGGATTTCGGCTGCTACACGGCAGAATCCTGCGACTATCCGGATATGGCGAAGCTGGCCTGCGACGCAGTGGTTTCCGGAAAATGCGAGAAGGCGCTGCTGTTCTGCGGCACCGGCATTGGCATTTCCATGGCGGCCAATAAGGTAAAAGGTATCCGTGCGGCTTGCTGCTCGGATTATTTCTCCGCAAAATACACCCGTGCCCATAACGATGCCAACGCCCTCTGCTTGGGCGGCCGGGTCGTGGGAGCGGGGCTCGCCATCGAACTGGTAGACGTGTTTTTGAACACTCCCTTCGAGGGCGGACGCCATCAAAAACGGATCGATAAGGTCATGGCCTTAGAAAAATAAAGATCGAGAGAAAAGAAATTAGGAGGACGAAACGATGAAACCTGTTATTTTGGACCATCCGCTGATCCAGCACAAAATCTCCCTTTTGCGGGACAAGAACACCGGCAGCAAGGACTTTCGGGAGCTGGTCGCCGAAATTGCGACCCTGATGTGCTACGAAGCCACCCGTGACCAGCCCCTGAAAGAGGTGGAGATTGAGACTCCCGTGGCCATCGCCAAAACCAAAGTCATCAGCGGCCGCAAGCTGGCCTTCGTGCCCATTCTGCGGGCGGGTCTTGGCATGGTGGAAGGA
>USLH01000059.1 GCA_900555435.1 uncultured Oscillospiraceae bacterium | reverse complement strand
CAAATTGCACAAAGTCGCTTTTGTGTTGAATTTGTGTTGAACGCGCGGGAAAATTGCTCATAATTATCTTTTCCATGCCACGCATTTTTGCAACTTTTTCTATATTTTTATAATTTCTACATTTTACACAAACGCATTGATAGAAAAAAGTTTTTTTCGCCCATTCGAAAAAGCACAGTCAAAAAAATGTATTTTTCTGTCCACTTTATCTTTCCTGCTCTTGTGTTGAATTTCGTGTTGAATCACAAATTCTTCGCCATTATTTTCAAGGACAGGGACATTGGTTGTCCCCGTTCCACCTCATAGGAGCTAACAGTGCGTTCAAATCACGCCAATAGAGATACCATTGGAGGTCTTGCTTTCCACTGTCAACAGTTTCTCATGATGTTTGTATGGTTTGAATGGAAGCCATTAAGTCATCCGGCAGTCACATTCCAAATACCCCTTATCCAATAGCTTTCCGATCTCCGGATCATATTGGTCATTTATATTCCATTCTACCGCCTAAAGCACAATATCGGTGTTTTTATTATATCGATTCGCCCACGTTTTAGCAAGGGCCTCACCAAGCAGCACTTCAAGAGCGTTAGGACTGCTCGCATATAAAGCCGCTCCTTCCATACCAATGACAAGGTCGGTACCGCTGCCGGTATAGGTTTTGATCGCTCCGTCATAGTCCAACGCCACATCGTCGAGAGATAGGATGCTAAGGGCATTGCTGTTACTGTTCGGCTTGCAAGCCTTAGAGCAACGCAAATTGACAGACCTAAGATTGTATTCCCTGCGCAGTTTCTTCTTTAGCGCGGAAATAAGTGTTGGTTTCGGCACTTGTTTGAATGCTGATATGCTCCCTCCATGAGAGACAGTGAAAAAACAAACTGCCAAACATGGAGGGAGCATATCAATTCCCCGGCGGGGCGGCTTTTCGCTGTCTGTGGGCAAATATGTGGTCAAAGGGGTGCGGCGCAAAAAGGAATGCTTAGATTTGTGCTGTAAATACACCTGTTTGCGGCATATTTGGCAATATGCAGGGGGAATAATCCACAGAAATCTCGGGTGCGCTCAGTTGCGCTGGCAGAGTCAAAAATTGAAACAGATACAAACCCTGCCGCTCCCCTTCCAAGAACCCGTTCAAAAGCCGAAGCAGTCAGTGCAGCACCCCTTAATTCCCCGGCCAGATCTCCAGCCGACAGAATAACCAGAGCCGTCACCGTACACATAAGCGTTGTGTCCAGAAATACTTCGACTACACCCCAAAAGCCCTGCCGCACCGATGAATCGGTCTCCGCCGCTCCATGAACGATGGGAGCCGACCCCATGCCCGCTTCGTTGGAAAAGACTCCTCTGGCTACCCCGACCTGTACCGGCCTTCCAATCAAAAAGCCAAGGATCCCCCCGGAAGCCGCCTGCAGAGAGAATGCCTCCCGAAACATCCGGACAAAAATCCCCGGCAGCTTTTCTGCCGAAAGGAGTAAAACCGCCGCCGATGCCAGAAGATAGATCCCCGCCATGACAGGCACGACTCGTTCGGTCACTTTCCCGATCCAGGAAAGCCCGCCGCAGAACGTCAGCCCCACAAAAAGTACTGTGACTGCCCCCGTTACCGGCAGAGGAATCCCAAAAGCGGCTTTCATTGCTCCGGCTGCTGCATTAGACTGTGCCAGGTTCCCGATCCCGAAGGAAGCGGAAGCACAAAGCACGGAAAACACCGCCGCCAGCAAGGGGCTCCTGACCCCATCCTGCAGATAATACATCGGGCCGCCTACCCAATGACCGTTTGCATCCTTTGTCCGATACTCCACTGCCAAGACGATCTCCGCAAATTTCAGCGCCATGCTGAAAAAGGAACTGATCCCCATCCAGACTACCGCCCCCGGCCCTCCGCTGACCAGAGCCGTTGCGACCCCTACAATGTTCCCGGTCCCCAGTGTGCCCGCCAGTGCGGTCGCCGTAGCCTGAAAAGGAGAAACGCTTCCCTTTCCTGCCTTGTCCGCCCTATGAAAAAGCCGTCCGAAGGTCTCCCTCCAGACGGCCTTGCAATGGACAAGCGGAAAAAAACGGAGCCGGACGCTCAAAAAGATCCCAGCTCCTGCTAAAATCAGCACAAAAGCCGAACCAACGATCTGCTCCAACTGATTCCGGAAACCCTCCACGGACTTCACAGCCTTTCCGAAAAATTTCTTTCTACGTCCGGGCTGCCGTACATCCTGTCAGGATTCGCGATCCGTCTGATGGAACACCTTCAGATTTCCGATCTTCTGCCGGCGCTGCTCCAAAATCGTTTCGATGTCGGAAAGCTCCAGTCCCTGCTCCGCCATTAGCACCATCATGTGGTAGATCAGGTCGCACATCTCGTTGGAAAGTTCTTCCTTATCTTGATTCTTTGCGGCAATGATCATCTCGGAGCATTCTTCGCCGCATTTTTTTAAGATCTTATCCAGCCCCTTGTCGAACAGATAGCAGGTATAAGAGCCCTCGGTAAAGTGCTCCTTTCGCTGCTTCACGACCTCATAAAGCCCTTCAATTGTTTCCTTCATTTCGATCCCTCCAGATCTCTTTGAAAAAGCAACTGTAATTTCCCGTATGGCAGGCAGCACCCGTCTGCTCCACCGTGACCAGCAAGGTGTCGTCGTCGCAGTCAGCGACAATCCGTTTCACTTTCTGGACATGGCCGCTAGTAGCCCCCTTGTTCCAGAGCTCCTGCCGGGAACGGCTGTAAAACCAGGTGTAGCCCGTTTCCAACGTCTTTTGAAGGCTTTCCCGGTTCATATAGGCCAGCATCAGCACCTCTCCGCTTTTCTCCTCCACCACAATGGCAGGGATCAGCGGACCTTTGACAAAATAACGTTCCAGATCCATACGATCCTCCGATCAGCCGTTGTACTTCCCGGCCTGTTCCCGGATCAGAGCCAGATCCTCGAAGTAGTTGATCCGCATGGCACGCTTCACTTCGGACAGGGTCTGGGCTGCCGTCTCCCGAGCGGTATCGCTTCCCTTTTTGAGGATCTCATAGATGCCGGGAATGTCCTTTTCATACTCTTTCCGCCGCTTCTGGATGGGCTCTAACCGCTCCATCAGGACGTTCAGAAGGAACTTTTTCACCTTGACATCGCCTAAGCCGCCCCGGCGATAGTGTGCCTTCAACTCATCCAGATTGGCGTAATCCGGCAGGAACTGTGCAAAATCCTCCTCATTGCAGAAGGCGTCCAGATAGGTGAACACGGTGTTTCCCTCCACCTTGCCGGGATCCTTCACGGAGATATGATCCGGGTCGGTGTACATGCTCATGACCTTGGTGCGGATATCGTCCGGCGTATCTGCCAGATAGATGCAGTTGCCCAGAGATTTGCTCATTTTCGCTTTTCCGTCGATCCCGGGCAGGCGGAGGCAGGCCGCATTCTGAGGAATCAGCGCTTCCGGCTCCACCAGCACCTCAGCGTAAATGGAATTGAACTTCCTAACGATCTCCCGGCACTGCTCGATCATAGGCAGCTGATCCTCACCTACGGGAACCGTTGTCGCCTTGAAAGCGGTAATGTCCGCAGCCTGACTGATGGGATAGGTGAAGAAGCCCACCGGGATGCTGGCTTCAAAATTCCGCATCTGGATCTCTGACTTCACGGTCGGATTCCGCTGCAGCCGGGAAACGGTGACCAGATCCATGTAATAGAAGGTCAGTTCGCAAAGCTCCGAGATCTGGGACTGAATGAAAAGCGTGGATCTTTCCGGATCCAATCCGCAGGAAAGGTAATCCAACGCCACCTCGATGATGTTCTGCCGGACCTTTTCCGGATTTTCAATGTTATCGGTAAGCGCCTGAGCATCGGCGATCATGATGAAGTTCTTGGCGTAATCGCCGGAGTTCTGAAGCTCCACCCGCCGCCGCAGAGATCCGACGTAATGCCCTACATGAAGCCGCCCGGTGGGGCGGTCGCCAGTCAGAATGATCTTTTCCATATTCCTTTTCTCCTCAACTTCTCCGGGCTTACCGCACCGGGATATTTTTCCGGCGGAGATGATCCTTGACCTCTCCGACCGTCAGTTCCTGATAGTGAAAAAGCGACGCCGCCAATGCGGCATCCGCCCCGGTCTCCTCAAAGACCTGCGAAAAATGCTCCAGCTTCCCGCATCCGCCGGAAGCGATAACGGGAACGTTCACTTCTGCGATCACAGCATCCAGCAACGGCAGGTCAAAGCCGTCCCGGGTGCCGTCAGCATCCATGGAGGTCAGAAGGATCTCCCCCGCCCCCAGCCGGCAGGCTTCTTTTGCCCACCAGACCGCATCGATACCGGTGTCGACCCGCCCGCCTGCGGAAAAGGCATGCCATGTGCCGTCCTCCATCCGCTTGGCGTCGATGGCGACCACCACGCACTGACTGCCGAACCGGGCCGCCGCATCAGCAATCAGCTGCGGATTTTTCAGCGCCGCAGAGTTGACGCTGACCTTATCCGCCCCGGCCCGCAGGAGCTTCGCAAAGTCCTCCGGAGAGGTGATCCCGCCGCCGACCGTCAAGGGGACAAACACTTTTTTTGCCGTTTCCCGCACCACGTCGGCCATGGTCTCCCGATGGTCGCTGGTAGCGGTGATGTCAAGGAAAACAATCTCGTCGGCGCCTTGCCGGTCGTACATTTCTGCGCACTCCACCGGATCACCCACTTCTTTTATCCCCACAAAATTGACGCCCTTGACCACTTTTCCGTCCCGAACGTCCAGACAGGGGATGATTCGCTTTGCCAGCATCATTCCACCTCCCCTTCCGCTGCCCGAATAGCTTCGGAAAGCCCAAGCGTGCCCTTATAAAGGGATTTTCCACAGATAACGCCATAAAGCCCCAGCTTTTTCAGCGCCCGAATGTCATTCAGATCAGTGACCCCGCCGCTGGCCACGATCTGGCAGGAAACCGCCTTGTTGATCGCCGCAAGCTCCTGCAGATTCGGACCGGATAAGGTCCCATCCTTAGAAATATCCGTGTAGATCAGCGTTTTCACGCCGATGTTTTCCATGGCTCTCGCCAGCTCCAGATAGTGAGCGCCGCTGGCATCCAGCCACCCTTCCACCGCAGCCATGCCGTTTTTGGCGTCGATCCCCACAGCGATACGGTCACCGTATTCCCGAACTGCCTCCCGGACAAGAGACGGATCTTTCACCGCCGCCGATCCTAAGATCACCCGGCGGATACCGCCGCTCAAATACGCTTCCACCGTGTTCATCGACCGGATTCCACCGCCGACCTCCACCTGCAAAGAGGTGTTCCGGGCCACATCCAGAAAGATCTCCGTATTTATCGGAACGGCATCCTTCGCCCCGTCCAGATCCACCATGTGGATCCAGGAAGCGCCTTTTGCTTCAAAGGAACGTGCCGTCTGAAGCGGATCCTCCGCCACCTTTTCCACGGTGCCGAAATCCCCCTTGAAAAGCCGCACGCAGCTGCCGTCTTTTATGTCAATTGCCGGAAAAACGATCATCTGGTCAGCCTCCCAAAGTTTCTTAAAATCGTAAGCCCTATATCTCCGCTCTTTTCCGGATGGAACTGGGCACCGAATACCGTCCCCCGTTCCACCAGCGCCGGGATCTTTGTTCCGTAATCACAGAAAGCGGACAGATCCTCCTCCGCCGGATATGCCTGAAAAGAATGGACGAAATAGACGTAAGCCCCCTCGTCAACGCCTTCCAGCAGCGGACTTTTTTTCGCAAACTGCAGGCTGTTCCAGCCCATGTGCGGGATCTTATACGGGCTGCGGATCCAATCTACTGTGCCCCGCAAAAGCCCCAGCCCTTCCGTCCGCCGAAATTCGGCGCTTTCTTCAAAAAGCATCTGCATTCCAAGGCAAATGCCCAAAAAAGGCTTTTTTACTGCTTCCTCCCGAATCGTATCGGTAAGCCCCGACTTGGAAAGCATCTCCATGGCATCGGGAAAAGCGCCCACACCCGGCAAGATCAATCCGTCTGCCTTTCGGATCTCTTTCTCATCCCGGGTGACCTCGCTTTCGATCCCTAAAAAGTCCAAAGCGTTCCGTACACTGAAAAGGTTTCCGGCGCCGTAATCAATGACTGCGATCATGCCGCTCCCCCTTTCTTACAAAACGCCTTTTGTAGATAAAACGACCTTGCCCTCCAAAGGAGCCACCGCCGTTTTCAGACTGTGCGCCAACGCCTTGAAAAGCGCTTCCGCCTTATGATGATCGTTTTTCCCGTACTCCACCTTGGCGTGAAGGGTGATCCCCGCCTGAAAAGCAAAGGATCTGAAAAACTCCTCTACCATCTGGGTGTCCATTTCCCCGATCCGATCGGAGGAAAACTCGCACTGAAACACTAGGAACGGCCGCCTGCTGATATCCAGCGCCACAAATCCCAACGCTTCATCCATAGGGATGAACGCCGACCCGTAACGGGTCACCGGCATTTCTCCCAGCGCTTTCAAAAGCGCCTGCCCCAAAACGATGCCGGAATCTTCAATGGTGTGGTGGCAGTCCACCTCCAGGTCGCCTTTGACCTTCACCATCAGGTCAAACCCCGCATGAACCCCCAGCGCCGTCAGCATATGGTCAAAAAAACCGATGCCGGTAGAAATCTCCGTCCGCCCGGTTCCGTCCAGGTTCAGCCGGACCTGAACATCTGTCTCCCGGGTTCGGCGGATCACTTCAGCAGTCCGCATAGGTCTTCCCCCCCATCTCTTTCAGTATATCACAAAATCCTTCCAGAAATGCCCGGTTTTCTTCCGGAGATCCGGTGGTGATCCGTAAATATCCCTCAAAGCACCGCACCGCAATAGATCGGTCAAGCAGGGCTTTATAAATCTCCCGGCTTTTCTCCGACCGAAGAAACACGAAGTTCGTATGGGTCAGATACACTTCCTCCAACACGGGGAACTGCTTTGCCAGATCGGCGATGCTGCTCCGGAGCTCCTGTGCGCTTTGGATCAACGCCTTCCGGCAGTGCTCCAAAAGCTCCCGTTTTTTCAAAATGCAGGCTCCCATGGCCTGAGACACGGAATTCACGTTATAAGGCGACTTCGCCGCCTGGAGCGCCCGAGTCAGCACCGGCCCTGCCACTGCAAATCCCACCCGCACGGCTGCCATCCCAATGGCTTTGGAGCAGGTCTTCAGGATGATGAGATTGTCGTAGTCAAGGACTTCCGACAGCAGGCTCTGATCCCAGAAGTCCATATAGGCTTCGTCCAGGACCACCAGCGCATCCACCGAAGAAACCAGCTTCCGCACCGCTTTTTTCGACATCCCCTGCCCCGTTGGATTGCAGGGATTGGAAAAGATCACCGCCCGCACGCCATTTTCTCTGACAAACCGGATCACCTGATCCACATCAACGGACAGATCCGGTTCCTTCTGAAGGACATCCACCCGATCCTCAAAAATCTCTCCATAAAACCGATACATGGAAAAATCCGGCGCAAATGTCAGGATCCGTTCCCCTTTCTGAAGAAGGCTGCCGCAAATCAGACTGATCAGTTCATCCGAACCGTTCCCCGCTGTCACGGCAGAAACAGGCACCCCGTAAAGCTCGGCAAACGCACGGCACAATTCTGACGCATACGGATCCGGATACCGGTTGAAGGCAACTGCTGCCGCCGCTGCCGCCAGCTCTTTTTTCAGCGCTTCATCGGGAAGGAAATAACTCTCGTTTGCGTCCAGCCGGATCCGGTATTCCCCCTCAATGGGATCGTAAGGGACCAGTTCCTGCATCTTTTCGCAAAGCTGATAGGCCATGTTTCATTCCTCCTCGTTGGGATACCGCACCAGAATCGAGTTGGCGTGAGCGGTGAGCCCCTCCCGGTTGGCAAAGCGGACAATGTCCTCCTTCGCCTCCCGCAGCGCTTCCTCTGTATAGTAAATAAAGCTGGATTTTTTCACAAAAGCGTCCACCGACAGCGGTGAGAAGAACCGGGCCGTACCGCTGGTGGGAAGAACGTGATTGGGGCCGGCATAGTAGTCGCCCAGCGGCTCCGGTGCATATTTCCCGAGGAAGATAGAGCCGGCATTGTCAAGCCTTCCTAAATATTCAAAGGGATTTTCCAGCATGACCTCCAAGTGCTCCGGAGCGATCTCGTTGGCAAGCTCTACCGCCTGATCCGTGCTTTCACAAACGATGATGCCGCCGAAATCAGTCAGCGACTTTTCAATGATCTCCCGCCGGGAAAGGGTCTGCATCTGACGGGTGATTTCTTTCACCGTTTCCTCCGCCAGCTTCCGGCTGGTGGTCAGGAGGATGGCCGATGCCATCTTGTCATGCTCCGCCTGGGACATCAGATCGGCAGCCACATAAGAAGGCTCCGACGTTTCGTCCGCCAGGACTAAAATTTCGCTGGGGCCAGCGATCATATCGATGTCCACCACCCCGTATAAAAGCTTTTTGGCCGTCGCCACAAAGATATTGCCGGGGCCTACGATCTTATCCACCTTCGGCACTTTTTCCGTACCGTAAGCCAGAGCCGCTACCGCCTGAGCGCCGCCCATCAAAAAGACCCGGTCCACACCGGCAATGGCCGCCGCCGTCAGAATATCCGGATTAGCCTTGCCGTCCTTCATAGGAGGTGTGACCATAATCAGCTCCTGAACACCGGCGATTTTTGCCGGGATCGCATTCATCAGGACCGAAGAAGGATACGCTGCCGTGCCGCCGGGAACATAAAGTCCCACCCGTTTCAGCCCCCGGATCCGCTGGCCTAAAATCACTCCGTTCTCCTTGGGGTTCAGAAAGCTCTGGTGCTTCTGGCGGTTGTGAAAATCCGAAATATTTTCCATGGAATTGAGGAGGGTGGACACGAAATCCGGATCCGCTTCCGTCAAGGCGTCGTTGATCTCTTCCCGGCTCACTTCCAAAGCGGGAGGCAGCTTCCCGTCAAATTTCAGGGTGTACTCCTCCACAGCCCGATCACCGTTTTTCCGAACATTTTCAAGGATCTCCGAAACCGTGCGGGTCACTTTTGCGTCTACTTCCCCGCTGCGGGAACGAAGGGCGGACAGGAGTTTCTTCTCCTCCACGCCGTTGGCAGTTACGATTGGCAGCATATCCATTTCCCTTTCTCAGTTTTCCTTCACTGCATTCTGAATAGCGGAAATAATGACCTCCAGCTCCTTCTTCCGCAGCTTCAAGCTGGCGCTGTTGACGATGAGTCGTGCAGAAAGGCTGATGAGGTTCTCCGCCACTTCCAAGCCGTTTTCCTTCAATGTCACGCCAGTCTCCACAATGTCCACGATCCCGTCGGACAATCCCAGCAGCGGTGCTAACTCCACGGATCCTTCGATCTTGATGATTTCCACATCCATGCCCTTTTCCGCAAAGAAGCTCCGGGCCACGCCCGGATATTTGGTGGCAACGGTCTTGACCGAATAGCCTTCATAGAAATTGGAGCCCTTTTTCACAGCCAGAGCAAACCGGCACTTTCCAAAGCCCAGATCCGCCACTTCAAAAAAGCTGCCGCCGTATTCCATAATGGTGTCTTTTCCCACAACGCCCATGTCGCAGACGCCGTGTTCCACATAGGTGATGACATCGGCGGCTTTCGCCAGCACCACTTCCAGATTTGCCTCCGGGATCTCAAGGATCAGTTTGCGACCTTTGTTTTTCAGCTGCTCGCAGTTATAGCCGATCTTCTCAAACAAAGCCACGGTGGAATTTTCCAGCCGCCCTTTGGTCAGCGCAATACGAATGGGTCTCATAACCGCCCCTCCACCAGGTCTTCATTTACCACATACACGGTCCGGATCCCTTTTTTCAGGGCGTACCGCCGGCTCTCGTCAAAGCTCCCGAAGGCGCTGAACTCGGAAGTGAATCCATGAGCCGCCAGCTTCCGGATCTCTAAAAGAGCCTTGACTTCATAGCCCTCATCGGCATACACCAGCACATCGGGAGCAGGCATCTCCGGCAAAGTGCTTTTCAGCACTTTCGCCACAGCGTCTGCGTCGATGCTGAAGCCAATAGCCGGTTCCGATGCACCGTATTCCGCCAGCAGCGTATCGTACCGCCCGCCAGTCAGCGCCGTGGTCCCCAGTCCTTCCACATAGCCACGGAAAACGATGCCGGTATAATAATCGTTGCGGTTCACGATCCCCAGATCGATGGCGATCTTGTCCCCCAGCCCCAGCTCAGAAAGCGAGCGATAAATGGAGCGGAGCGCTTCCAGATCCGCCCGCAGCTCTCCGTAATGAAGCACCTCGGCCGCCTGTTCAAAGACCTCTTCCCCGCCAAACATGGCCGGGAGCTGCTTTAACATCCGGGCCGTCTCCTGATCGGGCATCCGATCCAGCATATCGTTCAAAGAAGGGAAGTTTTTCGTTTGGATCAGGTTCCGGATCTCCTCGGCGTCCTCTTCGGACAGATTCATCCGCTGGATCAGATCGTTAAAGATTCCGATGTGGCCGATCTCCAGTCGAAAATCTGTAAGGCCACAGCTCTGCAGCGCTTCCACCGCCAAAACCAGCACTTCTAAATCCGTTCCCCGTCCGCCGGCTCCGATGATCTCAATGCCGATCTGTGCGATCTCATCGCTGCGACCGGTCAGAGCTTGGGACACGGCGTAAATATTCTGGTCGTAGCAAAGCCGCAGCGGCCGGGTCTGACCCTTCAGCCGAGTCGCCGCCACCCGGGCTACCGGCATGGTCAAGTCCGGCTTCAGCGCCAAGAGCCTCCCCTTCCGGTCGCTCAGTTTGTACATCTTCTCCTGGGCGATTCCGTGATCCTCCGAAGCAAAAACATCGTAAAATTCAATGCCCGGAGTAATAATCTCGGAGAATCCCCGGTTCAGAAGCAGTTCCTTGATATGGGCTTCTACCTGCCGTCTGGCCGTACAGTCTTCAAAAAGGAGATCCCTGGTTCCCTCCGGCGTGATCAGCTTATTCTTCAACATTGATCCATTCTCCTCCTTCGAATTCGCTTTAGTATGCTAATATGATAGCATACTAAACAATCCCCTGTCAACCCTTTTCACTTGTAGGATCTGTAGAATCAGAAGAGCGACATCTGACTGGATTTAGGCAGATCCTTCAGCGCACCGATCTGTTCCAGCATTTCGATGATGGCCTTGGAGACCCCTGCCCGGCTCTGGACCTCTTCCACGGAAATATAAGGCCCCTGTTGCCCCGCTTCCATCAGACTGATCGCAGCCGCTTCGCCCAGCCCTTTCAGCGCCGTAAACGGCAGCCGGATCTTTCCGTCTTCGATCTGATACTTGGTGGCGTGGGATTTGTAAAGATCCACGTTGAGAAACTGATACCCCCGGCAGAGCATTTCGTTGATGATAAGAAGGGTGTTGTAAACATCCTCTTCTTTGACGCTGCGATCCATATCTTTGAGCTGCATCAGCCGGGCACGGCAGGCTTCCTTCCCCGCCAGCGCCGTTTCCGCTTCCAGATCGCCGCCCCGCACGGTGAAAAATGCCGCATAATACGCCAGCGGCTCATGGACCTTGTACCACCCCAGCCGGATCGCCGCAATAACATAAGCGGCGGCGTGGGCCTTTGGGAACATATACTTGATCTTGAGACAGCTGTCGATGTACCATTCCGGCACATTGTGAGCACGCATATCGTCCTTCATCTCATCGGTCAGGAGTTTCGGAGCCTTGCCCTTTCGGGTGATCTCCATGATCTTGAAGGCCAGCTTCGGTTTCAGTCCCTTGTGGAGCAAGTAGGTCATAATGCTGTCACGGGTACCGATTACTTCAGAAATGGTACAGGTCTTCGTATCGATCAGATCCTTTGCGTTTCCCAGCCATACGTCTGTCCCGTGGGACAGCCCGGAGATCTGCAGAAGGTCGGCAAAGGTCTTCGGCTGCGCTTCCAGAAGCATTCCCCGGACAAATGGCGTGCCCATCTCCGGCAGGGAAAGCGTCCCCGTTTCGCTGAAAATCTCATCCGGTGTGACCCCCAGCGCTTCCGTGGAGGTGAAGAGGCTGAACACCGCCGGATCGCTCATGGAAACATCCATGACCTTGATCCCGGTCAGGTCTTCAATATGCCGGTAAAGCGTCGGAACATCGTGTCCCAGCTCATCCAGCTTCAGGATCGTGTCATGGAGTGAATGAAAGTCGAAGTGGGTGGTCAGAATATCGCTGTCTGCCTTATCCGCCGGATGCTGGATCGGCGTGAAATCGTACACCTCATAATCCGAAGGGATAACGACCATGCCGCCGGGATGCTGACCGGTGGTGCGCTTGACCCCGGTGCAGCCTTTTGCCAGCCGTAGCTCTTCCGCCTTATGCATGACCTTCTGCCGCTCTTCCAGGTATTTCAAAACAAACCCGAACGCCGTCTTTTCAGCAACGGTAGAGATCGTTCCGGCCTTGAAAACATGATCGGAGCCGAACAGTTCCTCCGTATAACGGTGAACGTAGCTCTGGTACTCGCCGGAGAAATTCAAGTCGATATCCGGCTCTTTATCGCCATCGAATCCCAGGAACGTTTCAAAAGGAATGTCATGCCCGTCCCGATCCATGGCCCTCCCGCAAACGGGACAGTCCTTCGGCGGAAGGTCGAACCCGGAACCCACGCTGCCGTCGGTGAAAAATTCGCTGTGCTTGCATTTCGGGCAGACATAGTGGGGCGCCAGCGGGTTCACCTCAGAAATCCCCGCCATAATCGCCACGAAAGACGATCCGACGGATCCACGGGAACCCACCAGATACCCATGCTCCACGGAATAGTGTACCAGCTTCTGAGCAATCATGTACAAAACAGAGAACCCGTGCTTGATAATGGAGTCCAGTTCCCGTTGAAGCCGGGTCGCCACCAGCTCCGGCACCGGATCGCCGTAAACTTCCTTGGCCCTTCCCCAAGTGATCCTTTGAAGATCCTCCTCGGCCCCTTCAATGCTGGGCGGAAAGGTTCCCTTGGGAATGGGACGGATGTCCCCTTCCACCATATCAGCGATCTTATTCGGGTTTTCCACCACGACCTCATAGGCTTTTTCTTTGCCCAGGTATGCAAACTCCTCCAGCATTTCCTCCGTCGTCCGCAGATAGAGCGGAGCCTGCTGGTCAGCGTCTTTAAAGCCCATGCCCGCCATTAAGATGGCCCGGAAAATCGAATCCTCCGGATTTTTGAAATGCACGTCGCAGGTAGCCACCACCGGTTTGTTCAGCCGCTCGCCGATGCGGCAGATCAGACGGTTGTTCTCCATCAGCTGCTCCCGGCTGGCTGCCGTACCTTCCCGCAGCATGAATTCGTTGTTTCCTAAGGGCTGAATCTCCAGATAATCGTAGAATTCTGCCAGATCACAGAGCTCATCGAAACTCTTCCCATCCACGATTGACCTGTAAAGCTCCCCAGCTTCACAGGCGCTTCCAACCAAAAGCCCCTCCCGATGCTTCATAATCTCACTT
>USLH01000058.1 GCA_900555435.1 uncultured Oscillospiraceae bacterium | reverse complement strand
CCATAAGGGGTTGAGTTCGTTTGTATTCCCTGTGAAGCAAATAACTCAAAATCCGTTGGGCTAACACCCGTGCGGGTTCGACCCCCGCCACCGGCACCAGAAAAAGTCCCGTAAACAATGTGTTTGCGGGACTTTTCTTTTTGAAAATAACACATTTTTTAAAATTTTTCCGCTTTTCCTGCTTTTTTCTTCCGCTTTTCCTCCTGTTCCTCGCTCTGAGCCTGCGATTCCTCCCGGACGTCTCCGGAAAGAACGTTCAAGTTCACCTTGCCGCCGATGTTCGCCCGCATGATGCCGCTGACCTCGGAATCGATGGTCACTGTCAAGGCGTTTCCCAAGCTGGTGGAATATAAAGGTCATAATCCGCCGGCAGCGTCTTTACTCCCTCCAAGGAATCCGGGCACCAGTCGTCGGTTTCGTTGCAATCGAAGGTCACGGAAAACAGCGCCGAAGATTTGGCGTAATGATCCGTGGTCTGATCGAAGGAAACGCTCTGGACACCCTTCACGTCGGAAAGGCGGCCGCTCAACGCTTCCGCCATACCGTAGGTGGTGAACTGCTCCTCCATCAGATCCAATGCCTGCTTCGTTTCGGCGTCGTCCGGAAGGTAGGAGATCAGGCTGTTTTCCACGTTTACCCAGTTCCGGGAAAAGGTAGAAAAAATCAGCTTCACGATGGTAATGAAAAAAACAGGTTCCGCTTATCCATGATAAACGTGGAGCGCTTTGTCATAAAATCCGTATCTGTCTTCTGAGCCTGTGCCAAGGGGCGCCCTCCTTTCTGAATTCTTGCTTTACACGGCTCCGGCATAAGAACGCAGCTTTATCCGAAAACCGTCCGCTCTCAAAAAGAATGTCAAACGCCCTCCCTGTTCCTGCATGAGACAGGCCAGAGAGGGCGTTTTTCAGATTTTTTCCGTCATCCCCTGCACCAGAGCCGAAGGCGGCTGATGCTCGACCGCATCCACAAAGAGCAGCGTCAAGCCGATATAGACGGCACAAAGCACCGCTCCCAACCCACAGAGGATCCCGCAAATCATCCGCAGCTTTCGTTTCCCCCGCAGACAGAGAAGGGAGAGGACCCCGCCTGCAAGGAAAAGCAAAAGCAGCACCACTGCCGTACCCAGTTCCATATGCGTTCTCCTTTCCGCATCAGAAGCAGACGGCAAAGTAAAGGCCTGCCTCCGGATCGATGGTCACGCAATCCAAAAGCCCCGCCTCCGGGCAGATGCTGTCCAGCTGCATCCGCTTTGCGCTGTCCGTATAGTTGTCCGGCTGAGCGTGGGCGGCAAAGATCAAGCCGTCGTAATTTTCCGGCAGATAGGCGATGTAGCTCTTTTTCAGCACCTGGTTCCAGTCGCCTACCGCACCCGACCATTCCACGGAGTAGAAATATTCGATCTCATAGCTTTCCCCGTTCCAATCGACGGTATGGACATAGTGATTCTCGCCCCGGCTCGCATCCGCATAGGTGGACGCATCGGTGAGCCACATCCCGCTGTACGCATCGTAAAGGGCGCAGGTCACGACGGTGAAGAACTGCTGGTCGTAAATTTTCGGGATGGACTCCTCTGGAATGTAGCAGTAAGCGTCAAACTCGATCTCCCGAATGCCATCGTGAGTGAAATCATTCACCTCGTTCAGCTCCCAATAGCAGTCTCCGGTGGAGTATCCTTCTCCCATGCCCTGATAGCTGCAGGCGCCGTCGGTTAGAAGATACGTCCCGGCGTCCATCTGCGCATTGACGGAGATCCCCGCCTGCTCGAAATAGGGAACACGAGCCTCGATCTGCTCCACCCGCTCCAGGCGGCCGTCATTTACCTCGTCCAATAACGCCCCGTCTCCCGAAAGGGTCAGCCGCAGCACATCGCCGTTCCCATCATAGTGAAGCTCCACGCCGGAGCCGTCGGATAAAACGACGCCGGAATCGATCACCTCGTCGGCGCTGTTCACAAGGCTCCAGGTGGCGTCGTCATAAATGTGGATCCAGACGTTTTCGCCGATATACTCCCAAAGGCCGGTATAGTAGAGGAGATTGTTTTCCTCTTCCACCGGGAACTCCGACTCATCCTCTCGGAACACATAACCATCTTCCTCGTCCCAGTACCAGATAAGCGTCGTTTCGGTGTCGTCTTCGTGATAAAAATCCACCCGGACGTCACTGTTCCCGTCGCCGTTCAGATCGTCAAAAAACGTCCCGCCGTAGGCTGACGTTGCATCCTCCATTCTGTGAGGAAAATCCACCTGATCGTAATAGATCTGCTCCGGCTCATCGTAATAAAAAATGGCGCTGTTTTCGGTCAGGCAGACGCAGACCTCCGTGTCCGTCCCGTCCCGGGTCAGAACGCCGTGGTCGTAGACGACCCCCGTTGTCCGCCAGTCGTCCCCGGCGATGGGTTCTTCTTCCTTCTCTCCGCACCCGAAAAGGAAAAGCCCCACCGCTGCCGCCAGTAAAAAGGCTCCCATTCGCTTTAAATATCTCATTCGTTCCACCCTTTCTTCCCGTTTTCCGGCCGGTCATCCCGTTCCGCTAAGGAAAGCAGCTCGTCATGGCTTACTTCCACGTTGCCGAAGCGGACAAAGATCCCGTTGGTCACTGCACTGTTCCATACAGAAAGATCCCGGATCGGCCGGAACCGCAGCTTGTCAAGGCAGGGCTTCATATCCAGAAGCAGCCGGCTCCCGGAAACGAAGTCCACCTGCAAAATATAATCCGGAAGCGGCTTTACCGCCTGAATGTACCTCCGTTCCAGAAGCGTCCCCCCTTTGCCGGAAAAAGTAAAACCACCGTACCTTTAAGATACCGTGGTTTTTTTTAAAATGCCATTAACCTTTGGTTAAGAGTTTCTCGGAAAGCCGCTTCCGCTTGGTCCGGGTGTCCCCCTCAATGTGGAGCTTTCCGTAGATCCGGTTCACATACTGCTTGACGCTCCCCTCGGAAAGGAAAAGCCGCTCGGCAATCTCCCGGTTGGAGAGCCTCTCCGAAATAAGCCTTGCGATCAGAAGCTCCCGCTCCGTTAAATCGGAAAGCTCCTCCGGCAGCGCTTTTTTCTCCAGGCGGGCCTCCATTTCTTCCCCAAACGCAAGGATCCGCTTGACGAAATCGCCGTCCTCCCCGGTTTTCATACTCTCCAAAAGCTCTGCCAGATACCGGTGATTCTCCGCAAAGGGGATCACAAACCCATCCGGATCCGCCTCCTTCAGAGCTTCCTTCACAAGCGCTCTCGCTTCCGGGCGCTTTCCCAGCTTTTCGTAAGCCGCCGCCGTCTGGATCTTTGTCTGCAGCGCCACCAGCCCATAGTGAAGCGCTGCGCATTGAGCGAGAAGCCCTCCGCTGCGGCCGATGACCCGGGCATACGCCCCCTGCGCCAGATCCACCTGATTCTCAATCAGCTCCATCATCGGCTTTCCGGGTGCCAGAAAGTGAACATCCGAGAGCCTGTGCTCCCGGAAAAGCTCCGGGATCTTCTCCATCTCCCCTAAAAGAGCGTAATAGCCGCTTTCGATGCTGCTCAATAAATTGAGCCACGATACATTGTGCCGCTTCCGCACCTGCTCCCGCCGTTCTTCAAAACTGCAGCGCCGCTCCGTATCGGTAAAAAGGGACAGCCGCCGCTCTAAAAAATCGCAGCAGAGTACCATATTGGTCTGCCCGTTCCCTGCCATGGCGGCATAGGCTTCCTCCAGGGCGATCTTTGCGTCGGCAAACCGCCCCTGCAAAAAGGCGGCTTCCCCTCGCATGATCCGCTCCGCCCCCTGGCCGTGACCGTTGGTGATTTTGTAATAGTGGGGCATACACTCGTCCATTTCCGCAAGCTCGCTTTTTAGCCCGCCCGGCTCCCGATGGAACATCATCAAAACGGAAGGGGAGCCGAAGGTCCAGCCCCCCTGGCTGCGGATGCTGACGGAAGGACGGGACATCTGCTGGCTGGCACTGCGGTGAAGGCGGCTCATCTCGGTGATGTTGTTGTAAAAAAGGAAGCTTTGGATCAGGTCGCATTCTCCCAACAGGTTGCCCCGCTCCTCCGCGGGAAGCTCCGGATGCTCCTCCATGGAAGCGGAAAACAGCGCTTTCAGCTCCAGCATCTTCGGGATCTGCCGCCAGTTAAACATACTCCGCATCAGTACCAAGATCGCCAGCGGGTACTCTTTCAGCACCTCCTTCGGGCACTGCCCCAAAACCTCCAGCACCAGCGAAGGGTCAAGGGACGCCAGTAGGATCCCGGCGTCCTCCTGCACCACCCGGCAGAGGGCGGCAAAATTCCCGCTTTTCCGATAGGCGGAAAAGGCGTGGAGATACTGTCCCCCCGTTTCGTAAAAGCGCCCGTACCGATCCCGGTAAAGGCGCTGCCGCTCGATCGAGAGAGCGGAAAACGCCTGCTCGGCGCAGGCTTTCATCATGTGATGGAACCGATAGGTCGCCCCATCCGGGAGACGGGTCACGAAGGCATTTTTCCGGGTCAGAGCCGATAAAAGCACTCCGGCGTCCTCCCTGCCGGAGATCTTCTGGGCCATGGACACCGTAAATTCGTCCGCAAGCCCCATCACCGCCAAAAATTCCCGCCGCTCTTCCGGAAGGGGATCGATAAGGGCGGCGGAAAACATGGCGTAAATGTCCGGGCTCCCTTCCGGCAGCTCCCCCCGCTCCGCAAGAGTGCAGAGATTCAGATAAACGGCGGAGAACCACCCCTCACTGGTATATAAAAGAGCGTCGATCTGCTCCTCGCTGAGCATTGCTCCGCAGCGGCGGGCATAAACGGAAAGTTCCGTGTGATTTAATTGCAGCTGCTCCCGACCGATCTTCCAAAGTCTTGCCCCCAGCCGCAACGTTTCCTCCCCGGATAAAAACCGGTCCCGGCTGACGACGATGAGATGAACCTTTTCCGGCAGCCGGTTTGCCAACGCACAAAGAAACCCCGGTACCCGCCGGTCGGTGAGAAGGTGGAAATCGTCCAGAAAGAGAAAGCACTCCCCACGATCCGCCAGCTCGTGGCAGAAGTCGTCAATCAGAAGGCTCCCGCCTGCCGGATCCGCCGGGCAGGGGTAGTCTTCAAAAAAGGGAAAGCCGGCTCTGGAAAAGGCCGTCTGGACGCTTTTCCAGAGAATGGCCAGATGATCGGAATAAACGCTGACCCGGATCACCGTTTTCCCTTCCTTTTCCCTCTGGGAAAGGTACCAGTTCACCGCCGTGGTCTTCCCGTAGCCCATAGGCGCCACCACCGTAGTCAGGGCGCTGCCGGAAATGGGCCGCAGGCTTTCCTGAAGCCGCTCGGAAATGTAAACGGTGTTTAAGCTCCGTTTCTGTCTGGGCATAAGGATCCTCCCCCCGAAATGATCTGCTTCCAGCATACCATACCGAAGGGAGTTTTTGCAATTCTTATTTTTCCGCAAGTTCCATTCGTTTGTCCTCTTGACAAGCCTATCTTTTTGGTGTATTCTAAAAACTGTACCAAATGATACACTTTCCTCCTTGGAATCGGCGGGCATCGGACAGGTCCCCGCCAAAACGGAAGGGGTGCGCCTTTTATGACCAAACCGGCAGAGGATGCGGCATGGCTCGACGCCTGCTGTGCGTCCCCGCTTTTCCGGGAGCTTCCCCGGGAGCGGGTAAAAGTCCTCTTAAAAAACCGTGGAGAGCTTCAGGGCTTTTCCCGGGGACAGGTGCTGGACGGGTATCTTCGGAAGCTGGGGATCGTCATAAAAGGCCGCCTTTCCGTCTTCAGCGAAAGCGGCACGCTCCTAAACCAGCTGCAGCCCGGGAATATGTTCGGCGTATCCACGGTCTTCACCGGCTACAGCTCCCACATCACCCGGATCTCGGCGGCGGTGAATTCCACCGTTCTGTTTCTCAGGGAAGAGGAGCTGGCAGCTATTTTTGCCGAAGACTTTTCCGTCAACCGCAGCTACCTCTCCTTCCTCACCGACCGGATCCGGTTTTTAAACGGAAAGATCGACCTCTTTTCCGCTTCCACCGCCGGCGAGAAACTGCGGCTTTACCTGCTGCATCTCCGCCGGGACAGCCCGGAGGTGGAGGTAGAGCCTCTGGCAAGGCTGGGGAATACGCTGGGAATGGGACGTGCCTCCCTTTACCGTTCCATTGAAAAGCTGGAGGAAGAGGGGATCCTTTCCCGGAACGGCCGCCTTTGGCACATCGATTGGGAAAAGCTGGAGCGATCCGGCCAAACGTCTTAGAAAAGAGGTATTTTCATGAAATTCCAGAAACTTATCGCCCTTCTCACCGCTGCGGCTCTGGCAACCGCCGTCTTTACCGGCTGCGGAAACTCCGCCGTCAGCTCCTCGGAGCCTTCTTCCGCTGCATCCTCCGAAGTCTCTTCCGAAGTTTCCTCCGAGCCCTCCACAGCTCCCGAAAGCAGCGAAGCGACCGACCCCATCCCTGATGTCGCCATGAATGTGGCAGGCTTGAAAGGCCCCACCGGTCTTGGGATGCTTAAGATGATGGAAGACAGCGACGCCGCCGAATCCACCCCCTACACCTTCACCCTGGCAGGTGCGGCAGACGAAGTGGTGAGCAAGATCACCACCGGCGAGCTGGACATCGCTTCCGTCCCCTCCAACCTGGCCGCTACTCTGTGGAATAAAACAAACGGCGGCGTGCAGGTGCTGGGCATCAACGCTCTGGGCGTGCTCTATCTGGTCACCAAGGGCGAAACCGTCAACTCCCTCGCCGACCTGAAGGGCAAGACCATCATCTCCAGCGGCAAGGGCACCACTGCTCAGTACACCGTGGAATACCTGCTGAAGGCAAACGGCATCGACCCGGAGACCGACGTGACCATCGACTATAAGGCTGAGCACGCCGATGCCGCCACCGCCGTCGCTTCTGCAGAGACCGCCATCGCCGTCCTGCCCCAGCCCTTTGTGACCACCGTCACCATGCAGAACGCCGACGTTTCCATCGCTCTGGATCTGTCCGTGGAATGGGAGAATACCACCGGCGAGAAGCTGCCCATGGGCGTGATTATCGGCCGTACCGAATACGTGAAAGAGAATCCCGAAGCCGTCAATGCCTTCCTTGACCAGTACGCCGCTTCTGCGGAATATGTAAATGCAAACCCCGCTGATGCCGCCGTCCTCTCCGAGAAATTCGGTCTCATCAAAGCCGCTGTGGCGGAAAAAGCCATTCCCTACTGCAACATTGTCTGCCTGGAGGGCGACGAAATGAAGACCGCCCTGACCGGCTTCTATCAGGTTCTGTTTGACTTTAACCCCCAGACCATCGGAGGGACGATCCCCAGTGAGGACTTCTTCTACGCCCGGTAAGCCTTCCCAAAGGGCCCTTTCCAAAACGGCGCGAGTTTTTCTCGTTGCCGTTTTTTGGCTTGCAGTCTGGGAGGGAGTCTATCTTCTTCTGGCAAACGACCTGCTTGTCGTCAGTCCGCAGGCTGTAATAAGACGGCTGGGAGAGCTGGCAAAAACGGCAAATTTCTGGCGCTCCATCGGCGTTTCCTTTGGACGGGTGCTGCTGGGCTACGGCATCGGGACGGCTGCCGGGCTGCTTCTCGGCGCGGCCGGCGGATGGTTCCCGGCGATCCACTCTCTTTTAAGCCCGCTGCTTTCCGTGATAAAGGCAGCTCCCGTGACCTCCTTTGTCATTCTGGCACTGGTCTGGATCAAATCCCAGAACCTTTCCATTTTCATCGCCTTTTTGGTGGTCTTCCCCCAGATCTACATGAGCGTTTTCACCGGCATCAAAAACGCCGACCCCCAGCTTCTGGAGGTGGCGAAGGTCTACCGGTTTTCCCGGATGAAAACGCTGAAGCTCTGTTACCTGCCGGCTGTCCGGCCGCTTTTTAAGGCGGCGGTCTCCACGGCGGTGGGCTTTGCGTGGAAGGCAGGGGTCGCCGGAGAGGTGCTGGCCCTGCCTCGGATCGGCATCGGTACCATGCTCCGGGATGCAAAGGTTTATCTGGAGACGCTGGACGTGTTCTGCTGGACGGCTGTGACCATTTTGCTGAGCCTGCTGGTGGAAAAGGGGATCTTATTTCTCGCCGGCGGAAAGCGGAAAAAGGAGGGAGCGCCATGCCCATCGTCATATCCGGATTAAGCAAAGCCTTCGGGGAAAAACAGGTGCTTGAAAACTTCTCCTGCACCCTTCCCGCACCGGGACTCACCGCTCTCATGGGGCCTTCCGGCGTGGGAAAAACCACCCTCTTCCGCATCCTTCTGGGTTTGGAAAAGCCTGACAGCGGCGTGATCTTCGGCATGGAAGGGAAGACCCTCTCCGTTGTTTTTCAGGAGGACCGGCTTTTCCCGGATCTGACGGTTTTACAGAATGCAGAGGTGGCCGGAACGAACGGGGAAGCGTGGCTTGCCCGCCTGGGGCTTCAAAGTGAGCTGTCCGCCTATCCCCAAAGCCTCAGCGGCGGAATGCGCCGCCGGGTGTCCATCGCCCGGGCGATTTGCCGAAACGGAGATGTTTTTCTCTTAGACGAGCCCTTTCAGGGACTTGATAGGGAACGGAAACGGGACGTCATGGAAATTTTCCGGCAGCTCAAAAAGGAAAAGCCCGTCCTCCTCATCACCCACGATCCGGAAGAGGCGGATTTTCTAGCGGATCAGGTCTTATTTTTAGGATCGGACGGAAAAACTTCATAAAAGCAACGGGCGGTTGACAGAAAACCAAGGGCAATTGGTGGTTGTCAACCGCTTTTTCTGCTATAATAGGGGCAGAAAATCCGAAAAGGAGGGACCTTTATGATCCTTGCAGAAAAAATCACCGCCCTACGGAAGAAAAACGGCTGGTCGCAGGAAGAACTTGCCATGCAGCTGAACGTTTCCAGACAGTCTGTTTCCAAATGGGAAAGTGCTGCTTCCATTCCCGATCTGGACCGTATTTTGCAGCTGAGCCGCCTGTTTGGAGTGACCACCGACTACCTCTTAAAGGACGACGCCGAGGAACTTGCCGCCCCTGACGTTTATACAGAAGAGCCGAAGCGGAGCGTTTCCTTTGACGAAGCAAACGCCTTTCTCCGAGAAGCCCGGCTTTCCGCCTGGCGGATCGCTATTGGGGTCGCCCTGTGCATTCTTTCGCCCATCGCCCTCATCGTGCTGTCCGGGGTGGCGGAGTACGTTCCGGGTATGCTGACGGAAAATGCGGCACTTGGGCTTGGGCTTACGATCCTGCTCCTGCTGGTCTGCGGGGGAGCCGTTCTATTCGTCTTTTCCGGCATGAAGCTCTCCCCCTACGAGTATCTGGAAAGGGAAGATATTTCCCTCCAATACGGGGTGGAAGGGCTGGCAAAGGTCCGGAAAGAAGGATCCGAACCCCGCATCCGTTTCTGCACCCTTCTGGGGATCTCCCTTTGTATCTTAAGTGTTGTCCCTCTTTGCCTGACCATAGCGCTTTCGGGCGCAGAATTGTCGACGGTCTGTGCCGTAGGCGGTCTGCTCTTCCTTGTCGCCTGCGGGGCGCCCCTTCTGGTCTGGGCGGGTATAGCAAAGGGAAGCCTTCAGAAGCTCTTGCAGGAAGGGGACTACTCCCCGGAAAACAAATAGGCATCCCGCCGCATGGGGCCCGTATCGGGGATCTACTGGAGCGCCGTTACCGCCCTTTATCTGTTTGTCAGCTTCCTGACCGGCCGTTGGGATCGGACGTGGATCGTCTGGGCCTGCGCCGGAGTGCTTTTTTCGGTCGTCATCGGTATCGCCCGGGTGGTACAGCCGAAAAAATAAAGACACATGCCCCTTTCCCGAACGGGATCCCCGCCCTTCTCTGAAAGGAAATCAAACCCGCCGGATCCTTTCCGCCTACGGAACCCGCTCCTCCAAAGAAGGAGCCTGCACCCGGATCTACCGTTCCGGTTTTCCCCAATGCAGGAAGCAAAATGTGGAAAATTCCCCTGCTCTCGATGAATGCGCCCGGGATCTACGGTCGTTCACAGATTTTGCCCGGAAGCAGAAAGTGGGGCTTTCCCGGTTCAACTGCAGCAAGGGCGTCCGTTAAACTCCCTGCCTTTGCGGATCAGCCGGCGAAAAAGCGTGGTCTCTCTTTCCCGTAACGAATCGAAAACGGGGATCCATACAACCTTCGAGCCGCTTCTCTAACTCTGTGTCACTGCCCGTTGATCTCCAGTCCTTACAAGACTGCTTTTCTCCGTAGTCATTGAGCTGGCCCTATAAGGATCCATTACCGGCAAACATCTCAAAACGCACGGAATTTTATTTTGCTTGCATCACTTGCCCCACAGCCCGTAAACGGGACGATTGCACTCCTATTGAATTGTGGAAAAACGTTCAATTAGCAACCCGCTTTACTCGATGCTTGATGCGAAAGCTTTTTACGGGACACCTCCAACGGCAGAGCCGTTGATTTCCGTAACAAAAAAGGAGCACATCCGTTAGCTGTAAGACTGCAGAAGATTTCGCCGGACGTTTCTTCTGTGAGCCGACCGAACAGCACGGATCCCATACGAAGAAGGAGCCTTTCTTTCCCCGAAGCTCCCCAAAAAATACCCTTCATGGCCCTTTTAATACCCCAATTCCAACAGCTGCTCCGTGATCGACGCAAAGACCGGGGCGGCTGTTTTATTGCCGAAGCCTGCATCCTCCGCAAGGACGGTGATCACATATCGGGGGTTCACCGCCGGAAAAAATCCGGCAAACCATCCGTGTTCCCGCTCGGTGCCGTCCTCCCGGAAGCGGCCGGTCTGGGCGGTAGCGGTCTTCCCGCCGGCGGTGCCGTTTTTGGGCAGGGCATTCTGCCCCTCCTCCACCATGACGCAGTGAATGAGAAAGCTCTGCAGCTGAGCGGCAATGCCTTCGGAGAGGATCTGCACCGCCGGTGTGTCCGGGCTGCGGGTCAGCGTCCGCCCATCGGAGGTCGTCCCCAAAACCAGCTTCGGCGTGACCAGCTTCCCACCGTTGACTACCGCCGCCATCATCCGGCAGATCTGCACCGGCGACGCCGATAACGTGCCCTGCCCGAAGCTCAAATTCGCCACCGCCGCCGGGCTTTGCAGCTGAGAAAGGGTAGGGAGCGTCCCACCGGAAACCGTCATCCCCTCGGAAAGGGTCACCCGGTCGCCGAAACCGAACCGCTCCGCCATTTTTAAGAGTTTTTCCCCGCCTGCCAGCTGACCCAGGTGGATGAAATAGGGGTTACAGGATTTCATCATCCCGTCCACCATGTCCACCTCCCCGTGGCCCGACCGCTTGTGGCAGCGGAAGATCTGCCCGCCCACGTCAATCTGCCCAGTGCAGTTATAGCTTTCCGTCAGAGAGATCCCCTCTTCCAGCGCAGCCGCCGCCGTGACCACTTTAAAGGTGGAGCCGACGCTGTAGCTTAAAAACGCCCGATTTATCATAGGGGTGTTTTCGTTGTCCTTCAGGCACTGGGTCAGGGTGGAGCGAGTGTAAAAAGGGAAGCTGGCAGCCGCCCGGATCTCCCCGGTATCAGGATCCATCACTACGATTGCTCCTTTTTTCAGTCCGGCGGAACCGGCATTTTCGATTACTTTTTGTATAATCGAATCGATTGATAACACAATTCCCGCCCCGTTCCTGGTTTCGGAGCGGATCTCCGGTTCGATCCCCGGGATGCTGTGACCCAAGCCGTCCAGGGTGTAGGTGATGGTCTGCTTCACCGATGCCGCAGATAAAAAGCCGTCGCAGCTTTTTTCGATCCCGGTCACCCCTTTGCCGTCGGAATCGATGTAGCCTACAATATGCGGCGCCAGCTGCCGCTCTCCGCTTCGGACGGGGACGGAAAAGGCGGTGACCCCCAATGTCTCTGAAAGGGAAACATCTTTTAAGAGAAAGGGCCGCCCGCTTCGGAGCTGCTCGGAAACTGCTGCCCGGCGGGCGATGGGGACGGCGGATAAGACCGGCGAAAGGTTCTCCGCCGAAGGAAGGATCCCATAAACCGTCTCTGTTTTTTTATTGACCAGCAAGCGCAGCTCCCGGTCGTAGATGTTCCCCCGGGTTTCGGAAACGGTAAGGGTGTACTTTGCCTGCTGCCTCGCTGTCTGCGCCAAGCCGGGGGAATCCGCCAGATACCCCACCCGCAGATAGAGCGCCGTAAATCCGAGAGAAAACAGCGAAAAAAGCCACGCCGCCCGCCAATGGATGCCGCCACTGTACGGTCGCTCCCGGGAAAAGCGCTTCCAGGAAAAAAAACTGCGCAAAAGACCCCCTCCTTATTAAAGCCCATGGGATCAGTATGCGCATTTTATAAAAAACCATGCAAAAACCGCCCCCTGCCGCAAAGCAGGAAGGCGGTCCGTTTCAACAATTGCTTATTTCTCCTCCGGCTTGTCCCGGAAAAAATGGGTCAGCGCCACCATCAGGAGGATGATTACCGCCGTGACCAGAAAAATGCCCAGCATCCCCAGCCCCATAATTTTCAGGGAGGTCAGAAACAACGGGAAATTGAATTTCATCGTACCGCTCCTTTCATCTGCTTTAAGAAAACATGGGAACCAGAGTCAGGATCAGACCGCCAGCGATGACCGAGGCGATCTGTCCGGACACGTTGGCGCCGACTGCGTGCATCAGCAGGAAATTCTCCGGGTCTTCGTCCAATCCCAAGCGATTGACCACCCGGGCTGACATCGGGAAGGCGGAGATTCCCGCCGCTCCGATCATGGGGTTCACCTTTTTCCCCTTCGGCAGGAACAGATTTAAGAGTTTCGCAAAAAGGACGCCGCCTGCCGTATCAAAAACAAACGCTACCAGCCCCAACCCTAAGATCAGCAGCGTTTTCCACTGAAGGAACAGGGACGCCTGCATTTTTGCCGCCACCGTAAGCCCCAGCATCAGAGTGATAAGATTTGCCAGAACATTCTGAGCCGTCTCGGAAAGGGAGCCTAAGACCCCGCACTCCCGGATCAGGTTTCCGAACATGAGAAAGCCCACCAACGCCACCGACTTGGGGGCAATGATCCCGGCGATCATGGTGATAAAGATCGGGAAGAGGATCCGGGTGGTCTTGGATACCGGCCGCTGGGAGTAAGGCATCCGGATCAGCCGCTCCTTCCGGGTGGTGATCATCTTGATGACCGGCGGCTGGATCATGGGGACGAGCGCCATATAGGAATATGCCGCCACAGCGATCGGTCCCATCAGTCCCGACTGTCCTAACTTTCCGGCAAGGAAAATGGAGGTAGGACCATCGGCTCCACCGATGATTGAGATCGCTGCTGCTGCTTTTCCATTGAATCCAAGGAAGATTGCAAGGAAGTATGCAACATAGATACCAAGCTGTGCAGCTGCACCGAGCAGTAAGCTCTTGGGGTTTGCTATCAGAGGACCGAAGTCTGTCATACAGCCGATACCTAAGAATATCAGCGGAGGGAATATCTGAAGCTTAACGCCGAGATACAGTATATCGAGCAGACCGCCGTTATGAAGCACCTCGCCGTAGTTTACACCGTT
>USLH01000057.1 GCA_900555435.1 uncultured Oscillospiraceae bacterium | reverse complement strand
TCCTTTTTTTTAACATCACCCGGCGGGATTTTGTCGGGAAGAGCAAGGAGGATACATCTATGTTCAAAACGCTTTACGATTATGACATTTACCCCAAGGTTTTTCCGGTAGGGAAGGCCGTGGACATCACGGTGAAGGCTTTGGGGGAGCACGTCCGGTTTGAGGGCGAGTACAAGATCACAGTCCACCGGATCAATTCCGGGAACGTGTATGACCCTGCTACGGCGTGGAACCACACGGATTATACGGTCACTGCCGGGGCGGACAACACGCTTCGGTTCACCTATACCGCCGGGGAGGAGACGGAGCATTACGTCCGGATCTGGAAAGAAGACAAACGGGTGGTGCAGCTGGCGGTGTATGCGTTGAATCCGGATCTGGCCTGCCGGATCCCGCTTCACGGGGACTTTCATATGCACACCTGCCGTTCCGATGGACGGGAAGATCCGGGCATCGTTTGCGCCAACTACCGGAAGTATGGCTACGACTTCATGCCCATTACCGATCATCATCGGTACTATCCCTCTCTGGAGGCTATAGCAGATTATGCGCCGGCGGATCCTTTTCTGACCATTCTTCCCGGTGAGGAGGTTCATCTTCCCCTGACCGACGTCCATATCGTCAACGTGGGCGGCACTTTTTCGGTCAACGGGCTGCTGGAAAGCTCATGGAACTTCAAGGATAAGGGCAGCGATTTGAAATACCGTTCGCTGGACGGGAAGGCGCCGGATATGGTGCCCATGGATGAGTATAAGCGGCAGGTGGAGGAGATCATGAATTCCGAGGACTGCGCCGACTGCCCGGAAAACGTGGACAAGCGCTCCTATGCGGTCTGCCTGTGGGCGTTCCGGAAGATCCGGGAAGGAGGCGGTCTGGGGATTTTCGCCCATCCTTACTGGATTTCCGACCTGTGGCAGATCCCGGAGCCTTACACGCTCTATATGCTGAAAAAGCACCCCTTCGATGCCTTTGAGGTGCTGGGCGGCGAGAGCTACTATGAGGAGAACGGCCTCCAGACCTCCCTTTATTATGAGGAGTACCGGAGAAACAACGTCTTCCCCGTGGTAGGCTCTACCGACAGCCACGGCTCCACCGAGCATAACCCCATCGCCCACACCAGCTCCACCTATGTCTTTGCCCGGAAAAATGAGCGGGAGGACATCGTTTCTGCGGTGAAGGACGGGTATTCCGTGGCGATCGACACCATTTCCAAGGAGTACCGGCTGGTAGGCGAGTACCGGTACCAGAAGTATGTGGCGTTCTTAATGGACAACTGGATGCCCATTCATGACCGGGTGGCCGCCATGGACGGCGAGATCATGCGGGAATACTATGAGGGCGAGGCAGACGCTTCGGAGGTGGCCTTCATGCGGCGCAAGTCGGAAGCGCTGTTCCAAAAATATTTCGTCACCGAATAAGAAAAGAAAATTCCCCGCTTCCGGGAAAGGCTCCGGAAGCGGGGAATTTTTATGCCCGGTCTTCGTAGATCTCGTTAAAATCATGGGTGACGCCTTTGGCCTTATAGCCCACCATGGTGTCCAGACAGACAGCGTGGATGCTTTTGAAGATGCTCCATTCAAGATCGGGGTTATCCCGACTCAGGCGTTTTAGGAGGTTTTTGACCTCCTGCCGTTTGGAACCGCCTCCGCCGTTGTCGCAGGAGGTGCAGTTTTCTGTGAAGCGGCAGGCGCACTGGATGAATTCCAGCTCGTTGTAGCGCTTCCACGCCAGGATGTCCTCCTCCCGGATCTGGTACATGGGGCGGATCAGCTCCATGCCGGGGAAGTTTTTGCTGTGGAGCTTAGGGGGCATGGCCTGCAGCTGGGAGCCGTAGAACATCCCCATGAGGGTGGTTTCGATGACGTCGCTGAAGTGGTGGCCCAGTGCGATCTTGTTGCAGCCCAGCTCCTGTGCCTTACTGTACAAAGCACCCCGGCGCATCCGGGCGCAGAGGTAGCAGGGGGTCCGGTCGGTGTTGTTGGCCACGGCGAAGATGTTGGTCTCAAAGATGGTAATGGGGATGTTCAGGAGTTTGGCGTTTTCCTCAATCTTCCGGCGGTTTATCTCGTTGTAGCCCGGATCCATTACAAGGTAGCAAAGCTCAAAGGGCACATCGCTGAACCGCTGGAGCTGCTGGAGAAGTTTTGCCATGAGCATGGAGTCTTTTCCGCCGGAGATGCAGGCGGCAATCTTGTCACCAGGCTGGATCAGCCGGTACTGCTTTACGGCAGCCACAAAGGGGTTCCAGAGCGCTTTCCGGAATTTCTTCTGAATGCTCCGCTCGACCATCTGATAGGGTTCCAGTTCTTTTTTCATTTTGTAAGCTCCCGATAGCATTGGTCGAAGATGGTCTCGAATTCGGATAATTCCTCATCGGTGGTTTGGTGGCTTAAACTGATCCGGAAGGAGGAGAGAGCGGTTTTCCGGTCCCGGCTGACGGCGAAGACCGCCCGGGAGGGGGTGCCTTCGGTGGAGCAGGCGGATTTGACCGAAACGCAGACGCCTTTTTCGCTGAGCGCCCGCTGGAAGGTCGTGCCTTTGACGCCCGGGACGCTGAGATTCAAGATATGGGGGACGGCATCGGCGGGGCTGTTGATCTGCACCTTGGGGTAGGAGACAAAAAACTGCCGCAGGCGGGCGTTTTTTTCGGAAACGGCGGCGTATCGCTCATCCAGATGGGTCAGCGCCAGCCGGAGGGCGGTCTCCATGGCGGATGCCAGCCCCAGAGCGGGGGTGCCGCTGCGGTAAAGGGTGGTGCTGCTTCCGCCGTGGATCAGAGGCTCGATAACAAGATCCCGGCGCTTCAAAAGGACGCCGGAGCCGTTCAAACCGTAGAATTTATGGGGGGCAAAGCTCATGGTGTCGATGCCGTCAAAAGAAACGGGGATCTTTCCCACCGCCTGGGTGGCATCCACATGAAGGCGGCAGTCGGGGAAGTCCTTTAAAATTTCCCGGATCTCGGAAAGGGGCTGGATCGTCCCCAATTCGCTGTCCACCAGGGTGATGGAGAGGAGGACGGTGTCCTTTCGCAGCAGCTCCCGGAGTTCCGAGCAGTCGATCTTTCCGTTCCGGTCGATGGGGAGCAGCTCGATTTCCCAGCCCTGTTCCTGCAGGGCAGTGAGACAGCCGCTGACAGAGGGGTGCTCCAAGGGGGTGGAGAGGATGTGTTTTCCCTTATGCCGGGCGGAGCGGGCGATGCCTTTGACGGCGGTGTTGTTGGATTCACTGGCGCCGGAGGTCAGAAGGATCTCCGCCGGGGAGACGTTTAAAAGGGTCGCCATGGAGTCGATCACCCGTGCCATTTCTTCCCCTGCGGCGATGCCGGCGGGGTGGGTGGAATTGGGATTACCGAAGAAGGCGCGCTCCGTTTCCACAAAGCATTGGAGTACGGCTTCGTCTGCCGGCGTATTGGCGGAATAGTCCAGATAGATCAAAAGGCTCGCTCCTTTCAAAAAAGATCGCATAGCATACAGATAGGTATTCTCATTATACGGAATTTTTCCCGGAAAGTCAAGGTTTCCCTGATTTCAAAAAAACACTTGACAAATGAGACTACTTTGTGTAGTCTATAGTTAGAGACTACACAAAGTAGTCTTGTGAAACGGAGGAATCTTTTCATGGGAGAAGTGCAGTTGGGGGCAGCAGAAGCCCGGTTTGCGGAGATCATCTGGCAGAAAGAGCCGGTGACCTCCTCAGAGCTGGTAAAGCTGGGGGAAAAGGAACTGAATTGGAAGCGGACGACCGTCCACACGGTGCTGCGGCGGCTTTGCGACAAGGGGCTTTTCCGCAATGACGGAGGGACGGTGACGTCGCTTCTCAGCCGGGAGGAATTTTACGGGAAGCAAAGCCGGCAGTTCGTGGAGGACACCTTTGACGGCTCCCTTCCGGCGTTTCTGGCGGCGTTTACGAGGGGAAGACGGCTGACTGCTGCGGAAGCAGAGGAGCTGCGGAGGATGATCGACGAGGTGAAGGAGGAGTAGGCAATGGCGGATGTATTTTTGACCCTTTTGAATCGGAGCATTGCGGCGGGGTGGCTGATCCTTGCGGTACTGATCCTGCGGAAGCTGTTTTTTAAGCTGCCGAAAAGCCTGACCCTCTGGCTCTGGGCGGCGGTGGGGCTTCGGCTCGGCTGCCCGGCCACCTTAAAAAGCGTTCTTAGCCGGGTGCCCCGGGCGGAGACGGTAAAGCTGGATGCAGTGCAGTACGGTGCTGCCGGGGAGCCGGTGATCGACAGCGGGATCTCTTTCATCGACCGGAGCTTAAACCCGCTGTTTGACCGGGCAGCGGCACAGGCGGGGGAAAGCGTGAACCCGCTTTTCGTTTGGGCGGCGGTGGCCGGGGTGATCTGGCTTGCAGGGTTTTGCGGAATCCTTCTGGCCGGGGGGATCCGCTGCCTGCAGCTAAAGCGGCGGCTTCGGGAGGCGGTTCCCATGGGGAACGGGGTCTTTCTTTGCGACGGCGTGGGGGCACCCTTCGTTTTTGGGTTGTTCCGTCCGAAGATCTATCTGCCCGGGGGATTGAGTGAGGAGGAGACGGAGCTGATCTTCGCTCATGAAAGGATCCATCTGAAGCGGGGTGACCCGATCTGGAAGCTGGCGGCATATCTGCTGCTGGCAGTCTACTGGTTCCATCCGCTTATCTGGGCGGCGTATGTTTGCTTTGACCGGGATCTGGAGCTTGCCTGCGATGAAAAGGCGGTAAAGGAAATGGATCTTTCACGGAGAAAAGCCTACTCGCAGGCGCTGGTCTCCTGCAGTCAGGGGAGGAAAACGATCCTTGTCTGCCCGCTGGCTTTCGGGGAAGTGGGCGTCCGGCAGCGGATCCGGTCGGTGCTGTCCTTCAAAAAGCCTGCCAGGTGGGCGGTCTGTGCGGCAGCTGTCATTTGTGCAGTGACGGCGTTTTGCTTCCTGACGGATCCGGCGCCGGCTTCTTCCGCAGCCTTGGAGCTGACGCCGGAAACGGCGGAGGAAACCATTCATTCGATCCTGGAAACGCTGACGCTGGAGGCGAACGGGCAGGTCCATTTGACCTTCCCTAAAAATATTCCGGTTTCGGAGGACGGGAAGACCCGGCTTTTTCTGACCCTGACGGCGGTGTATTCTCCGGAGCCGGGGATCGGTGAGGTGGAAAAGCTGCTGGATCATGAAGAGATCCGCACAGGGGCACGATCCATTGGCTGCACGCTTAGTCAGGAAAAGGGGACGCTTTTAAAGATCACCCTTCGGGCGGCGTATCAGACGGAGCTTGAGGGAAATGCCTGGCGGGATTATGCGGCCGATTACACCGAGCTGATCCAGCCGTTTGCCTACGGTGTGGTTTCCGGCGGGCGGACGGCGGAAGCGGCAGTCCGGACGGAAGAGGGGGACTTCTCGCTTCCGTTAAGGGGGGAAACGTCGCTGCTGTTAGAGCTTCCGCTTCCGGAGGGGATCACTCTGACGGAGGGGGAGGAACTCTTTTTGCTGCAAAAAGGCGGGGAGACGGTGGGGTCGCTCACGTTCCTTCCCTTTGCAGCGGATGATCCGGAGGTCCTTTCGGCAGTGGATCCGAAGACGGAGCAGATCCCCATGCAGGTCTTCGGGATGGCTATGACGAATCACGCCGGATATGAGGACTATCGGGTGGTTCATTCTTCCAAAACGGGAGCCGTGGCGCTGGCTGCGTATCTCTGGCAGGACTTGAGCGGGTCGGAATCGGCTGCTGCGGTTCCATATCAGAAGATGGACTGTATTCTCTGCTATGATACGATGTCGGCAAAGGTTTTTGCGGAGATCTTGCTGGAGCCGGGAACGCTGACGGCTGCGGAGCTGGAGGCGCTGGCGAAAGGAATCCGTCTTTCTTAAAAAGAGAATACTGGGCGTAAAAATCCCCCAAGTTCAAAGAACTTGGGGGATTTTTTTCAGATGTGCGCAGCCCGGTGGCGGCGGCAGGCGTTAAAATAGTCGTCCAGAAGCACCATGTCAAATTCTCTGACGATGTCCATGACCGTTTGGTCGGTGTCCTCATAGGTGAGCATTACTGCTCCAATGTGGCCGGGGTCATGGATCTGCAGGCGGTCGCCGTATTTTTCCTTGGCTGCCCGGTATTTCGGGGCGTTGCCATCGATGTGAACCAAGGTGTAGTCCAGATTGATCTTCCCCGTCACGAAATCGTAGTAGTTGGTGGTGGAAGCCAGCGTTTCACCGAAGGGGGAGAGGATCCGGCTCTGATCCCCGCAGATGGCTCCCGCAAAATAGCTGCGGCAGGAATATGCCCAATATTCCTGGGAAAGCCCGCCGTGGTACATGGAGGAAAAGAGGATGAGATCCGGCTTCTGGGCGGCGTAGCGGCGCATGAGCTCGTCGTAATTCAGGTCAAAGCAGATGGCGCAGCCCACCCGTCCGAAGGGGAGGGTGAAAATGGGTGCTTCAGTGCCGTAGGCGATCTCGCCGTTGTCCAATTCTGCCGGAACCAGATGGTTTTTGTCGTAGATGCCAAGGATCTCCCCGTTGGGGCCTAAAAGCTGGGTGGAGTTCCGGAAGGGGAGGGTTTCTTCCTCCGGCAGGAAGCGGCAGGCGGAGTAGGCGATGGTGCAGCGGTTTTCCCGGGCAATGTCCCGGTAAAAATCCCGGATGCGGTCGCCCCGGTAACGGTAGTACCGCTTCCGCTCCTCCATGGTGAAGGAGGGGAAGCGGTCGCAGGCTTCGGGGACAACGATCAGATCCGGCTTGTCAGGCAGCACTTTCTGGAGGTTTTCGTTCAGATAGGCAAGCATTTCCTGCACTTTCCCTTCCAGATCATCGCTGTAGGGAGAATGGGAAAGCGCCGGTTGGGAGAGAAGGCTTATTTTCACGTAATTTGCCATGATATCTGTCCTTTCCGTAAGGGGAAAAGACCCCTGCCGGAAAACAGGGGCCTTTTCGGGATTGCAGAAGAGTTATTTGCCGGCCAGATAAGCGTCGTAGGCTTTCTGCTGCAGCTCGACTACTTCGTCGATGCCCATCTTCCGGATCTGGGAAACGTAGTTGTTCCAGGAATCGTCGGTGACACCGTCGATCATGAAGGAGGCGAAGCTCTCGCCCACATAGGTGTTGATGTCGGCGGTCAGCTCGGCGATGCGGGTGGCATCCTCATTAGAGAAGCTCAGGTAAGCGGAGGGATACACGTTTACCGAGTAAGGCAGCAGCTTGTTGATGGTGCCGGTGCCTTTGCAGATCTGTCCGGGAGAACCGTTGTTGATGCCCATAAAGATGCAGTTGTAGGCGTTGGAGCAGCCGAACTCGCTGAGCCAGTTGGTGCCGGCTCCGTCATAGTCATCGGGGACTTTGATGGAGTAGGTGGTGTGGGTATCGTCGTCCCAATCCCAGTTGACGCCTCGGGTGCCCAGCCACATACTGATTCCGGAAACGCCGTCGGCGATGGGGTTTTCGGTGGTGGTGTAGAAGGCGTCGATCCACTTCATGATGGTTTCCACGTCTTTGCATTTGGAGGAGACGAAGGACGCTGCCATACGGGAGTTGTAGGCCTTGGGATACTTCTGGGTGGAGGTGTACTCTGAGGTCAGCGGGGCAAATATATCCACATCGTAGTTGCCGCTGGCAAAATTGTCGGGAGAATACATGGTGCCAAAGGTCGTTATTGCGCAATGGTTGCCTATGATCAAGGGTTTGGTATTGGTGCCGTCCTCGGAGAAGCACTCTTTGTAGTAGCCGCCGGAGATGTACAACTCATGGAGATACTCCATCATGTGGCGGTACTGGTCGCTGATCCGATTGTAGGCGACGGTCTTTCCGTCGGTGGTGCCGTAATCCATGTCAACGGCATCGCCGAAGGCAGGGAACAGCCAGTAAGCCAGATGGCCGGTGACGTGGCCGCTATTGTAAGGCATAAACGCAATGAACTCCGAATCCTTCGCACTGTAGTATTCCTGCAGCGTTTTCACTGCGTTCAAGAGCTCGTCGGTAGTGGTGGGCTCGCTGACGCCGGCTTCCTTGAACATATCCGTACGGTAGTAGACGGTGCCGGCGTAGGCAGTAGGAGTCTGCAGGTAGGCAGGGAAGCCGTACAGGGTGCCATCCTCGTTGACGCAGGCAACCTTGGACTCGGGATACTGCTCAAACATGGCGGAGAGGTTAGGCATGATGTTCAGATACTGACCATATTCCACCAGAGTGCCGGCCTTGCCATACTGTTCGATGGAGGCTTTGTCGGTGCCGCTCATGTAGAGGTTGAAGACGAAATCAGGCAGACTGTCGCCGGCCAGAGCAATGCCCATCTGGGTCTCCCAGTCAGACCAGTAAGTCCATTCGATGTTTACGTTGGTAGCTTCTGCGTAAGCATTGTACCAGAGGGTGTTGGGCATATTGTCGAAAGAGGAGGCTGCGGTGAAGGTCACCGGCTCGCTGACGATGGGGTAAGTGGGAGTGTAGGGCTCATCGCTTCCCGAAGCGGGGGTGGAAGAACCGGAGGAGGAGGAAGGGGTGCTGCTGGAGGGAGTGCTGCTCCCGCCGTTGTCGCCGCATCCGCTGAAGGCGGAGACTGCGAGGATCGCTGCAAAAATGGCTGCAAAAACCTTTTTACTCATGGTTGACGCTCCTTTCGTTTGTCGAACATATTGAAACGGAACCGGGTTCCGGCGCCGTTTGAACCGATGGATCAGCCCTTGATGGAGCCCAGCATAACGCCCTTATCGAAGTATTTCTGCAGGAAGGGGTAGATGATGAGCAGCGGGGCGGCGCTGACGACGATCAGCGCATACTTTAAGAGGTTTGCAAGGTTTGCGTAATAGAGGGCCAGCTCTTCACTGATGGATCCGCCCATGGCTGCCTTCATGGTGTTGAGAACCAGAATCTCTCGCAGGACCAGAGCCAGCGGGACTTTGTCACGGGCGTTGGAGAGATAGATCAGGGCGTTGAAGAAGGAGTTCCACTGGGCGACGCCGTAGTAGAGCGCCATAACGCCGATCAGAGCCTTGGACAGGGGAAGCACGATCCGGACGAAGACCTGGAAGGTGGAACACCCGTCGATGATGGCTGCTTCCTCCACCTCTGACGGTATGCCGTTTGCGAAGAAGGTGCGGCAGACGATAAGATTGTAGGTGGAAATGGCTGTGGGGATGATCATGACCCAGCGGGTGTTTAAAAGCCCCAGATTCTTGATGTTCAAATAGCTGGCAATCATGCCGCCGCCGAAGTACATGGTGAAAGCGAAGAAGAACATGATGACATTTCTGCCGATGAAGTGCCGTTTGGAAAGCGCATAGGCGGCGGTGAGAGTCATGGCCAGGCTGAACAGGGTGCCGAAAACGGCGTAAAAGATCGTGTTCAGGTAGCCGATGACGATGTCCTTGTTCTTAAAGACCGTTCTGTAGGCATCCAGCGTCATTTCTCTGGGATAGAACCAGACTTCTCCCGCCGCCACCAGGTTGGGATTCGAGAAAGAGGCGATCAGGATAAAGTAGAGCGGGTAAAGCACCAGCAGCACGCAAAGGGTGACGAGGATGAGATTTACGATGTTGAAGACCTTATCGCCCCGGGTTTCTTTGATGATTGCCATATCGTTTCCCCCTTTCAGAACAGGCTGGTGTCGGACAGTGTTTTGGCGATCCTGTTCACCAGAAGCACCATGAAGAAGTTAATGACATTGTTCATTAAACCCACTGCCGTAGAGAAGCTATAGTCCTGTTTTACGAGACCCCGGGTATAGATGTAGGTCGCAATGACGTTGGAGGAGTCCCTATTCAGGTCGTTCTGCAGCAGGAAGACCTTGTCAAAGCCTACGCTTAAGAGGGATCCGGCGTTCATGATTAAAAGAATGGTAGCTGTGGGAAGGATACAGGGAATGTTGATGTGCCAGATCCGCTGGAGCCGGGAGGCGCCGTCGATCATGGCTGCTTCGTGAAGCCCCGGGTCTACGCTGGATAGGGACGCAAGATAGATGATGCAGCCCCAGCCTGCGCCCTGCCACACGCCGGACCAGACATACAAGTGCCGGAAAGCAGTGGCGGAGGTCAGATAATTGACCGATTGCAGCCCCATGGAGACCCGAAGGGTATCAATGGGGCCCTTCGGAGAGAAAAAGAGGTTCAGCATACCAACCAAAACGACAATCGAAATAAAATGGGGTGCATAGAGAACCGTCTGGGCGAATTTTTTGTATCCGGGACTTTTCAGCTCGTTGAGCATCAGGGAGAGGATAATCGGGATGGGAAACCCTGCCAGCATGGAGTAGAGGGAGAGAACGATCGTATTTTTAATGAGCGACCATGCATAATAGGAGCGGAAGAAGCTCTTGAAGTGCTTCAGTCCCACCCAGGGGCTTTCCAGGATGCCGATGGCGCCGCTGTAGTCCTTGAAGGCGATCTGCAGTCCGTACATGGGGGCATATGCGAAAACAATGTACCAGATGATGGCTGGCAGCACCAGAAGGTAGAGCTGGTAGTCCTTTACCATCCGCCTCCAGATGCTCTTCTTTTTACTACCGGCGGCAGCAGTCGGCACGCTGCGGGTTGATTTCGATTTCAGCAACGACATTCACCCTCATTTCTTGTTTCCAGTGGATTGTCTCCGTTGTCCGGAGAGTATATCAGTATCATAGCATCCTTTCCCTCAAAAGAGAAGACCAATCTTTTTGCAGGGGGTTATTGCTTTTTTGCAAAGCCGGAGAAAGCCCTTGAAATGGGGCTTTTGCAAAACTTTTGTGGTGAATTTGCAAAAAAACGATGAGAGTCTTCAGCTGCTTTTGGCGGACTTTAGCAAAAGGATCAGATGAAATATGTCTTTTCCTGAGAAAAATCTTTTAGAAGCTGTATCCTGCGAAGGGACGATTTTGCCGGCTTGTGAAAGATGCCCGATTTTCGGAGGGGGCGGATCAGGACTTTTTCCGAAACCGATAGGAGAAAAAACTTTCGTGAAACCTCTTGACAGGAGAGAAACGGCGTGCTATAATATAAAAGCTGTCTTAAGTGGCAGAAAAAATATCGCGGAGTGGAGCAGTTGGTAGCTCGTCGGGCTCATAACCCGAAGGTCGTTGGTTCAAGTCCAGCCTCCGCAACCAGATTTAGTGGTCGATTTTACTGTCGGCCACTTTTTTCTTAGGTTTTATGGGGGTTTGCGGGCTTTTTTGCGTCGCGAAACAGGAAGCTTGTTCCATTACTGTCACCCCCTGATCTAACCGAAAAAGAAGCAAAAAGTGGAGTCAGATTCTGAGTTTTTCAGGATTTGGCTCCGCTTTTTTCGTTTTGCCCTATTTTTTCAGAAAAAAATCCGTGCCGGGGATGTAGAAGTTTCCGGCCTGAATATAGATAGATTGCCCAAATGAAAAGGGCGTATTTCAAAGGCGTAAGGTTCCAGGGGGAAGTGCGCCCTTTTTTAAGGTCCCGGTTTCTGTGGCGGCAGGAGCCGGGGTTTTGCTTTTCCTGGCCCCTTTCCCCCTCTCTCACACTCTCTCCCTGAATCCCCAGAAACTTACCGGCTGGGAAAGGAACGTTTCTTTTCCCAGCCGGTAAATATATTTTTCCACAAATTTCTGAAAGGAAGTTGAAAACATGAACCTCGGTATCGATCATGGCTACTACGCCATCAAAACCAAAAATTTTTCGTTTCCGGCAGGGGTCACGGCTTACAGCCACGAGCCATACACCCTGCAGGACACCCTGGAAACGGACGGGAAATTTTTTGTCTGCGGGACAGGCCGACAGCCGATCCTGCGGGACAAAACGGAAAACGACAGCTACTACCTGCTGACCCTGGCGGCCATCGCCAGGGAACTGAAGCACCGCGGAGCAAGCCCGGAGTGCTCTGTCACCATAGCCGCGGGACTGCCGCTGGCAAATTTTGGGCGGGAGAAGAAATCGTTCCGGGAATACCTGCTTCGCTCTTCCCAGCCGGTAAAGTTCCGGTTCGAGGGCGTCCCCCACTGTGTGACCATAACGGACGTGAAGCTGTTCCCGCAGGGGTACTCTGCCCTTGCCCTCTTCCCCAACCTGCTGCGGGACGAGCCTTCTGTGCTGCTGATGGACATCGGCGGCTGGACGGTGGATCTCATGCGGCTGGACAACGGTGTTCCAAACGCCGCAGCCTGCCGGAGCCTGGAGCTGGGAATGATCCGGTGCATGGACGAGGCGCGGGAGCAGGTGCGGCGGGAACTGGGCGTATCGGTGACCGACGCGCAGATCGAACGGGTGCTGTCCGGGAAAGGGTGCAGCCTGGACGTTGGGGTGCAAAAGGTCATCGACCGGCAGGGCGGCGTTTACACCCGGCAGCTTCTGTCGGCGGTGATGGAGGCGGGGTTTGACCTGCACACTCTGCCGGTGGTGATGCTGGGAGGCGGGGCGGCGGTGGTGTCGCGGCGTGTGAGCGAAGGGAAGGGGGTGTCCAGGGCTTTTGCCCTGGAGGACGACAAGGTGAACGCCGAAGGGTTCGAGCGCATTTTGGAGCAAATGCCGCGGGATGGGAAGGGCAGATGAGCCGCCCCATCTTTATGTTCCGACCAAACCTCCGGAACGCGGAGCACCGGAAGGCATGGGAGGTGCTGCGAAATGTGCCGGAAGGTCAAAAGAGCGCCTTCCTGGTGCATGCGATCCTGGAAACTGTTCAGAAAGAGGACCTGGAAGCCATCCTGCGCCGGGTGCTGCGGGAAGAACTGAAGGCTGTCCCTCCCCAGCCCATGCTGCAGCAGGAGGAAACCATTCCTAAGGAGATGATGGGGTTCCTGGGTTCCCTGATGGATGAGGATTAGCCGTTATTGCTGATGCTGGAATCCCGGCCTGCTTTGCCTGAAAGGCTGTTGGGTTTGATGATAGCTTTCCGGACGGCGTTCCGATATACTTGGTGTCAAAAGGAGGATTTAGGACTATGGACAAAGAAATTACCTTCCGGATACCGGAAAAGCTGTTCCGTCTCATCGAAGCGGACGCGGAGCGGCAAGGACTTACCCTGGAAGAAGCTGCGGTACGGGCCATCACCATTCATTATGCGGACCAGGAAATCCGGAAAGAACGGCCAAACAATATTACAATTCCAGTCAGCGAAGAAACTTACGCCCTGTATCAGGATCTTATGGGGGAATGACAATGGAAACCAAAGGCCTTACCTGCAAAATCCCGCTGGATCTGCACAACCGGATCAGCGAGGAAATGAGGGAAAAGGAACTGACGGTGAGCCAGTATATCGAACTGGTGATCCGGGAACACATGGATGGAGGGATTCACATGGACAAAACGAGAACATTGGCATTCCAGGTCAGCGAGGAACTGTTCCAGAAAATCAAGGATTACCTGGAACGCTACGAACAGACCTACCGCCGGAAGCTGACCCAAAAGGAATTCGTCATCGGCCTGATCGAGCAGGCGCTGGAGGAAGCGGAGGAAGAATTTGAAGCCGCGGGCGCTGCCCGGCAGGAGGAACAGGCGGTCACGGTGGAGCTTCCCGGAAGCTTCGGCGCGTT
>USLH01000056.1 GCA_900555435.1 uncultured Oscillospiraceae bacterium | reverse complement strand
CTTTTGTTTTGCGCTGCCGTATCCCCCCACACAGAAGAAGGCAAAAAGGCTCACCGTCCAAATGCAAGCCTTCCTGACCCATCCGCCGCGCCTGAGAACGAGACGCGGACTTGTTTAGCGGACGTTTTTATGCTATAAAAACATCTTTGCGACGACCGGAAGAAGGTCCCGGATCGCAAGGGGCCGCTCATGACAAATGCACATGTTTCCCTTCAGGATTTTCGCCACCGCCTGCGCCGGCATCTGCTCGGCGGCATCCCCGGTGGCCCGGATGGCGGGGGAGCGCCCTGGCTGGATGGTCTGGTCATGGAATACCTCCCGTCCGGCAATGTGTTGCGGATCACCTTTCCCCATATCTACTTCGCCCGCTGGTTCGCGCCGCACAAAACGGATTTTTCGGCAGCCGTGAAGGCCGCCTGGCCGGACGCCGACGCCCCCCGGCTGGAATATGTCCTGCCCGGGCGGCGCCTGCCCCGGGGCCCGGCGCCGCAAGTGGCCCCGGCCCGCATCCCGGACGCCCTCTTTTTCCATGCCGACGGCAGCAGGGACGAGATGCCGCTGCCGGGCGGCGCCCGCAATGCCTTCCCCCTGGCCATGGCCAGGGCCGTCGCCCTGCGGGAGCCCGGGCACAGCCCCTTCCTGCTCCACGGCGAAAAAGGCACGGGCAAGAGCCATCTGCTGCAGCACATGGCCGCGTCCCTCGCCCGGCAGGGCCTGCGCGTCATCCTGGCCCCGGCGGCCCGCTTTTTTCAGCACTGTCCTCTGGAAGAACAGACGGCCCCCCTGTTCTGGCAACAGGCCGAGGCCCTGTTCCTGGACGATATCCAGACCCTGGGCGGACAGCCCCGTTCCCAGCGCCTGCTGGCGGCCCTGCTGGCGCATCGCCCCGAAAAGGCCCCGGTGGTCCTCGCCCTGGAGGGCGGCCCCGATGCCCTCGGAGCGTGGGAACCCGGCCCCGCCGCCAGCGTCCGGCAACTGTTCTCCGCCGAACTGACCCCGCCGGACATGGAAGCCCGCATGCGTTACCTGCAGCAATGCTGCCGGGAGAACGCCCTGGACCTGCCCCGCGAACATCTGCGCCTCATGGCGCGGCGCGCGGCCCATTTCCACGGCCTGCGTTCCCTGCTGCTCCGGATCAAGTCCGCCTGGGAAGATGATGCCGCCCGGCATCCCAGCCTGGACGATCTGGAACGTCTGGCCCGTACGGGACCGGTGCAGGCCTGCCATGCCGGCCACGAACAGATCCTGGCCGAGGCCGCACGCTGCTGCGATGCCGCCCCCGCCGACATCACGGGCACGGGACGCCACGCGCGGCTGGTCATGGCCCGGCAGGCCGCCATGTACGTCTGCCGTCGCCATCTGGGCCTCTCCTATCCCGAACTGGGCCGGGCCTTTGGCGGACGCGACCACAGTACCGTCATCCATGCGGTTAAAAAGATTGGAAAAATGCTGGAAAGTAACAAAGATGTGCAACACCTTGTCGCCAGACTGGAGAAATGCGCACATCAGGAACAGCCGGACAGCTCCTCCACGGACGAAGTGTTCGGGGCGTAGACGGGCAGTGCTTAAAGGGATAGTAAAAATTTCAAGTAAAAACAGTCTGTTGCATATGTTCCGCACAAAAGCACAGGCATCAATTATTACAAGGATTCTTTTATGAAACTTTCTGTTAATAAAGAACAGATCATCGAAGGCCTGCAGAAAGCGGCAGCCATCATCCCTGCCAAAGCAGGAGCCGCCTACCTGCGTTCCATCTGGTTGAAGGCCGAGAAGGGCAGCCTGTCCATCATGGCTACGGACGCCAATATCGAATTCACCGGCCGTTATCCCGCCGAAGTGAAGCAGCCCGGCCTCATCGGTGTGCAGGGCCGTGCTTTCGTGGATCTGGTGCGCCAGCTGCCTGCGGGCGTGCTCCAGCTCACGCTGGACGAGAGCACCGGCAACCTGCTGCTGGAACAGGGCCGCCGCACGTACAAGCTGCCTGTGAGCGGGGCCGAGTGGTTCCAGAACTTTTCCGAATTCCCGGCCGAGTCCCCGGTGACCTGGTCGGGCGACTTCCTGCAGGACGTGCTGGATCGCGTGGTCTTCTGCATCAGCGACGACGACGCCACCGACGCCATCACCTGCCTGTACATGAAGCCTTGCGGCAACGGCCGTATCGACGTTTGCGGCCTCAACGGCCACCAGTTCGCCCTGATCTCCTTCACCCATGACGATCTGGCCGCCCGTCTGCCCGAAGAGGGCGTGCTCATCCAGAAGAAGTACCTGCAGGACATGAAGAAGTGGCTGGGCGTGGACGAGATCGAGCTCAACATCACCGACAAGCGCCTGTACCTGCGTACCCTGGACGGTGCCGAGAGCCTGTCCGTGCCGCGTGCCGGTCATGACTATCCCGACTACACGGTGTTCATGAGCCGTCTGGAAGGCGACGGCGTGAGCCTGCTCACCGTCAACCGCAAGGAAGCCATCGAGGCCCTGGGCCGCATCCAGATCTTCAATACCGACAGCGACCGCTGCGCCTATCTCGACCTGGGCGACAACGAAGTGCGCCTCTCCGCCCAGGGGCAGGACACCGGTTCGGCCAACGAGAGCCTGGAAGTGACCTACCGCGGCGACATCAGCCGCATCGCCTTCCCCACCCGCAACCTCATGGACGTGCTGGGCCATTTCAGTTCGCCCAGCGTGGACATGATCCTGACCGGCGCCGAGGGCCCCTGCGGCATCCGCGGTTCCGAAGACAACGAGTACACGGTCATCATCATGCCCATGAAGATTTCCGAATCCACCTATTATAGCGAGGAAGATGTTTAATGGCTCCTGACATGGCCTCCAGCTACGACGCCTCATCCATTACCATTCTCGAAGGGTTGTCCGCGGTGCGCAAGCGCCCGGCCATGTACATCGGTTCCACCGACGTGCGCGGCCTGCACCATCTGGTGTACGAAGTGGTGGACAACTCCATCGACGAGGCCATGGCCGGCTTCTGCACCCGCATCACCGTCATCCTGCACGCCGACAACAGCGTCACCGTGCGCGACGACGGCCGCGGCATCCCCGTGGACATCCATCCCAAGGAAGGCGTGCCCGCGGTGCAGGTGGTCATGACCAAACTGCACGCCGGCGGCAAGTTCGACAACAACAGCTACAAGGTCTCCGGCGGCCTGCACGGCGTGGGCGTCTCCTGCGTGAACGCGCTTTCGACCTGGCTGCGCCTCATCGTGCGCCGCGACGGCGAAGCGCGTCCGTGGTCAACGCCCTGTCCGAATGGCTGACGGTCACGGTGCGCCGTGACGGCAAGCGCTACCGCCAGCACTATTCCCGCGGCGTGCCGCAGGACCAGCTGACGGTCATCGGCGAGGCCGACGGCCACGGCACCACGGTGCGCTTCCAGCCCGACGAGCAGATCTTCGAGGTGCTGGAGTTCTCCTACGACACCCTCAAGAAGCGCTTCGAGGAGCTGGCCTACCTCAACAAGGGCCTGTACATCGAGTGCATCGACGAGCGCACCAGCGAGACCCACGTCTTCCACGCCGAGGGCGGCATCCGCCAGTTCGTGAGCGACCTCAACTCCGGCCAGCAGGGCATCCACCCCATCATCATGGCCGAAGGCGTGGTGGACAATGTGGCCATCGACTTTGCCCTCCAGTACAACGCCGGCTACAAGGAGACCATCCTCACCTTCGCCAACAACATCCATACCAAGGAAGGCGGCACGCATCTGGTGGGCTTCCGTACGGCGCTCACCCGCGCCATCAACGGCTATGTGAAGAACCAGCCCGACCTGACCAAGAAGCTCAAGGGCACGGCCCTGTCGGGCGACGACGTGCGCGAGGGCCTTACGGCCGTCATCAGCGTCAAGCTGCCCCAGCCCCAGTTCGAAGGCCAGACCAAGACCAAGCTCGGCAACAGCGAAGTGGCCGGCATGGTGGCCGGCATGGTCTATGACAGGCTCACGGTCTACTTTGAGGAGAACCCCAAGGACATCCGCCTGATCATCGACAAGGCCGTGGACGCCTCCCGCGCCCGCGATGCGGCCCGCCGTGCCAAGGAGCTTGTCCGCCGCAAGGGCGCCCTTTCGGACAACGCGCTGCCCGGCAAGCTGGCCGACTGCCAGAGCAAGGACCCGGCGGATTCCGAACTGTTCATCGTGGAAGGTGACTCCGCAGGCGGTTCGGCCAAGCAGGGGCGCAACCCGAACACGCAGGCCATTCTGCCCCTGCGAGGCAAGATCCTGAACACGGAACGCACCCGCTTCGACAAGATGCTCGCCAACAAGGAAGTCAAGGCGCTCATCACCGCGATGGGCGCGGGCATCGGCGAGGAGGACACCGATTACGACAAGCTGCGGTACCACAAGATCGTCATCATGACCGACGCCGACGTGGACGGCTCTCACATCCGCACGCTGCTCCTGACCTTCTTTTTCCGCTACATGCGGCCTCTGGTGGAGCAGGGACACATCTACTTTGCCCAGCCGCCGCTGTTCCGGGTTGGAAGAGGCAAGAAGTTTTACTACGCCTTCAGCGAAAAGGAACGGGATCAGTACATTGACGAGCTGAAAAACGGCTCCGATGTGAAGATCGACATCCAGCGGTACAAAGGCCTCGGTGAGATGGATCCCTCCCAGCTGTGGGAGACCACCATGGATCCCTCCAACCGTACCATCGTCCGGGTCAATCTGGAGGATGCCGCCCAGGCGGATACCACCTTTACCGTCCTCATGGGCGACAAGGTGGAACCCCGTAAGGAATTTATCGAACGGAACGCCCGGTTCGTCCGGAACCTGGACATCTGACGGAGGATTGCTTCATGAACGAAGAAGAAAAGAAGCTCCCGGAAGAGCTGGAAACGTCCGGAAAAGAGCCTGCGGATCCCTTTGAACAGCAGGTTCCGGACACCGACGCTGTCGGAAGCGAAAAGGACATTGTCCCGGAGCAGGGGCTTGACTTGGATAACTACGACAAAACGGCTCCTTTCGTCAAGGGTGAGCGGGTGGCGGATACCATGACCGGGCTCCCCATCGATTACGATTTGACTCCGGAAGAGGTCACAAAGGCCTTGAAATATTTTCAGAAAAAGACCATCCGGAAGAAAAACATCATCTACACTGTGATCTTAGGGATCATCGCCGTCTTTTACGGACAGGCGGTGATCACGGATCACACCTATGCTCTTGGGTACATTCTGGGAATCTTAGCTTTGACAGTCATTGGGTTCATGTGGTACCTGCCGGCCAAGCACATCAAGTCGGTAGCCCGGGCAATGGCGCTTTCCAAGGACGTGTATCATCTGGAGGTCTGCCCTGATGGGCTGCTTCTGCCCCAGAAGGACGGGAAGTTCCTGCTGGAATTTGCAAACGCCGGGGTCTCCGCCACTGAATTTTCCGACCTTTTCCTGCTGATTGTCAGCCGGGAGAAGATGTTCGCCATCCCCAAGCGCTGCCTTTCTCCGGAAACGGAGGAACAGCTGCGGGAGATGCTTAGAAATTCCCTGGGCGGACGGTACGAAACGCCGGAAGAAACCGAGAAGCCGGAGCGCTCCGGCAAGGAGGATTAAACCTTGGATAAGGATAAAAATAAGGACAAAACCAAAGACAGCAGCTTTGAAAACGGCGAAGGAACCAAGATCCTTGACGTAGAGATCGACGAGGAAATGCGGAAGTCCTTTCTGGACTATTCCATGTCGGTCATCGTTTCCCGTGCCCTTCCGGACGTCCGGGACGGCTTGAAGCCGGTTCACCGCCGCATCGTCTACACCATGTACGAATCCGGCATCACCCCGGATAAACCCCATAAAAAATGCGCCGCCACCGTCGGCGACGTGCTTGGTAAGTACCACCCTCACGGCGACGCATCGGTTTATGACGCACTGGTCCGGATGGGGCAGGATTTCTCCTTGCGCTACCCCCTGATCGACAAGCACGGCAACTTCGGTACCATCGACGGTGACCCGCCTGCTGCTTACCGTTACACGGAAGCGAGAATGAGTAAGATTGCCCTTTACATGGTGGCGGACATCAATAAGGACACCATCGATTTCGACCGGAACTACGACGACACCCGTCCGGAGCCAAAAGTGCTTCCTTCCCGGTTCCCGGATCTGCTGGTCAACGGCTCTTCCGGTATCGCCGTAGGCATGGCGACCAACATCCCGCCTCATAATCTGACGGAAGTCATCGACGCCTGCATTGCTACCATCCATGACCCGGACATCAGTCTGGAAGGGTTGATGGAATACATCAAGGGGCCGGATTTTCCCACCGGCGGCATCATTATGGGAAAAAGCGGCATCCGTGCGGCCTATGCCACCGGCCGTGGCAAGCTGGTGCTTCGGGCGAAGACCGATATTGAGGAGGACAGCCGTGGGCGTTCCTCCATCGTCGTCACCGAGATCCCCTATATGGTCAACAAGACCCGGATCTTGGAAAACGTCGCTTCTCTTGTCAAAGAAGGACGGATCCCCGGCATCTCGTTCATCCGGGACGAATCCGACAAGGACGGTCTGCGCATCGTCTTTGAGCTGAAACGGGACGCCATCCCGCAGGTGGTCTTAAACCAGCTGTTCTCCTATTCCTACCTCCAGACTACCGTGGGCGTCATCATGCTGGCCCTGGTCAACAACCAGCCGAAGATCCTGACGCTGAAGGAGTGCATTCAACACTATCTGGACTTCCAGGGGGAAGTCGTCACCCGCCGGACCCGGTTCGACCTGAAAAAGGCTCAGGAACGGGAGCACATTCTGGAAGGCCTGAAGCGGGCCATCGACATCGTGGACGAGATCATTGCCACCATCCGGGGCTGCAAGGGCGGACAGGCGGAGGCAAAGACCGCCATTATGGAAGCCTTTGGCTTCGACGATCCACAGGCTTCCGCCATCGTAGCGTATCGCTTGGGACAGCTGGCCGGCCTTGAGATCTTAAAGGTCGAGGAAGAACGGGTCGGTCTCTTGGAAAAGATCCGGGAATATCAGGAGATCCTCTCCGATTACCATCTGGTCATGGAGATCGTGGCGAAGGAGCTGACCGAGATCCGGGACAAGTTCGGCGACGACCGCCGCACCGAGATCCAGACGATCTCCGGCGAAATGGATATCGAAGACCTGATCCCCGTGGAGGATGTGGTCATTACCCTGACTGAGCGGGGCTATGTGAAGCGCCAGCCGGCAGACGTTTATAAGACCCAGCGTCGGGGCGGCAGAGGTATTTCCGGCATGAAGCAGCGGGAAGAAGACATCGTTCAGGAAATGTTCCTAGCCTCCACCCACGACGCCATCCTCTTCCTGACGTCCAAAGGACGGATGTTCAGGCTGAAAGGCTACGAGATCCCGGAGGGAAGCCGCGGCTCCATGGGCGTGAACATCGTAAACCTCCTGGCTCTGGAGCCTGAGGAGCAGATCAACTCTCTGATGCGGGTCAGCGAATTCGATCCGGACAAATATGTGGTCATGGTCACGAGAAACGGCATCATCAAGCGCACCGGCCTGAATGCCTATAAAAACCTGCGGAAGAGCGGGCTCATTGCCATTCAGCTGGCGGAGGGCGACGAACTGGTCGCATCCCGCCTGACCGACGGTGAAAGCCAGCTCCTGGTCGCCACCAAAAACGGTATGGCCATCCGCTTCTCGGAAACCGATGTCCGGGAAATGTCCCGCAGCGCCATGGGTGTAAGGTCCATCCGCCTGAAAGCAGGGGACGAGGTGGTCGGCATGGCGGCTGTCCGGGAGGGTGCCACCGTTATGACCGTCACTGATAAAGGAATTGGCCGCCGGAGCGCCGTGGAGGATTATCCCCTTCAGAGCCGCAACGGCTTGGGCAAGGTCAACTATAAGGTCAGCGACCAGCGGGGCCATGTCTGCGGCATCAAGGTCGTAGACGACAGCGACGACCTGATCTTAATTTCCAACGATGGCGTCATCATCCGGATCGCCGTGGAGGATATCCGGGTCATGAGCCGGTACGCCGGCGGTGTGAAGGTCATGCGCCTTGGGGAAAACGACCGGGTAGTCACCTTCGTCCGTGCGGATCACAGCGACGACGAGGAGACCGAAAAGGTCACAGAGGAAGCGGAGGATTCTACAGAGGATCTTTCCTCCCAGCAGCTGGAGGAGGAGATGGCGGCAGAAGAAGCCGCCCTTCCCGAAGAAGCGGAGGAAGAAGAACCTTCCGACGAGAAATGATTTTTAAAAAGCGGACGGAAGCTCTTTTCGTTCGCTTTTTGCATTGAAAGGGGCGGCGCAACGGGAAGTTGCGGAAGTTCCATGGCAGTTTGGTGGAACGCAACCGGGCAGCTGTGGTATCCTTTGAGACAGGAGGGAGGTCATTTTCATGACGTTTGGAGAAAAGCTGCAGAAGCTGCGGCGGGGGTCGGGGCTTTCTCAGGAACAGCTGGCGGAAAAGCTGGACGTGACCCGTCAGGCAGTGTCAAAGTGGGAGCTGGGGGATTCCCTTCCCGACGCCGGGCGGATCCTGACGCTGAGCCGGCTGTTTGACGTGTCTACCGATTATCTGCTGAAAGACGACTGGGAGGAAACGCAGCAAACAGCAGTGCCGGTGCTTCTTTCGGAAAAGAAGAAGCCGGGGAAGGGGTACCTCATCGCTGCTTCCATCACCGGAGGGCTTGGGGCACTGGGTTTTCTGGTGATCGCCGTCCTGTCCAGCATGATCGATTCTTTTGAGAGCTCGGCTTATACCGATGCAAACGGAATGACCTGGTACACCACCGGTTCCGGATACTCTTTTACGGGATTTGTGGAGAAATATAGGCTCGGGGCGCTTCTTTGGGTCTTCGGAGGGCTTTTGCTGATCGGGGGCATCCTTTTTTGCATCTGGTACCAAAAACGCAAGCCGAAGGACGAGAAAAAAGAAGAAACGGATTGGTAAAAAATCCCGGGGGAGCGATCCTCCGGGATTTTGCTCTGTTGTTTTTTGAAAAAGAATGTGTTACAATGGGAAAAGAAACTCCCTTTTCGGAATAAGGATGTAAAAACGGAGAGGGAGGATTGGCATGGCGGTTTCATTCCAAAGGCTGGCGGCGGTTTTCCTGGGAGGGCTCCTTGGGGCGGCAGGTGCGTTTCTGCTTTGCGGCAAAAGCACATTCCCCACCGGAGGGGAGCCGACAGAGGGTATCCCGGTTCCCGGGATCATGTATCACAACGTCCTGCCCGACGGATCCGAAGGGCTGGGGGAGTATGTGGTCAGTGCCTCCGAGCTGGAAGGCGACCTGCAGCTCTTAAAAGAAGCCGGCTACGAAGGCGTTACGCCGGAGGAGCTTTTCGACTTTGTGAGAGGAGTCGGGACGCTGCCGGAAAAGCCGGTCCTGCTTACCTTTGACGACGGCTTTGAAAGCATGGAGCAGGTGGTGCTGCCCCTGCTTCAGAAGTATTCGTTCAAGGCGACAGCGGCTATCGTAGGGGAATATACCGATCTTTATTCCGGGGACGTCCCGAAGGCGCTTTCCTACTCTCACTTAAGCTGGGAGCAGTGCAGGGAGCTTGCCGATTCCGGGCTTGTCGAGATCGCAAACCACACCTACGGTTTCCACCATCTGGAGGACGGGCGGAAGGGTCTGCGGAAAAAGAAGGGCGAATCCGAAGAAACCTACCGGAAAGTCCTGTCCGACGATCTGCTGCTTTTGCAGGAAAGGTGCCGGGACCATCTGGGAAAGGAGCCGAGGGCTCTCGTCTACCCTTACGGCTTTTACAGCGGGGAAAGCGAAACGCTGGCGGAAGCCTTTGGCTTTTCGGTGACTGTTACCTGCGAAGAGGGCGTGAATTTTATTTCCAATCGGAAGAGCTTAAAAAAGCTAAAGCGTTATAACCGCCCCCACGGGGCAGATCCGGACGAATTTTTCAAAAAAGCGGGGATCGTCGGATCCCCATAAGGAGGAGACTTTGCAGAATCTTACCAATCTGGGAACCATCCGGACGATCATGGATCGGTTCGGGTTTACCTTCTCCAAATCGCTGGGGCAGAATTTTATCGTGAACCCTTCCGTCTGTCCGAAGATCGCCGAATTAGGCGGGGCGGAGTCGGAAGTCGGGGTGCTGGAGATCGGCGCCGGGTTTGGAGTGCTGACCAATGAGCTGGCCGCCCGGGCGGAAAAGGTCGTGGTGGTGGAGCTGGACAGCCGGCTGCTGCCGGTGCTCTCGTACACTCTTTCCGACCATAAAAACGTAAAGGTCGTCAATCAGGACATCTTGAAAACCGACCTGCCCGCCCTCCTGGCGGAGGAATTCGGGGAGATGGAGGTGGTGGTCTGCGCCAACCTTCCCTATTACATCACCTCTCCGATCCTGATGATGCTGCTGGAAAGCCGGCTGCCGGTGAAGTCCATCACCGTTATGGTGCAGAAGGAAGCAGGGGAGCGGATCTGCGCCGTCATGCCATCCCGGGCCTGCGGGGCGGTAACGGCGGCGGTGCGGTACTACAGCGAGCCGCAGATCCTTTTCCCCGTGAGCCGGGGCAGCTTTTATCCGTCGCCCAACGTGGATTCCATGGTGGTGCGGCTGGACGTGAAAAAGGAGCTCCCCTTGGAGGGAGAAGCGGAAAAGCGGCTGTTCCGGGTGGTAAAGGCCGCATTCGGGCAGCGGCGGAAGACTTTAGTCAACACGTTAAGCTCCGGCTTGAAGATTGAGAAAGCAAGAGCGGCGGAAGCAATCGCCGAAGCAGGGCTAAAGCCTACCGTCCGGGCGGAGGAGCTTTCTCTGGACGAGTTCATCCGTTTGTCTCAGATTTTGACCGAGTGCTGAAAGGAGAATTTTTTTATGGATTACGAAATTCGCAGAGCCACAAGTGAGGATTACGAAGCCCTTATTGATTTTGCAACCATGGTGTTTTATGTGGATTTTCCTTACCGCCTGAAAAAGCTTTATGACGGACACCCGGAGGTGGCTCCCTACCATCTTCTGGTGACGGAAAAGGATCGGATCAAGGCCCTGATCGGCTCTTTCCCCATGAAGCTGCGGGTAGGGGAGAATCGTCTGAACCTCCGTGGGATCGGTACGGTCTCGGTCCATCCCGGCTGTCGGGGAAAGGGGTATATGAAGCTTCTTTTGAAGCAGCTGGTGGAGGAAGCAGAAGCCGACGGAACAGATCTGGTCTATTTAGGCGGTCAACGGCAGCGGTACGGCTATTTCGGATTCGGACAAGCCGCCACCCAGCTGGTCTTTACCGTGACCCCCACCAACCGGCGGCACTGCAAGGCCGTTTCCACCAAGGAGATCTCTCTGCTCCCTCTGGATGAAAACGGGGAGTATCTGGCGGCGTGCAAGGCGCTTTCGGATAAACAGTCGGTCTCCATGGAGCGGGAGATCTCTGCATTCGGCGAGATCCTCCACACCTGGGACAGCAGCGGCTGGGTCATCCTCAAAAATGGAAAATTTCTGGGCTATGCCAGCGTCAGCGACCGGGGCGAGTCGGTTCAGGAGCTGGTGCTCTCCGATTATGGCGCAGCCTTGCCGGTGATCTTTGCGCTGGTGGAGCACTGCGGGAAAAGCGTAGTTTTCTTCCCCGCCTGGGAACAGACGGAACTGATCCGGTCTTTAAACGAGGTAGCGGAAGAATCCTGCATCCGGACCGGGGAAATGATCAATGTCCTGAATTATCCCAATGTGATCGAGGCATATCTGCGCCTGAAAGCGGAAAGCTGCGGGCTTATCTCCGGAAAATACGTCATCGACGTGAAGGAAAAGGGCCGTTTTGCCATCCGGGTGGAAGGGAAGGCCGTGACGGTTTCTGAAACGGAAGAGCCGGCGGATGTGTCCCTTTCTCATTTACAGATGATGTCCTACCTCTTTTCGCCGGTCTCGACGGCTCTTTACCGGACGACGATCGAAAGAAGCTGGTTCCCGATCCCGATGATTTTGCCCCCTGCGGATATGGTGTGACCGGAAAATTCCGGAAAAAACGGGAAAATCGAGAATTTTCTGAACTTTTTCGGGAAAACCTATTGACATTCCTTTTTCATTATGCTAAAATAATTGCTGTTCCCGTCAAACCAGACGGGCAGTATGGCGGCATAGCTCAGTTGGCTAGAGCATTCGGTTCATACCCGAAGTGTCGATGGTTCGAATCCATTTGCCGCTACCATCTGGCCCGGTGGTCAAGCGGTTAAGACACCGCCCTTTCACGGCGGTAACACGAGTTCGATTCTCGTCCGGGTCACCAGAAAAAAGAGCCTTGTCAAAAAGACAAGGCTCTTTTTTCAACGAAATAAATCCCTTCGGAATTTGTGAAATTGCCCTTCGGGCAGTGAAATGTTGCTGCGCAACGTGAAATACCTGTGGTGTGTGAACCGCGCTGCAGCGCGTAGGGATTTATTTCATTTCAATTGATGCGTAGCATCAAATTTCACATTTCGCAGCGCGAAATATTTCACTTAAAAATGTCGAATCTTGTCAAATAAAACACGCCGTCTGCGAACCGAAAGCGGTTCGCGGACGGCGCTTTAAAATTTATTTATAAATTACACAAATAATCATTCAAAGTCGTGGGTGTAAATTTCGCTGCCATCGCCGTTCAAGTAGACGAGGCGGACGTGCACGCCGGAGAGGCCTACTTCGCTTTCGAGCGTATCGGCGATATCCTCAAAGGTGGAAGCATTTTCTTCGCAGCCTTCTTTTAAAGCATCGAGCACGGACTGCTTTATGTCTTCGTCGGAGAGGTCGTATTCATCCGTGAACTGATATTCATAGACGAGCGCATTGCCGTCCGCGTAGACCTTGATCGTCATGCTGTCATCGGTCTGATTTTCAATTTCGGCATCGATGGACGCTTTTACGTCCGGATCGGCGAGATAATCGGCGAGGGAGGCAAACATGGCTTCCCCAGTGGAGGCCGAAGATTCGGATTCGGAGGATGCAGTGCTGTTTTCGGAGGCGGCTTCGGAGGAAGAGGAGGACTCGGCGGAGGTGCTGCTTGTGTTCCCCCCTACGATGGTTTTGGCGGAGGTGCAGCCTGCAAGCGCAGAGAGCGTGAGCAGACCGGCGAGTGCCAATGCGCAGAGTTTTCTGAGTTTCATTTGGTTTTACCCCTTTGTACTCTATAAAAATAGAGAAAATTTTGGCGGATTTTGTTGCCACCATGCACTCAATATAGCACATGGGTTTACAAAAATCAAGAAGCATACGGCGAATTAAAATTTGGAGAGGAAAGGAAAAAAGCGGGACAAGGATTCCGGACGACAAGACGGTAAAATTCATATTTCTTGGAACAGGCATGACCGAAATCATGCCTGTTCCGCTTTTATCGGCTCATCTTTTTTGACCATCGACCGTTTTGTAAGCTTATTATGCCGTTCGGGCATAAAGGCTGTGTTAAGCAAGGGGACTTTGGGGCGATTGAAACAGCAAAAGACTGGCTTTTACAACGCGGTTGACAAAATGGATCATTTCCTCTTTGCTGTACTTGTCATAGCCCTCCACAACGACATGCATCAAACCGTTTGACAGATGGGTATACATCATTTCCAGCTCTGTCTCACTGGCTCCGGGCAGTTCTTTCCGCCAGTAAGCAATGCTGTCCGCCTTGGCCAGGGCAATCATCCGCATGAGGACCGTTGAGTTTGTATTCCCCAAAAT
>USLH01000055.1 GCA_900555435.1 uncultured Oscillospiraceae bacterium | reverse complement strand
TGACGGCCTTTTCGGTCGCTTCTTCCATGTTCTTGTGGATCCAGGAGCAGTGCTCCCGGATGTTGGCGATCTCCACCATGTAGGGGTTCAGGCCGGCGGACTGAGCCGTCTTCCGGAACGTCGCCTCATGCATACGGGGGGAGCAGGAACAGACGACTACACCGGTCAGACCGTATTCTTTGATGGCCTGACGGATCCGGGACTGTCCGCCTTCCGAACACATATACTGATAGTCGGTGGCGTAAACCACATTGGGCTCTGCCTTCATCGCCTCTGCGACAGCGGCGACGTCGACGGTTGCTGCGATGTTGCTTCCGCACCAACAGACAAAGACTCCGATTTTATGCAATTGAACTCACTTCCATCCTTTGGTTTATTTACTGTACTTCCGGAAGGCGCTGGTGATAGCCTGCTGAGGCAGCTTTTCGTCCAGCAATTCGGGGATCTGGTCGGCTTTCAGGTGATTCTCGCCCTGCTGGCGGATCACCGCTACACGGACTGCTTCGATGAGCCGGGCGGGCTCCACGCTGCGGGGGCAGCGCTCCACGCAGGCAAAGCAGGACAGGCAGGTCCACAGGGTCTTCGATTTCATCAGCTCATCGATCTCGCCCTTTCCTACCATGGAGACGAACTTATGGGGATGAATGTCCATCTCGTCGAAGGCAGGGCAGGTACCGGAGCACTTGCCGCATTTCATGCATTTACGGGTGTCGATCCCGCTGATCCGGCGGATGGTCTCCGCCCATTCCTTATTCGTAGGCATCAGGAAACCCTCCTCCTTATTTCACGCCCAGAGCCTCGGCCAGAAGCTCGGTAAAGTAGTGGATCGGGAGCTTGTGCTCCGTGCTGTTGGCGTCCAGATTGTACATGCAAAGAGGACAGGCGGTGATGATTTCCTCAGCGCCCATCTCCATAGCGGAAGCAAGGATGGTGTCAGCCTTTTTCTGGGCCAGCTCCTTCTTGCTCAGGGTCACATACCCGCCGCAGCACTCGTTGCGGAAGGGGTAGATCACCGGGGTGCCGCCGATGGCCTTGATAAAGTCCTCAATGATGGTGGGGTTTTCGGGGTTGTCAAACTGCATCTCCTTGCTGGGGCGCAGGAGCATACATCCGTAGTAAGCGCCGATCTTCCGACCCTTTAAGGGGTTGACAACCTTCTTTTTCAGTTCGTCGAAGCCTACCACGTCCCGGAGCATCTCCAGATAGTGGATCACCTTCGTCTCGCCCTCGTAAGGGGTCTCCAGCTGCAGGTAGTTATTCACCTTCAGCCGGACGTTGTCGTCGTTTTTCATGTCGCCGTTGACCCGTTTGATCACGTGGTGACAGGCGGAACATAGGGTCACCAGGTCGTTTCCCAGATCCCGGGCGCTGACTAAAGCCCGGACGGAGGACAGCTTCGTGGCGATCTCGTCCTTGGCCATGGGGTAGACCGCACCGCAGCACTGCCACTCCGGCAGCTCCTCCAGCGTGATCCCCAGCGCCTCGGCGGACCGGCGCCCGTAGGCGTCCAGGTCCTTTGCCTTGGTTTTCAGGGTACAGCCCGGATAATAGCTGAATTTCATGTTTCGATTCCTCCAATTGCGGCAATTATGCCATCTGCTCCGGGTGGAAGACCTCGTCGAACTTCTCCGCAGTGAGAAAGCCCAGCTCCACGCAGGCTTCTTTCAGGGAGATGTTGTCCTTATATGCCTTCTTTGCGGTCTTTGCCGCATTTTCGTAGCCGATGTAGGGGTTGAGAGCCGTGACCAGCATCAGGGAGTTGTAAAGATTGTGATGCATCTTCTCCTTGTTTGCCTTGATGCCTACTGCGCAGTTGTTGTTGAAGGAAACCATGACCTCCGCCAGCAGCCGGGCAGACTGTAAGAAATTGTAGGCGCAGACCGGCATGAAGACGTTCAGTTCAAAGTTGCCCTGAGAAGCAGCCATGCCCACAGCCACGTCGTTGCCCATGACCTGAACGGCTACCATGGTGACTGCCTCGCACTGGGTGGGGTTCACCTTGCCGGGCATGATGGAGGAGCCGGGCTCGTTTTCGGGGATAAAGATTTCGCCCAGACCGTCCCGGGGGCCGCTTGCCAGCCAGCGGACGTCGTTTGCCATCTTCATCAGATCCGCTGCCAGCGCCTTCAGAGCGCCGTGAGCGAAGACGATCTCGTCCTTGCTGGTGAGGGCGTGGAATTTGTTGGGGGCGGTGACGAAGTTTCTGCCGGTGAGCTTGGAAACAGCCTCGGCGACCTTCCCGTCAAAGCCCTTGGGGGCATTGAGCCCGGTGCCGACGGCGGTGCCGCCCAGCGCCAGCTCTTTCAGTTCGGGGAGTGCCAGCTCCAGCATCTTCTTGTCTTTTTCCAGAGAAGAACGCCAGCCGCTGATCTCCTGGCTGAACCGGATGGGGGTGGCGTCCTGCAGATGGGTGCGGCCGCTCTTGACGATGCCCTCGTTTTCCGCTTCCAGCCGCTTCAGAGTGCCTACCAGCAGGTCAATGGCGGGGAACAGCTTGTCCTCAATGGCCAGCACGGCGGAGATGTGCATCGCCGTGGGGAAGGTGTCGTTGGAGGACTGGCTCATGTTGATGTCATCGTTGGGGTGCAGGAGCTTCTTGCCGGCGATCTCATTGCCCCGGTTGGCAATGACTTCGTTGGCGTTCATGTTGGACTGGGTGCCGGAACCGGTCTGCCAGACCACCAGAGGGAAGTGCTCGTTCAGAGCACCGGAAATGACCTCGTCGCAGGCTTCACTGATGGCGGCCAGCTTCTCGTCGGTCATTTTCTCAGGCTTTAATTCATGGTTTGCCATGGCGGCAGCTTTTTTCAGGATGCCAAAGGCATGGGTGATCTCCCGGGGCATGGTCTCGATGCCCACGCCGATCTTGAAGTTTTCGTGGCTCCGCTCGGTCTGGGCAGCCCAGTACCGGTCGGCGGGGACCTTTACCTCGCCCATGGAGTCATGCTCGATGCGGTATTCCATTTTCTAACCTCCAATTAGATGCTGATCTGACGGATGACGTCCTTCAACACGTCGGCGCTGTGGTTCAGCTTCACCATTTCCTCGTCGGTGAGCTTGGCGCAAATGTTGCCCTTGATGCCCTCGGAGCCGACTACGGACATAACGCTCAGCGCCACGCCGTTTAAGCCGTACTCGCCGGTCATGGTGGAGGACACGGTCAGGATGGTGTCGGTGCTGCTGAAGAGGCACCGGCAGATATGACATACGGAAGCGGCGATGCCGTAATAAGTAGCGCCCTTGCGGCCGATGATCTTACCGCCGGAGGTGCGGACGTATTTCTCGACTTCCTCGACATCCAGCTCAGGCAGGACATCGTCGTCGCCTACCAGGCTCTTCCGGTAATCTTCCAGAGAGATGCTGGAGATGGAAGCCATGGACCAGGGGATGAAGGAGCTGTCGCCGTGCTCGCCCAAAACGTAGGCGTGGATGTTTTTCTGGCTGATGGAGAAGTACTCGGCCAGACGGGTGCGGAGCCGGGCAGTGTCCAGAATGGTGCCGGAGCCGATGACCCGGTTTGTGGGCAGGCCGGAGACTTTTCCGAACACATAGGTCAGGATGTCAACAGGGTTGCTGACCAGGATGTAGATGGCGTCGGGAGCATAGCGGACGATCTCAGGAGCGATGCTCTTGATGATGTTCACGTTGGTCTGGGTCAGGTCGATGCGGCTCTGACCGGGCTTCCGGGCGATGCCGGAGGTGACGATCACGATATTGGAATCCTTGGCGTCGCTGTAGCTGCCGGCGTAGACCTGGGTCTGGGCGGCAAAGGGGGTAGCCTGCCGGATGTCCATGGCTTCGCCCAGCGCCTTCTGGGTGTTGACGTCGATGAGGACGACCTCAGAGGCGATGCCGTTGACGGCAAGGGTGTAAGCGATGGTAGAGCCAACGCTTCCGGCGCCGATGATGGTGATTTTGTTTGTCATAATACCTTCTCCAATCTTCAGGATAGTAGGGGTAACGATAGACGTTTCTGACCCGGATCAGGACATCGTCGGGAATTCCTTCTTTCGTAAAAAAAGGATTGGGCAAAGATGGGTTTGAAGATCCGCCGCAATCCTGACAATATCCATATTCCGTTATCGATATTATAGTACCGATTCTGTCAAATGTCAACATTTTAACAGACTCTTTCCGCCCTTTTCCTCTTACTTTGTAAGGTTTTGCAGAATCCGCAAACTCAAAAAGCGAAATTTGTGAAAAACCTGACAATCCCCGTTTTTCCTACCAAAAAGCAAGGAAAAAGCCTGCTTCCCGTTGACAGAGTCTGCGGCAGATGCTACACTGAAAACACCCGCTCCCCATTTCCCCGAAAGGTGTGACCCTAACGTGAAGCAGATGGAAAAATCCCTCAAAAAAGCCGGGGCCGGTACAGCTGCCGGAAGCCTCTTCTGCCTTATATTCCCCGAATTTCTTTGCCGAAAGCTCCACATCCGCCGGGAAACGGAAGACTTCGCCGGTCAGAAGCCGGGCTTTGTCTGGTTCCGGAAGGGCGAAAACGGCCCCACCGCCGTTTACTGCTCCACGGAATACGAACCCCGCCGTTTCGAGCGCACCGCCGCCGCAGCTTCCGCCGCCTGCTCCGTTCTGCTGTTCGCAGCGTTCGCCCTTTTGAAGCTCCGTCGGAAAAAGAAGGAAGAAAGCCGCTGAAAGGCTCCAAAGCAAAAAAGATTCGCCCGTAAAACCATCGGACGAATCTTTTTTGTTTTATAAAACGCCTTAAAGTCAACTCAAATCGTTAAAACTTGCATATTTATACAGGAAGTAATATTTTTATCCTTTCTTCCGCCCGGTCAACCACGTCACCCCTGTGGCAAGATACCCCAAAATCAGATACCCCGCTCCGTAAGCGTAAAAGATCCACTCCTTGAAGGTAAACGCCGCCCCGACTCCCAGCAGAAACAAAAACGGGAAACACAGGGGCAAGAACCAGAGCTTTTTTATCTCCCGTCCGGCCGCCGTGCCGAGGATCAGGGAAAAGACCGGATCCGCCAGATAGAAAAGCAGCATCACCGCCGCCATCCCGCTGTCGCCTTGAACGAGCCACACCACCCCGAAAGGCAGCGCCGCCACCACTGTCGCAACAGCCAGCCAAACCACCGTCTTCTTCATCTTTACACCACCTGGAACAGATAGAATTTCAGATAATTGGTCTCCGGCACATTCCAGAGGATGGGGTGATCCGGTGCCTGCTGTCTGGCCTCGATCTGCCGCAGCCGCACCCCGGCGTCGTGAGCCGCCTCGTGGAGCATTTTCACGAACCGCTCCTCCGTCATGAAGTGAGAGCAGGAGCAGGTCGCCAGATACCCGCCGGGCGGCAGCAGTTTCATCGCCCGGTAGTTGATCTCCTTGTACCCCCGGGCGGCGCTGTCCACCGTTTTCCGGGATTTAGTGAAGGCCGGCGGATCCAGAATGATAAAATCGTACGTCCGTGGCTTGATGGTCGGAAGCAGGTCGAAGACGTTCACCGCCTGAAAGCTCATCCGGTCGGAAAGGCCGTTTCTCCGGGCATTCTCCTCCGCCATGGCTACGGCTTCTTCGGAGATGTCCACGGCGTGGACGTGCTCCGCCCCGCCCATGGCGGCATTCAAGCCGAAGGAGCCGGTGTGGGTGAAGCAGTCTAAAACTTTCTTCCCCCGGCTGATCTTCGCCACCGCCTGCCGGTTGTATTTCTGGTCCAAGAAAAATCCGGTCTTCTGTCCGCTTTCAAAATCCACGGCGTACCGGATGCCGTTTTCGATGATCTCCGTCCGGGTGCTCTCCGGCGTAGGAAGCCCCGGGATGGGGAAAAAGCCCTTCCCCTGCTCCAGCCCTTCCAGCTCCCGGATGGCCACGTCGTTCCGCTCGTAAACGCCCCGGATCTCCTGTCCGTCTTCCCTCAAAATCTTACAAAGCAGCGGGAACAGCATCCCCTTCCGCTGCTCGATCCCCAGCGAAAGCGTCTGGGTCACCAGAATGTCCCCGAACCGATCCACCGTAAGCCCCGGGAAGGAATCCGCCTCCCCGAACACGATCCGGCAGCAGGAAACGTCCTCCCCCATCACCGATTTCCGGTACTCCCACGCATGGCGGAGCCGCCGTTCAAAAAACGCCTCATCGAACCTGTCGTTGGCGTTGCGGGAGATGAGCCGCACCCGGATCTTGGATTTCCCGTTGTAGAACCCGGTGCCTAAATAAGCCCCTTTCGAGCCCACCACGTCCACCAGATCCCCATCGGAGCACTCCGGCGGAGCCGTTATTTCGGTGTCATAGATCCACGGATGCCCGGATTCCACGCTGTGCTGCGCTTTTAACGTCACCTTGGCAAAGGGATAGGGTCGAAGCTGTTTCATCTTATGCGTCCTCTTTTCTTGCGGGATTCGCCGGGCCTTCCGCCGTTTTTTCCAGTTCCCGATATTTCTGATAAAAGTAAGAGATGATCTCCTTCCGCTTGACGATGCCGATAAACACGCCCCGGTCGTCTACCACGGGGACAAAGTTCTGGTTCAACGCCTTCCCTACCAGATCCTCCATGGTCACGTCGATCCGCACCGGCTGATACCGGGTCAGTCTGGGAATCTCGGAGATCGGCAGGTTCTCCGCCTGTTTTAAGTCCAGATCAAAGCGGTTCTTCGCCGCCCATAAAAGATCCCCCTCTGTGATCGTCCCGGAGTAGCTCCCGTCCCTTGCGATCACCGGGATGGCCGAGTAGCGGTGATGCTCCATTTTCTCCAAAGCCTGCCGCATGGTGAAATCGTCAAACAGATAAGCGACGTCGTTTTTCGGCGTCAGAAAAAGCAAAATGTTCATGTGTATCCCTTTATGTATGTTTTTAAAAATAAAATGCTGATAAGTCCCCGCCATGGCCGCAAAAACCGAACGTGGTACAGATTCATTATACCACGCCCCGCCCCATCTGGCGTGAATATTTTGTAAAAACAAAGAAAACCTCCATCTAAAAACAATTCATTTGCGCATTTTGCATAAAATAAAATAATTTCATGTATGATTTTCGTTTTTTAAGATAAAATCCAAAAAACCGCAAAAAAACTCTTGCATTTCTTTTTCCTCCATGCTATAATAAACAAGCACTCAGGAAAACAACCTGAAACAAACTGCTTGGGGGCGTAGCTCACCTGGGAGAGCGCTTGAATGGCATTCAAGAGGTAGTCGGTTCGATCCCGATCGTCTCCACCAAGTTCCGGAAACATCCGATGATGTTTCCGGATTTTTTGTATTTCCCACGCCTTCCGAAGGGAGCTGACTTTCATGAACCGCTTTGCCCGCTTTTTCCGATCCCATTTAGGGATCCACCTGACCGCCCTGATCTCCGCCGCCGTGATCGGGCTTTACTTCCTCCTCCGCCCCTGCAAAGGGCTGATGAATTTTCTGATCCGCTGGGTCACCACCCCCTATAAACAGGCGATGGCGGCTATCCTCTCCCTGCTGCCCTTCTCCATGGCGGAGCTGATCTGGGCAGTTGGGATCATCGGCGTGCCCATCCTGATCTTCCAGACCGTGTACCGGATGTTCCGCCCCGGCGGACGTCTCCGCCGGATCATCCTTTACCGCCGCATCGCCGGGCTCTGCGCCGCAGTTCTGACCGTCTACGCCGGCTTCTGCCTGCTGTGGGGTGTCAACTATTACGGCGACAGCTTTTCCGATAAAAGCGGCATTGAAGCCCTGCCTGTCTCCACCAATGACCTTGCCGCCACCACAAGCTATTTTGTGGAGCTGGTAAACGAGTACGCCCCTCAGGTGGAGCGGGACGAGGCCGGCTGCTTTTCCGTCAGCCGGGACGAAATCTTTTCGAAAGCCGGCAGCATCTACGACGCCGTCGGCGAGGAATTCCCCTTTCTCTCCGGCAGCCTCCCCACCCCCAAGCGGATCTTCTTCTCCAAGATCATGAGCTACGTCGACTTTACCGGCTTTTTCTTCCCCTTTACCGGTGAAGCAAACCTGAATACAGACAGTCCCGCCTGTCTCCTCCCCTCCACCATCACCCATGAGCTGGCGCATCAGAAAAACATCGCCCCGGAGCAGGAAGCAAACTTCGTAGCGATCCTCACTGCCTTAAAAAGTGGCGACCCCGTCTACTGCTACTCCGCCGCCCTCTTGGGCTATATCCATCTGAGCAACGCCCTTTACAAAGCAGACCGCATCGCATGGGAGCAGGTCTACGGCTCCCTGGATGCCCGGGTTCGGGCGGATCTTTCCGCCAACAACGCCTACTGGCAGCAGTTCCAGACTCCGGTGAACCAGGCGACCCAAACCGTCTATAACAGCTTCCTCCAAAGCTACGGTCAGGAGCTGGGCGTGAAGAGCTACGGCGCCTGCGTGGATCTGCTGGTGGCTTACTACTGCCCCGAGGAATAATGAAAAATATTGCAAAACGCTCCGGAACGGCACCCAAAAACCGTTCCGGAGCGTTTTTTCTTTATTACAGCACCTTGGAGAGGAATTCCTTCGCTCTGGGGTGCTTCGGATTGCTGAAAAACTCTTCCGGATTGGAAGACTCCTCCAGAATGGAACCGCCATCCATGAAGATCACCCGGTTGGCGACCTCTCTGGCAAACCCCATCTCGTGGGTGACGCAGACCATGGTCATCCCGTCTGCCGCCAGATCCCTCATCAGCTGCAGCACCTCGCCTACCATTTCCGGATCCAGTGCGGAAGTAGGCTCGTCAAACAGCATCACATCCGGATTCATGGCAAGGGCCCGGACAATGGCGACCCGCTGCTTCTGCCCGCCGGAAAGCATGGCAGGATAGGTGTCCGCCTTATCCAGAAGCCCGATCCGGGAGAGCAGCTCTTTTGCCTGTGCGTCGGCTTCTTCCTTCGTCTTCAGCTTTAAAAGCACCGGCGCCAGCGTGATGTTCCCCAAGATCGTCAGATGGGGGAACAAATTGAAGTGTTGGAACACCATTCCCATCTTGCAGCGGAGCTTGTCCACGTCCGCCTTCGGGGCATTGATCTGCTTTCCCTCAAACCAGATCTCGCCGCTGTCCGGCATTTCCAAGAGGTTCAGGCACCGGAGAAAGGTGCTCTTCCCCGAGCCGGAAGGCCCTACTACGACGACCTTGTCGCCTTTGTTGACGGTGGTGGTGATTCCCTGGAGCACATGAAGCTCCCCGAAGGATTTTTTCAGATCCTTAATCTCGATCACTCTTTGCCAGCCTCCTTTCAAGCCGCCCGACCAGCGCCTGCAGAATCAGCACGATAATCAGATAAATGGCCGCTACCGCCAGCAGCGGCATGAATGCGCTGTACGTCCGGCCCCGGATGATGTCGCCGCCTTTGGTCAGATCCTGCAGGGCGATGTAGCCGGCGACGGAAGTTTCCTTCAGCAGGGTGATCATCTCGTTGCCCAGAGCCGGAAGCACATTCTTCACCGCCTGAGGCATGATGATCCTCCACATGGTCTGCCCATAGGTAAGCCCCAGGCTGCGGCCGGCCTCCATCTGCCCCTTATCAATGCTCATGATGCCGGAGCGGAAGATCTCCGCCACATACGCCGCCGAGTTCAAACCAAAGGCGATGATCGCTGCAATCACGCCGTTGATCCGTACCGACGCAAACACCACAAAATAAATAATCATCAGCTGGACTACCACAGGGGTGCCCCGGACCACCGTCAGATAGAGCTTCGCAAGCCCATTCAAAAAGCCCAGCTTCCCCGTCCGATCGTGGGTCGTGCGAACCAGCGCCAGCAAAAAGCCGAAAACGACGCCCAGAACCAACGCACCCATGGTGATCATCAGCGTGTTCCCAAGGCCGCCTGTCAGGTACTTCCAGCGGTTGTCCTTAATAAAGTTCAGATAGAACTGGTCGGCGAAATCCTTCCACAGGTTCACGAACCAGCCCTTCACACTCAGCCAAAACGTTTCCAAGTCTGCGCCTCCTTTTATCGAAGAAAACGGAAAAACGGAAAGGGGCAGACAAAGGGGTCTGTCCCTTTCCGGTGAGTTCCTGGGAAAGAGATTATTTCTTGACGACGATGACCTGAATGCCGGTGGCGTAGCTGTCGGTGAAGTTTACGTTCTGCAGCCGGTCTTCGGTAACGGTCATGCCTGCGGCGGCGAAGTCCGCCTTGCCGCTCTGGACGGCGGTGATGATGGCGTCAAAGTCCATATCGACCACTTCCAGCTCCTTGCCCAGCTTGTCGCAGATGGCTTTGGCAATGTCCACGTCCAAACCCACGACCTGATCGCTCTCATAGTATTCATAGGGAGGGAACGCAGCATTGGTAGCCATAATCAGCTTTCCATCATAGGTGATGCCTTCGGGAGAAGTGTAAGGAGAAGCGCTCTCGTCCTTGGTGATGTAGTAAGCGATCAGCTGATCCAGCGTACCATCTGCCTTCAACTCGGCGATAGCTGCGTTGAACTGATCCTTCAGCTCGTCGTTTTCCTTCGCAATGGCGATGGCGTAATCCTCCACCGTGTAAGGAGTGTCCAAAATCTTCAGCCCGTCGTTCTGCTCCACAAAGACCTTTGCAGGCTCGTTGTCGATGACCACGGCGTCGATCTTGCCCTGCTTGAGAGCGGTGACCGCTTCGATGCCGGTCTTGAATTCCTGCAGAGTGGCAGAGCCTAGGCTCCCGGCATCGATGTCGTCCGCAATGTAGGTGGCGCCGGTGGTGCCGCCCTGAGCGCCGATGATGCTGTCGGCCAGATCATCCGCACTTTCGATCTTTTTGCCGGAGTTTCCGCAGGAAGCAAGGGACAAAGCAAGTGCCGCCGCTAAAATGCCGCTTAAAATTTTCGTGAATTTCATAAAAGCCATTCCTTTCCGATCTGTTTTTTACGTCATCAATACTTTACCACAACAAAACGGCAAATGCAAGAGCCGGACGGGAAAAAATTCAGTTTTTTCAAAACTTTATACAATCTTCCAGTTTCCTCCGTCTTTTTTTCTCTTCATTTATGCGATTTTATCGGATATTTCCGAAATATAAGATGTATATCGTTGTATATATTCAGCAATTGTGCGTATATACAGGTATAATATTCATTTATGCTCCGGTTCCGTATTTTTCGGATCTTTTCAAAAAACTTTCAAATCCGATTAAAAACTGTTTACAATCACAGAAAAGTCTGTTAAAATGAAGAAAGTGCCTGAAATTCGGCTGCATTTCAGGCTCTGTCGCTTTTTTAAGCGGTTTTCTTCTGACCGGACGGATTTTCTCCGCCCACGGAGGTTTTTATCAAAAAACGGATATGAAAACGAACAATTCCGATCCCATCCCAAGGAGGTGCCATTGTGTTCTTCTATCATCTACCGGACTCCGTCACGTCCGCCTTTGAGCAGCGGGGTGTTCCGGCCGACTCCATCCTCTACACGGCAAAAGCCGATGTTTCCAGAGAAAACCAATACGAAGAGATCTACCTGGCCCTGACGCGGGACGAGCTTTGCATCCTTTACGGACACGAACGATACTTAGGAAAGAAGCATCACGAGACCCGGATCCTCTACGATGTCAGCGATTACCGATCCATTCCGCTTGCGTCCATCAAAGAGGTCGTCATCGACAGGCTGTATACCGTCTCTTCCTTCATTCTGAAAACGGACGAAGAAGAATTCACGGTGTGCAGGCTGTCGCTTTCATCTGTGGGGCTTTTTGAAAAGTTCCGCTCCCGGATCCTTGCGCTCCGGGACAATACCCCCATCGACGACAGCGGCTTAAAAGACGAGCATCGGGTCTGCCCGAAATGCAAACGCCCCTACCCCAATCAGGAACGCACCATCTGTCCCAACTGCCTGTCCAACACGGTGTCCTTCAAACGGCTTTTAAAGGAATACCTTTCCCATAAAAAGGAAGCCGTCCTGATCTTCGCCCTCATCCTTGTGAGCAGCGTGCTGACCCTGATCGTTCCTCTCTTCTCCTCCCAGATGTTTTACGATCAGGTTTTAACGAAGCCGTCGGTCATAAATGGGACGGTCTACGGAAAATACTACGGGAAGCTGGCCATGGTGGTGCTGATGATCTTCGGAATCAAGCTCATCGCCTCCTTCTTTTCCTCCCTTTACGGCATCATCGTCTCCAAGATCTCCTGTGAGGTCTTAAATAATCTCCGGGTGAAGATCTTCTCGTCCATGCAGCGGCTGTCCATGAACTTCTTCGTGAGCAAGGCCACCGGCACCCTCATGACCCGCATCGACGACGACGCCGACTGGCTCTATTTCTTTTTCGTGGATCTGATCCCCTATTACATCGTCAGCGTCCTTACCGTCATCGGCCTAGTCGTAGTCATGTGTACCATAAGCCCCCTGCTGACCATCCTGATTTTTGCGTCCATCCTGCTGATCGGCTTCGCCATCCGGCACTTCCGCCGTTATATGAAGCGCCTGAACCGCCGGCAGCACCGGGCCATCCGCTCCATGAAATCGGTCATCACCGATTCTCTGGGCGGCCAGAAGGTGGTCAAGTCCTTCGCCCGGGAGGAGCAGGAGGTGGACCGCTTCGACAGCCGCAACGGCAACTACTTCAACACCCGCATGGTCTCCAGCTACTACGGTGCTTCCCGCTTTCCCCTTCTGCGGATGCTCTACCGGGTATCGGAGATCGCCATTTTCGGTCTGGGCGCCATCTTCGTGATCCGTGGGAACGTGACCTTAGGCGCTCTGACCACCCTGATCGCATACTCGGATATGGCGCTGAACTGCATCGAGTTCTTCATGAGTGCCGCTGATCGTTCCGCCCGGTGCTTGGACTCCGCCTCCCGGATGTATGAGATTCTGGACACCGAGCCCTCCGTCCGGGAAAGCGACCACCCCGTCCGCATGGAGCGGATGAACGGCGACATCTCCGTTAAAAACATCTCCTTTGAGTACGAAGTAGGCCGACCCGTCATCAAAAACGTCAGCTTTGACGTAAAAGGCGGCGAGATGATCGGCTTAGTCGGCCGCACGGGAGCCGGAAAATCCACCATCATCAACCTGATTGCCCGGCTCTACGATGTGACCGAAGGGGAGATCACCATCGATGGCGTGAACATCAAGGACATCGCCTTTGAAGACCTGCGCCGCAACATCGGCATCGTCACCCAGGAGACCTACCTCTTTATGGGCACCATCGCCGACAACATCCGCTACGCCCGCCCCGACGCCTCCATGGAGGAAGTGGTGGAAGCCGCCAAGGCCGCTTACGCCCACGACTTCATCCTCCGCTTCCCCGAAGGCTATGACACCAAGGTCGGGAACGGCGGCGTCCAGCTCTCCGGCGGCGAAAAGCAGCGGATCTCCATCGCACGGGCGATCTTACAGGATCCGGCCATCCTGATCTTGGACGAAGCCACTGCCGCCATGGACACCCAGACCGAACGGAACATCCAAAATGCCATCCAGCAGCTGCGGAAGGGCAAGACCATCATCGCCATCGCCCACCGCCTTTCCACCCTCCGGGATGCCGACAGCTTAGCGGTCATCGACGACGGCCGTCTGAGCGAAAAAGGCACCCACCGGGAGCTTCTGGATCTCCGGGGCGTCTACTATAACCTTCATAGGATCCAGCTCGATTCCCTGAAGTTCATCAATCAGGACTGACCGGGCAGGAAGGAGCAGATTATGAATGACTTAAACTATTTTGACCCCAAGGAGCTTTCCTTTTCCTTAAGCGATACCGGGATTCTCTCCCTGGACTGGAAGGGCACCCGCTATGACACCGTCCAGCTGACCCGTCTCTTCCCCTTCCAGAACCCGGAGGAGTTCCTTTCCGTTTCCGGCGAGGTGGAAGGCGAGCCCAAAGAGTTGGGAATCCTCCGGAAGCTCTCCACCCTCTCCCCCGAACAGCAGGAGCTGCTCCGGGGCTACCTCAAATACAAATACTTCATCCCCCGCATCGAAAAAATCGGGAAGGTGGAGGAAAAGCTGGGCTATGTCTACATGGACGTGACCACAGTGCTGGGCGCAAAGACCATTTGTATCGCCGACGTCACCTCCAACGTCCGCCAGCTTGAGGGAACGATGAACAAGATCCTCGCCTA
>USLH01000054.1 GCA_900555435.1 uncultured Oscillospiraceae bacterium | reverse complement strand
CGGAGCAGGGACCGCAGGGGCCGGAGCCGTGCTCCCAGAAGTTGTCCTCCTTGCCCAGGCGGACGATGCGGGCAGGATCCACGCCTACTTCCTTCGTCCAGATGTCGAAGGCTTCGTCGTCGTCCTGATAGATGGTGACCCACAGCTTGTCAATGGGCAGCTCCAGGACTTTGGTGATGTACTCCCAGGCCCAGGCGGTGGCTTCGTGCTTGAAGTAATCGCCGAAGGAGAAATTCCCGAGCATCTCAAAGTAGGTGCCGTGACGGGCGGTCTTACCGACCCGCTCGATGTCGGGGGTGCGGATGCACTTCTGGCAGGTGGTGACCCGGGTGTTGGGCGGAGTAGCCTGGCCTAAGAAGTACTTTTTCAGCGGCGCCATGCCGGAGTTGATGAGCAGGAGGCTGTTGTCCCCCTGAGGGATCAGGTTTGCGCTGGGCAGACGGGTGTGTCCCTTCCCTTCAAAGAAGGAAAGGAAGCTCTCCCGGAGCTCGTTGAGACCGGTCCATTTCATTGTAAAATCATCCTTTCGGTGCTATATGGTTCCCAAGTTTTTAAGGATTTGCGCCAACAAAAAAACTCCGCCCCAGAATATGGGACGAAGGTCTCTCCGTGGTACCACCCAAATTGCAGACTTTCAAAAAATCCGCCTCTTGAACCCCGATAACGCAGGGTCTGCGCCGCAGTTCATGCGGGGCTCCCAGCCGGCGTCCCGAACCGCATTCCCGAAGACCTTTCAGCAGACGGCCTTCTCTCTGAAGGGGGGGCGGATATCAGGTGAAGCTGTTCACAGCCTTTCTAACAGATCAAGTATACCATCAAAGCTCGCCGTTGTCAACGGGTTTTCCTATGGGTTTTCCTATGGATTTTCCTCCGATTTCCTTGCACGGAGCCGGCGTTTGTGGTAAAATGAGACCAGTGCTACAAAAGGAGGGAGAGAATATGACGGCCGGTTCTTTTGAATTTCTGGGGGAAGGCCCTCAGGGAGAAGCACTGTGGCTGGCGGTCAACCCTTCCCATCGGTTCAATATGGACGCCTTTCTGTTGGCGGATTTTGCCGAAGCAAAATCCAAAGATCGCTGCGTCGATCTGGGCGCCGGATGTGGGATCCTCTCCTTTTTGCTTTACAAAATGTATTTCTGCAAAGAAATATACGGATTGGAATTTCAAAAAACGGCTGTTTCCCTGTTTTCCGACTCCGTTTCGGAGAGCGGCGTTGGCGACCGGATCTTTCCGGTAGAGGGAGATCTGCGGCAGCTGCCGGATGCGCTTCTGCCCAGGCGCTTCGACCTTGTGGTCTGCAATCCTCCATACTTTCAGGGGAGCCCTTCCCCGGATCCGGAAAAAGCGACGGCCCGGACAGAAGGGAGCTGCACGTTTACGGAAGTCTGCAAAGCCGCAAGGAAGCTCCTGCGTTTCGGCGGACGGTTCTGCTTTTCCTTCAAGCCGGAGCGGCTGCCGGACGCTTTTTCCGCTTTACGGGAAAACGGAATGGAACCGAAGCGGCTCTCTCTGGTCGCAGACCGAGCGGACGCCGTCCCCTGGCTCTCTCTCATCGAAGGGCGGGTCGGCGGGAAGCCGGGGCTTCGGATCGAACCCCTTTTTGCCGTCCGGAACGCCGACGGGAGCCTTTCCCGTCGGACAGACGCATTGTATCAGGCACCGTATCAGAAAGCGAGGAAGCTATGAGCGGAACTCTTTATGTGGTCGGCACCCCCATCGGGAACCTGTCCGACTTTTCCCCCCGGGCAGTGGAGACCCTCCGGACCGTGGATTTCATTGCGGCGGAAGACACCCGGGTCACCTTAAAGCTGCTCAATCACTTTGAGATCAAAAAGCCCATGGTCAGCTACCATGAGCATAACCTCCGGGAGCGGGGGAATTCCATCATTGAACGGATCTTAGCCGGAGAAAACGCGGCGGTGGTCTCCGATGCGGGGATGCCCTGTATCTCCGACCCGGGAGAGGATCTGGTGCGGCTGGCGGCGGAAGCGGGGATCGTCACCATCGTGATCCCCGGGCCAAGCGCGGCAGTTTCTGCTCTCTGCTTAAGCGGGCTCTCCACCTCCCGGTTCGCCTTTGAGGGCTTTCTCTCCACCACCCGCCACAACCGGATGGAGCACCTTCAGAGCCTTAAAAAGGACACCCACACCCTGATCTTCTACGAAGCGCCCCACAAGCTGGTGACCACCCTTCACGACATCCGGGACGTTTTGGGGAACCGGCGGCTGTCCCTCTGCCGGGAACTGACCAAGATTCATCAGGAGGTCATCCGCACCGACTTTGACGGCGCCATCGCCCTTTATGAGGAAAAAGCCCCCAAAGGCGAATTTGTCCTCATCGTCGAGGGAGCCTCCCCGGAAGAGCCGGAGGAAGTGACGCTGGAAGAAGCGGTGGACCGCGCTTGCCGCCTTGCGGAAGCCGGAGCGAAACAGACCGACGCCGCCAAGCAGATTGCCGCCGAGACCGGCTTCAAAAAAAGTGAGATCTACGCTGCCATGCTGCAGCGATAAGGAAGGAGAACCCCATGCTGCTTTACATCATCCGCCACGGAGACCCCATTTACAATCCCGATTCCCTGACCCCCAAAGGCCGCCGGCAGGCGGAAGCGCTGGCACGGCGTTTTTCCGTCCATGGGCTGGACGAGGTTTACGTTTCCCCTCTGATCCGGGCACAGCAGACGGCTGCTCCCACCTGCGAGGTCCTGAACATCGAGCCACAGATCGAAGAGTGGACCAGTGAGCATCGGGCCTTTGAAGACCTGTCCTGCGAGGTGAACGGCCGCTGGGGATGGGCGTTCCACGACCAGACCAACCGTTTAAAGACCCCGGAGCTGCTGGCAATGGGGGAGCGGTGGTGGGAAGCGGAGCCCTTCTGCCACTGCAACGCAAAAGCAGGGTACGAGCGGATCCAGAAAGCTTCCGATGAATTTACCGAGCGCTTAGGCTACCGCCGGGAGGGGAGCGTCTACCGGATCGTTTCCCCCAGCGAAAAACGGGTAGCAGTCTTCTGCCACCAGGGCTTCGGGACCACCTGGCTCTCCCATCTTCTTGCCATTCCTCCGGTGCTCTTCTGGTCTTCCTTTGACTTGAACCACTCCTCCGTGACCATCCTGGAGTTCAAAAACAACCCCGACGGGCTCACCTCCCCCCGGTGCCTTGCGCTGTCGGATATTTCCCACATCTACGCCGACCGGCTGCCTCTGCAGTTTGAAAACCAGATTGACCTTTGACCCCTTCCCGGCTTCCTTCGGAGGCCGGGAACTTTTTTGGAACTTCTTGAAGGAGACCGCATTTTGTGGTAAACTAAAAGTAATCGAATCCATCAGAAAAGGAGAGAGCCGAAAGCCGCCTTCCGCCGCTTTCGGAAAGCATTTGCTATGCCGTTTTTTCAAAGATCCACCGGAGGGATCGCCTACCTGATCGTAGGCCTTGGAAACCCCGACCGGAAATACCAGAACACCCGCCACAACGCCGGCTTCATCGCCGTGGACGAGATCGCCCGGCAGCTGGGCGTTTCCATCGACCGGAGCAAATTCGACGCCCTCACCGCCGATGTGACCATCGGAGGGAAGCGGGCCTTGCTCATGAAGCCCCAGACCTATATGAACCTTTCCGGCGTGGCTGTGGAAAAAGCCGCCTCCTTCTATAAGATCCCGCCGGAAAACGTTCTTGTCCTCTTTGACGACATTTCTCTGGAGCCGGGAAAGCTCCGGATCCGCCGCAAGGGCACCCACGGGGGCCACAACGGCATCCGCAGCATCATCGACTATCTCCAGTCAGACAATTTCCCCCGGGTGAAGCTGGGTGTCGGCGCAAAACCGAACCCCAACTACGATCTGGCGGACTGGGTTCTGTCCACCTTTACCGAAGCGGAGCGGAAGAGCCTGAACGAAGCCGCCTCCCACTGCAAAGAGATCGCAGAGCTTGTCATAACCGGAGCCATCGAAAAGGCCATGAACCTTTATAATTCCTGAACCCTTTCTCTCTAGCGAGGTGTTTATGAAACTCTATTCCACCGTTGCTTCCCGGCTGGAAGCGTTCACCCAGATGATCGGGGACCTGCGCTCCCGACGGGTTCCAGCCCTCTGCGTCGGGCTTTCCGCCATCCATAAGGCGCACTTTCTCTATGCCGCCGCCGTGGAGCTGGAGGAACCTGTCTTAGTCATCACTCAGGACGAGACCAGCGCCGCCCGGCTGGTTATGGACATCAACTCCATGGCCGCCTCCGGGGAAGTGGCGCTCCTCTTCCCTTACCGGGACTTTTCCTACCGGCAGGTGGAGGGAGTCTCCACGGAATACGAGCAGACCCGGCTCAGTGTCCTTTCCCGCTTAGCGGCAGGGGAGGCGTCCATCGTAGTCGCTTCCATGCAGGCGTCCATGACCCGGACGATTCCGAAAGAGGTGCTCCTTGCCAATACCTTCTCCCTTTCCCCCGGCGACGCCGTTTCCATGGAGGAGCTGGCGGAAAAGCTCTCCCGCTCCGGCTATGTCCGCCGCCCGCAGGTGGACGGCATCAGCCAGTTCTCCATCCGGGGCGGGATCCTGGACTTATCCCCGCCGAAGGAACCCGCTCCCGTCCGGATCGAATTCTGGGGCGACGAAATCGACACCATGAGCTATTTCGAACTGGACTCCCAACGGCGGACGGACACCGTCCAGCGCATCGACGTTTCTCCCGCCAACGAAGTGGTATTTTCAGAGGGCGAGTTATCCACAAAGCTCAGTGAATTTTGTGAAAAACTCGGGAACCGGAAGAATTTCGCCGCTGCAAAAGCCGTGCTGGAAAAGGATCTGGAACAGCTGGACGCCGGGGTGGAGCTGGCTTCGGAGGATAAATACTTCCCCCTGGCATACGATACCTTCGCCACCCTTTTCGACTACTTCGACAAAGCCCCCTTATTCATCAGTGAGCGCACCGAAGCAAGGGAAGGCGCCCGGGGCCTTTTCTGGCAGTACAGCGAGGATCTGAAGATTCTCTTCGACGAAGGGCAGCTCTGCAAGGGCTTGGACAGCTATCTCTTGAGCCCAGAGCAGGCAGAAGCAAAGATAGAGGCCCACCGGGTGATCCTTCTGGACACCTTCGCCCGCACCGGCTCCGGCGAGGGGATCAAGGACATCATCAACCTCAGCCCCCTCCAGTCCTCCGGCTGGAACGGAGACTTGAAGCTCCTGCAAAGCGACCTGATGCCTTTATTGGAAGAGGGGTACTGCTGCGTCGTGCTGGCGGGAACGGCGAAAGCCGCTTCCACCCTTGCAAACGACTTGGCCCGGATGGGGCTTCCCGCCACCTGCGTCAAGGATCTGAAAGCACTGCAATACCGGAAAGTGCTGGTCATGGCGGGGACGCTTTCCGCCGGATTTGAATACCCGACCATCCGCTTCTCCCTGACTACCACCGGAAAAGCCGTGATCGCCCCCTCCACCCAGCCCCGGAAGCGGAAAGGGGAGGAAATAAAATCTCTCTCCGATCTGACGGAAGGGGACTACGTCGTCCATGTGGCCCACGGCATCGGCATCTTCGCCGGGATCCACAAGCTGGATCTTCACGGCATCGTGAAAGACTATATCAAGATCCAGTATGCCGGAGCCGACACCCTTTACGTCCCCGTGACCCAGCTGGATCTGGTCAGCAAGTACATCGGCCCCCGGGAGGACTCCAAGGTAAAATTGAACCGCCTCCACTCCGGCGAGTGGCAGAAGACGAGGGCACGGGTCAAAAAAGCCGTGGACGAAATGGCGGACGAGCTCATCGCCCTTTATGCCCAGCGGATGAAGGTGAAAGGCTACGCCTTTTCCCCGGATACCGAATACCAGCGGGATTTTGAAGCCCATTTCGACTATCAGGAGACCGACGACCAGCTCCGCTGCATCGCCGAGATTAAAGCGGACATGGAAAAGCCCGTCCCCATGGAGCGGCTGCTCTGCGGCGATGTTGGCTTCGGAAAAACGGAGGTGGCGCTCCGGGCAGCGTTCAAGTGCGTCATGGACGGGAAGCAGTGCGCCATCCTCTGCCCCACCACGATCCTAGCGTGGCAGCACTACCAGACCCTCCTGCACCGCATGGGGAATTTTCCCATCGAGATCGAGCTTTTGTCCCGGTTCCGCTCCCCCAAAGAGCAGAAGGCGGTGGTCCAGAAGCTCCAGAACGGCCGGGCGGACATCGTAGTCGGCACCCACCGGCTGGTGTCAAAGGACATCCACTTCAAGGACCTGGGCCTTGCCATCATCGACGAGGAGCAGCGCTTCGGCGTTGCCCATAAGGAGCGGTTTAAGGAAATGCTGGCGGGGGTGGATATGCTGACCCTGTCGGCGACCCCTATCCCCCCGACCCTCAACATGGCCATGAGCGGCATCCGGGATATGAGCGTCATCGAAGAAGCCCCCCAGAACCGCCACCCCGTCCAGACCTATGTTCTGGAGCACGACGACGGCGTCATTTTCGAGGCGCTCCGCCGGGAGCTCCACCGGGGCGGACAGGCTTACTACATCCACAACAACATCGAGACCATCCACGGCTGCGCCGCCCGGATTAAGGAAGCCATCCCCGAAGCAAGAGTAGGGGTCGCCCATGGGAAAATGCCGGAGGAGGAGCTATCCAAGATTTGGAAGCAGCTGATGGATCAGGAGATCGACATTTTAGTCTGCACCACCATCATCGAGACCGGCGTGGACGTAGCAAACTGCAACACACTGGTCATCGAGCGGGCCGACCGGATGGGCCTTTCCCAGCTTTATCAGCTCCGGGGACGGGTGGGGCGCTCCAGCCGCCGGGCTTTTGCCTACTTCACCTTCCAGCGGGGGCAGGTGCTCTCGGAAACTGCCACCAAACGGTTAAACGCCATCCGGGAGTTCACCAAATTCGGCTCCGGCTTCCGCATCGCCCTGCGGGATCTGGAGATCCGGGGCGCCGGAAACATCTTAGGCACCCGGCAGCACGGCCATATGGAAGCGGTGGGTTACGATATGTACCTGCGGCTCTTATCCGAAGCCGTGGCGGAAAAACAGGGGAAAACCCCGGACACCCTCGCCACCGCCGAATGCCTGGTGGATATGCAGCTGGAAGCCCACATCCCGGAGGACTACATCGAAAACCTGTCCCAGCGCATCGACGTTTACCGGAAAATCGCTTCCATCAAAACCGAGGAGGACAGCTCCGATCTCATCGACGAGCTGATCGACCGGTTCGGGGAACCGCCCCAGTCGGTAAAGGGGCTCATCGACGTAGCCCTCCTCCGGAACACCGCCGCCCAGTTCGGCTTCAAGGAGATCAACCAGAAATCCGACGCCCTCCACCTGATCCCGGAGCGGCTGGATCTGAATCTGGCAGGCGCCCTGGCCGCCCGGATGAAGGGGCGGGTCACGATCAACGCCGGCTCCTCCCCTTATCTTGCCGTCAAGCTGAAGGGGCAGGATTCTTTAAGCTGCCTGCGGGAGATCATGAGCACCCTGCAGGCTATTCAAAAAGACTTCAATGAACAGGCAAAAGTATAAAGGAGGTCATTTCATGAATGATTTCGTCTTTCATACTCCCACCAAGGTCTTTTTCGGCCGGGGCGGGGAGAAAAAAGTAGGGGAGATCCTCCGTTCCTACGGGTTTTCCAAGGTTCTCTTCCACTACGGCTCCGGAAGCATCAAACGCTCCGGACTTTATGACACGGTAGTCGCCTCTTTGAAGGACGCCGGTATCTCCTTCGTGGAGTTGGGCGGCGTGGAAGCAAACCCCAAGGTGAGCCTGGCCCGGAAAGCCGCAAAATTGGCGCGGGAGGAAAAGGTCGACCTGATCCTTGCCGTAGGCGGCGGAAGCGTCCTTGACTCCTCCAAGGCGGCGGCAGCCAGCGCCTACTACAACTGCGACCCGTGGGAGTTCTCCACGAAAAAGCGGATCCCGGAAAAAGCCCTTCCTGTCGGGACAATCCTCACCCTCGCCGCTTCCGGCAGCGAGATGAGCGATTCCTGCGTCCTGACCAACGAGGAAAATTGGCTGAAACGGGGCTTCAACGCCCCCTGCAACCGCCCGCTCTTCTCCATTCTGAACCCGGAGCTCACCTTCACCGTCGGCAAGTTCCAGACCGGCTGCGGCATCGTGGACATCATGATGCACACCCTGGAGCGCTACTTCTCCTTAAACGGCGACACCCCCCTGACCGACAATCTGGACGAGGGGCTTTTAAGGACCGTAGCGGAAGCCGGAAAGCGTGCCATTGCAGATCCGGAGGACTATGAGGCCCGTGCCGCCCTGATGTGGGCGGGGAGCCTTTCCCACAACGGCCTCACCGGCTGCGGGAAAAATTTCGTCATGCGCTGCCACCAGCTGGAGCATGAGCTGTCCGGCGCTTACGACCGGGTGGCCCATGGGGCAGGATTATCGGTGATCTTCCCGGCGTGGGCAAAATACATCTACCAATACAACGTCCCCCGCTTCGCCCGGTACGCCGCAAATGTCTGGGGCATCCCCATGGACTTTGAGCACCCGGAACGGACGGCTCTTGCCGGGATCGAAGCGGCGGAAGCCTACTTCCGTTCCATCGGGATGCCGGTCCGGCTCTCGGAGCTTTCCATCGACGATTCCCGCTTCGACGAAATGGCGGAAAAATGCACCTTCTTCGGCAAGCGCACCCTGCCGGACTATATCGAGCTGGGCAAAAAAGAGATGCTGGACATCTACCGGCTCTGCCTGTAACGGAGGAGTTATGGCGGACTATCGGGAATTTCTTCGGGTCCTGTCCCACGAAAAACCGGGACGGGCGGTCTTTTTCGAGTATGCCCTGAATCGGGAGCTGGCGGAACAGCTGGTTTGGCGGAGAGGGGACACCCTCTGGGCCACGGAAAACGCCCGGGTGCAGACCCTTGCAGACGCAGCGGCGGTATCCGGCTTTGACTGCGCTGTGGTGCAGCTTTCGTTTGAAGACGGCTTTCCCGCCCTGAAAGGGCTTCGGCTCCGGGAGGGGATGAAGCTGGCGGCAGGGCTTTCCGTCCCGGTTTTCGACCCAGCGCCTTACGAGGCTCTGGCAAAAGAAGAGGCGGTCTGCGCCGTGATCCTTCGGAATGTTCCATGTGGAACGCCGGAAAATTACCGGCAATTAGCAGCCGCCGTCCATCGGCAGGGAAAGCCCTGCATCTGGGCGGACGATTCAAAAACGCCCATTCCTCTTTCCGAGCTGACCGGCTGCAGCTTCGACGGAATCCACCTGACCGAAGCCCGGAACCGGCCGGTGGAGCTTCTCTGGAAGCAGTGGAACGACCGCTGGGCGCTGCTGGGGGACACCCGCTTCTCCTGGCTCATCCGACAGAAGCCCCGGGATATTTTAGACTACTGCACCGGTCTGCAGCAGCTGACCCACGGCAAGAGCTACGCTTTCGGCTCCGGCAATCCGGAAGGAAAGCCTATCCCGTACTTAAGCTATGCTGCCATCCTGAGCGCCTATATCCGGGGACAAGGCTAATACATATCGTTTAAAATCACAAAAATATAACAAAGCCGCTTTCTGTTTTCACTCAGAGGGCGGCTTCTTCTTTTATTCCACGGTGATCTGCAGAACGCAGCCCTGATGGTAAGCGTTGGCGGTGACGATGTACTGAGGAATGGGAGCGGGGTTCCCCATCGGATCGGAAGCCAGAACTTCCGTATAACAGTGATTGTGGATGTGCCCGCAGAAAATCCCCCGGATCACGTCTCCGTTTTCCACGATGAGGCGGTAAAGCGCTTTCGTTTCTTCCGTAGAATGCTTCCCGCCGGCTCCGTTTTCCCATAAATTCCACGGCATTTCAGAAACGTCCCCCGGCTCATAGAACCAGTCGGCGGCAGCCGTTTCCCCCTGGTTCGTATAAATGGGATCGTGCTGGAAAAGCAGCAGAGGAAGCCCCTCTTCCCGGCAGAGGGCCAGATCCTCCCGGAAAGGGGCAAGCAGATCGGCGCCGTACTGATCCGTGTGGTTGTCCAGCAAAACCAGCCGGGCTTTCTTCTGCCCTGCAGCATTCCGAAGGTACCGGGAATGGTAATGCAAGTCGTTGGGCCAGACCGCTCGGAGCACCTCATACCGGGAGGCAAGGGAAGTGGGATCCGGCACTTTTCCCTGCATCACCCGGGTCAGCTCGTGACCGCCTATCGCCATGCAGACGGAAGGATCCCTATCCAGAATCTCCTTTTGCATCAGCCGGATGGCGCCGTGGGAAAGATAGTCCAGAACGTCACCGATGAGCACCGTCTGATCGGAGTCGGCAGCAAGATCCATAGCGTTCCGCAAAGCGGGAACAGCCGCACCGTCCGCCATCCATTTCCGGTGCTCCCGTGTACTCAGGATGGAAGGGTTCGCCTCCTCCCGATCCGTTTCATCGCAGAAATTCAGGTGAACGTCCGCAAAAACCGTCACCGTGGCCGCCTTCCCGGGCGTTCCTCCGCAAATTTGGATCGGCCGCACCTTCAATCCGTTCGGAAGCCGGAACATTGCATGGTTCGGATTCTTATCCGGCGTATCCGGATAGCCGCAAAGCAGCTGCATTCCCATAAAAACTCCTATTCTTCGTCCGTTTAGCGCAAATACCGCTGCGTATAGGAACAGACGGCAAAGCATTTTCTGCCTTCATCGATACCAGAGGATCCGTTCGGCATCGCCCATCCATTTCCCGGAGGAAAAATCCCGGCTGCGGATCCGGATATATCCGTCGTAAACCTCGATCTTTAAGCCCTGGCTGCCTTCCATAATTCCCTTGGCTCCGGTATCCGGGCCACCGGCAGCGGACTCTTCGGAAAAGTCCCAGAGAGAGCTGACGCTGCCGCTGTGGACGGCGCTGAAGCGATCCTTCCCGCCGTCCCAAAGGACTTTTTCCGCATCCAGAGCGGCGTGGGTGTGGCCGGTGAAAAGAATAGCCTGCGGATAGCGGCTTAAAATCTCAGCCAGCTGATCATTCTGAAGAATGGCGCTGTCCTCACTGCCTGTGACCGTATTCTGAAGGGGCTGGTGGAGAAAAACGAAGATAGGGGCGTCCGGATCGGCATCCTGGGCACCCTCCAGCTTTTCGGAAAGCCACTCCAGCTGATCCTCCAGAAGGGAAGCAGAAACATCATCCGTTTTCACGCTTTCCTGAGAGCCCAAGCAAAGGAAGCGGATCCCGCCCAGCCAGAAATCGTAGTAAACGCCGGGCATCTTTGTATAGCTTAAGAAGTTATAAAGCTGGGCGCCCCACTCGCCCCGGTTCAGCGCCAGATCGTGATTCCCCAGCAGCAGATACTGAGGGATCTGATCCTGAAACTGGGACAAAAGGCGGCCCAAGATCTTGAATTCGGCGGGCTTCCCGTTATTGGTCACGTCCCCGTCGATCATCAGTACCTGCGCATCCGGCATGGACCGGATCACATCCCGAACCATCCGGGTATAGTTCCGGTTATAGACATAGGAGTAGTTCTCGGAGACATGGATGTCGGAAACAACGGCAAAGGACAGCAAAGGCGTTTCCAACACAGGGGACACAGGGAGGAAGGCGACGATCTCCCGCTTCTGGAAGGAGTTTTCCGTGCCTTTGCAGAGAACGAGTCGGGTCGCTTCCCGAGGGACGGCGGCATGGTCCGGCATGGAGAAGGCCAGCTGTTCGCTTTCGGAGGAAACCATTCCGAGAGGGGTGTAATCCTCCAAGACGCCGGCGTCATCCGCCCATGCAATCCAGTAATATTTAGATGGATTTGTACCATAAGTAATATATAAGGTGCCGTCCACGCTGTTTTTCGGGGTATTTTTGGGGACAAAAAGGAACAGATTGGGTGCATCGGCGGTATCGATTTGGAACGTCCAGGATACTTCGGGGGAATAGCCTCCGTCCTCAAAAAGTATGAGCTGATACTCGCCCTTCGGGAGCAGCGCAAAAGGCACATCCCCCTGAAAGTCAGAAGTGGAAACCGAGCCGGACTCCGGAAGATCCCGCAGGTAGATCCAAGTGGGGCAGGGATCCATTCCCGGAACCGCTCCAGCGGGGAAGATGCCGACCCATGCGTCTTCCTTCCGTTCTTCCCGCCGGACATGCAGTTCTGTTGAACCGCCCCAGCCAACGGAAGCAGTGTTCAGATAGACCGGGGAATCCGTCACGGTAACGGTGGTTTCATAAGCAGGCGCTGTACCGTAACGATAAAGGCTCAAACGGTACGTCCCGGCAGAAAGGCAGGGAAGCTCCACGGCTCCGGAGGCCTGCCCGTCCAGTTCCAGACGGACAGGCTCCGTTTCACCTTCCGCCGCAACGCCCAGCCAGCTTTTGGAAGAAGCGCCGGTATAACGGACAAAAATGCTCTCCCCGGCAGGAAGCACCGAATCCACCTCCAACGAAACATTGGCGGCCGAAATGGGAAGGGCAAAAAAGGTGCAGAAAAGCAAAAACAATCCGGAAGTAAAAAGCAGTCGGAATGAAAATTTTGTCGGGCGCATAGGAGCCTCCTTTAAGTCGGATGGGTTTGGTTTCAGTGTAACATGAAACGCCATTTTTCGCAAGAGAATATTCCAAATTGTATTATTTGTATTAAATAGTACAAATAGGCACACCTCTACTGGTTTTGGGATAGGTTTGTGTAACGTGCGGAAGAATTTTTAAGGCTTTTTTTACCTTTCAGTCAAGGCAAGAAACCCCAAGCCGAAGCATACCTCCGAAGAAAAACTTCGGAAACACTTTCGTGTGGAGGAGTTGCAGGCTTCTCATTGCTGATTGGAAGGCTTTGGAAAGCAAAATGCGCTGCGCCGTTTTGCGGAGGTGGAGAAGAGGCGTTTGGGGGCGGTCGCAGAGGGATGTGGAAGGAAAGAGAAGGAGTGGAAGGGAAAAACGGGAATGTTAGATTTTGCGTACAACTGTATCTATACAAAAGACTGTTTTGAGCAGAAAAAGACCGCTCCTTGCGGGGCGGTCCCTTCACATGACTTTTTTACCGTTCCGGGCCGATGGTTTCACGATCCGGGCGATATTCCAAAACGCATAAAAAGCTGTCATGATCCCCAACTGTGCCTTTTATGACCGAAGATTGCTCATTTTGCCGGAGCCAGATGTCCAGCGTGTCCCCTAATTTTGCCTCATGGGCGAAGTTTACCTGATAAGCAGAGATCTCCCGTTTTAGGGTCTCCTGCGGCAGAAAATCGCAGGCAATGCCGGCATAGACGGCATTATAAACGTGGCCGTTTCCATCCAAATCGGAGTAGACCACTTTGCGCCGGCCTGCCAGTGTGCCGTCCTCCCACTTGATCTTCCGGCAAGGGGGACAATCCGCCGGGAGGTAGGTGGGGTGGGCATAAGGGAAAGCCGAGGGGCGGAGGATCTGGCGGTTTTTTGGGTCGACCAGCATCCATGCGCTGTCGGCGGTGAGGACGAGATTTTCCTGCTCGTCGTGGATCGAAAAGGAACGGAAGAAGGAAGCGCCCTTGACCTCCCGTTCCCAAGTGGAGACGGTAAGGACTTCACGGGGAGTGGGGAAGCGCTGGAACCGAACGCTGACTTTGGAAAGCAGGAACACGAAGCCATGCTCCCAGAGCCAGCTGTGGGACATTCCCTTTTGGGCGTAGTCTTCATCGGCGATGTCAGCCAGAGTCTGGTTGATCGCCGTCAGCTTCATCCGTCCGTAGAGGTCACAGTCGTAGAAGTGAACACTTGTCTTTTTACTAAATACACCTTCCACGAGAATGTCCTCCGCTTAAAAATTATTTCTTGGTGGGAACCAGCTTGTCCTTGCCGCCCATGTATGGACGGAGAACCTCCGGGATCCGGACGGTTCCGTCGGCGTTCAAATTGTTTTCGAGAAACGCAATGAGCATCCGGGGAGGAGCCACCACGGTGTTATTGAGGGTATGTGCGAAGTACTTGCCGTTTTCTCCGTTGACACGGATCTTCAGGCGGCGGGCCTGAGCGTCGCCCAGATTGGAGCAGCTGCCCACCTCGAAGTACTTCTTCTGACGGGGGGACCAGGCTTCCACGTCTACGGATTTCACTTTCAGGTCGGCCAGGTCGCCGGAGCAGCACTCCAGCTGGCGCACGGGGATGTCCAGAGAGCGGAACAGCTCCACGGAGTTTTTC
>USLH01000053.1 GCA_900555435.1 uncultured Oscillospiraceae bacterium | reverse complement strand
GCTGGACCAACCTGGCCCAGGGCACCGGCAACTTCGAAGACGCGATTGACAGATTGTATGTTGAGTGGAATATCTTTGATGGCTACACCGGCGGCACCAACATGGAAGGCGGCCTGCAGCTGGCGTATAATCTGATCAACAGCGAAAAAGGCGAGAACGGCCTCCTGAAAGACGTGAAAAACGTCAGCATTATCCTGATGTCTGACGGCTGCCCCACCTTCCATGTGAAGGCGGACACCCGCAACAGCCTTACAAAAATCGAGGGCGCGGAGGGCGGCGGAAACGTTGCGTATTACGTTGACTGGAAGCCCGTTGAGACTCTGGCTTCTACCATCACCTCTGCAAATATCAACCTCTACTCCGTGGCGTTCCAGACCGGAAAAGCCGATTTTCAAAATTTGGGCTTCGTTGAGACGGAAGCTAAGCATAGGTCGGGATTCCGCAAATATGACTGCACCGAAGAGGGCGAGGATCACTGGCAGATGGTAAACGGCGTGCGGAAGCATGGCTACTGGAAATCTTACTGGATGGAGATGAACGTTTCCAACTGGATGAACGGCTTCTCCACCAAGGGCTTTACCGCTTCCAACGCAGATGACCTGACCATTAAGTTCGACAACATCGCAAAGCTGATCCGACTGGGCGCACAGGCTTGGAAGGTCACGGACCCCATGGGTCAGTTCATCGAGTACACCGGTGCGGCTTCTGACACGGCGGCAGATCACAACCGCTTCACCTATGCAGACGGTATCCTTCGCTGGGACTTGAAGAGCAGTACGCCGGAAGTTTCCGAAGCAGGCGACACTACTACTTACACCTACACTCTGACCTACCCCATCACCCTGAACACGGCGGCGGAGGGCTTTGAGGCTGGGAAGGCGTATGCCACCAACGGCACTACTACCCTTTCCTACTACCTCTTCTCCCAAGTGAAGGACGATACGGTCATCCCGGAGGATCCGGACACCGTGGACTTCACCGTTCCTACGGTGAAGGGCTATCTGGGCACCCTGAGCTTCCGGAAGGTGGACCAGGACGGCAACGCTCTGTCCGGCGCCAGCTTCGCGATTTCCAACACCAGCCTGACCGGCGTGTCTGACACCAACGGCAACGTGACCATCGAGGGCATCCCCTCCGGCTTCAACTACACCCTGACCGAGACCAAGATGGACGGCTATGAGGCTCTGGAGCCCATTGCGTTCAAGGTCTCCTACGGCGTGGTTTCCAAGGCGAACGGCGATCCTCTGGAGACTGTTACCAACACCAAGGAAGCAAATCCGAAGTATATCGTTGTCAAGCACGAATACTACGATGCTGAAGGCTATAAGCTCTCCTGCATCACGGACGAAAACTACGGCCATATGGTCTACAAAGAAGGCTCAGAGCCGAACCCCGACCGTATCTACGACTACGGCGGAAAGACCTATGAGGCTTGGGGCAAAACCGCCGAGTGGAGTTACGACGCCGAAGATGCGGATAATATGGGCAAGCATGACGATTACGTCATCACCCTCAAGTACAAACAGAAATCGGAAGTCGAGGAAGTCAAGGATTACGTTGTGGTGATCCACAAGTACTTTGATGCCGACGGCAACCTGGTCGCCGAAGTTCGGGATACCGATTTCGACCACATGCTGGACAAGGAAGGCTTTGAGCCTAAACCTGAGACCACCTATGATGGCGTGGAGTACGCGATCCGGGACAGCTACGACGGTTGGGTCCTGAACACCACTGACAATGCGGTGGGCGAGGTCCACAACGACCATGTGTTCACCATTGAGTACCAGGTGGAGGACGATGGTCCCCGCTACTCGAAGATTCGCGTGAATCACGAGTACTACACCGACGGCAATCATGACGGCACCGAAATCGAGGAATTTGATTATTCCGAAGATTTCGTCGCGCCCACCCAGAAGCCGGAGTATTCCGAGAAAACCTACACCTATGTCAGCACCACTGGCCCGAAGGATATCGGCGACGGATACCTGGAATACACCCTGGTTTACAGAAGAACCACGGAGCTGCCCCCCAATCCTCCCGTGGTAGACGATACCATTATCGTCATTGAGAAGAGCTGGGAGAACGCAGAACCCTATGACGGACGGATCACTTTTACGGCTACCAATGAGAAGACCGGCCGCAGTTACACCGGAACCCTCCGGGCGGGCCGCAACCGTGCCGTTATCACCGTCCCCGCAGGCGGCACCTATATCATCAGCGAGGATGTGCCGGAAGGCTACACCCCCAGCTTCCCGGAAGGCGATACGGTCTATGTGAGAACCGGTTCTTCTGCTACCATTTATGTGGTGAACTCCGGTGAAGAGGAAGAAGAGATCGACGACGACGATACTCCTCTGGCTCCCGGGCCTGTGGATCCTGTGAAACCCGGCGATTCCGATGAGGTCATCGACGACGAGACCACTCCTCTGGTGGATCCTCCCAAGACCGGCGCTGCCGTGAGAGGGCTCTCCGTCCTCTTCGGGGCTGCAGCCGCCGCTCTGGTCGGTGCCGTGGTGCTCCGCAAGAAGAAAGAGAAATAAGAAACCTTAAGAATTCCCCCGGACTCCTTTGGATCCGGGGGAATTTTGTGTGCGTTTTGCGTTTAAAGAAAATACCCCTGCCCCCTGCTTCCGGAATGGTTATCCGGGAGCGGGGCGGTTTTTGGTCACAGGATGATGCAGACCAAGCCGCTGCAGCCTTCGTTGATGATTCGTTCGATGGTCTCCTGCAGTTTCATCCGGGCGTCGGAGGGCATCCGGTAGAGTTTGTTGCGGAGTCCTTCGTTGACCAGCTCGTGGAGGGATTTCCCGAAGATGTTGGATTCCCAGATCTTCTGAGGGTTTTCCTCGAATTCTTTCAGAAGGTAGAGTACCAGCTCCTCCGACTGCTTTTCGGATCCGACGATGGGGCTGACCTCCGTTTTGATGTCCGCCCGCATCATGTGGATAGAGGGGGCGGAGGCCCGGAGACGGACGCCGTATTTGCCGCCCTGACGGACGATTTCCGGCTCTTCTAAGGTCAGCTGCTCCATAGTGGGCATGACGATGCCGTAGCCGGTGGCGGAAACTTCGTCCAGAGCGTCCTTCAGCCGCTGGTACTCTTTCCGGCAGGCGGAAAGCTCCTTCAGACAGGGGATCAGGCCGGCTTCATCCTCCACGGTGATGCCGGTAGTCTCGCCCAAGACCCGGTAGAAGAGCTTCGGCTGGAGGGCGATGGAAAGGCGGGCGGAGCCTTTTCCGGGGTCGATGCAGGAAAGACTTACGGATGCGACGGATTCGCAGGTGCTGAGGGTGCGGGTCATGCCTTTTGTCTGGTGGAGGACGGTCACTTCCGAGGCAGCGGAGCGGATGGCGCCGAACAGGGCTGAGCGGAGCCAGTGATCCGGCTCCAGGGAGACCACCCAGCGGGGCAGCTCCACGGCGATCTCCCGGACGGGGAATTCCAAAAGCAGCTGGGAAAGAAGAGCGGCAATGTCCGATTCGGTCAGCTCCAGGCAGTTGACCGCCAGCACCGGGCGGGCGTACTTCTCTTCCAGCCGGGCGCGGAGCTGACTTATCGCCTCGCTTTGTGGGTCGGCGCAGTTTAAAAGGACGATAAAGGGCTTCTGAAGGGCAGAAAGCTCTTCGATGACCCGTTCCTCGGCTTCTTCGTATTCGTCCCGGGGAATGTCGGTGAAGCTGCCATCGGAGGTGATCACTAACCCTAAGGTGGAGTGGTCGGTGATGACCTTGCGGGTGCCCACTTCCGCCGCCATGTTGAAGGGAACAGGGTCGTCAAACCACGGCGTCCGAACCATCCGCGGGGCTTCGTTTTCAAAGTAACCGAGGGAGCTTGGCACCACATAGCCCACGCAGTCGATGAGCCGGATCCGGGCCTGCACGCTGTCGGCAAGCTCCACGGAAACGGCTTTTTCGGGGATGAACTTCGGCTCGGTGGTCATGATGGTCTTGCCGGCGGCAGACTGGGGCAGCTCGTCAGTGGCGCGTTCCCGCATAAGATCGCCTTTGATGTGGGGGATGACCAGGGTCTCCATGAATTTTTTGATGAAGGTGCTTTTTCCGGTACGGACAGGGCCTACCACGCCGATGTAGAGATCGCCGCCGGTGCGGAGGGCAACGTCCCGGTAAATCGTTGATTGATCCATTTTTCTGCCTCCGTTTTCTGGTTTAAGCGTCGATGAGGGGAATCAGCAGCATGGTGCGGCCGGGGAGAATCTCCTCGTTCAGGCCGTTTTCCTGCATGACGGCTTCCATGGATGTGGAATAGGTCTTGGCAATGTCCCAGATCCGGTCACCGGCTTCTCCGTAGCAGATCCGCAGGGCGCAGAGGGCGTCCCGGGGCTTGAGAACGTCTTCCTGCAGGGTGATCCCGGTCAGGAGGGGAAGGGTCAGGGGACGGCAGAGCATCCCGTTGACCTGCAGCTCTGTCTGGAGCTCCAGCCGGGTCTCCGAAAGGATGGCATAGCCGGTGGACAGGACGCTGACCTGAGGGAGGAACGCCAGTTCTTCTTTCCCGTCGACGGGAAAAAGGGGCAGCTCCGCCGGGAGGGATTTTTCCAAGAAAAAGGGGACGCCGTCGCTGCCGCAGCAGAGGGCGGAAAGCTCTAGATTGCCGCAGAGGAGGAACTGGCCGTTCTCATTTTTCACACCGGCGTCCTGAAAGCGGGAGGAAGCGTCCAGCACCCGGGCGATGGGGGCGCTTCCGGAGTCTACGGCGTTTTTCGCCGTCAGCAGCTGTTCCACAGTGCGGAGGACGGAGCTGGTGGAAGCTGGGCAGGTGGTCAACTCCGATTCATAGAGGGTGGAATAGGCATCGTCCACCACCGGCAACTCCCGGTTCCGGGAAGCGGAGCAGAAAAGGGAGGCGGTAAACTCGCAGTTCAGGATCCGGTTTTCGCTGGAGCCGTCGGGTTTTGCTTCGATGCTTACCCCGGTGACCTCGAAGAAAAAGTTGAAAAAGTCCGCTTCCTCAAGGCCGGGGAGGTCGACGATCTGGCTGATGGGGAGGGAGAAGTCCATGGTTTCCGGGGCGGCTTCCGCATCCTCCGGCTGGTAGAGCAGATGGAGGGTCAGAGCTCCCTTGCAGACGGCTTTGTTGGCGATGAGCTTCCGATCCGTGGGAACGATGACGCAGCGGCTGGCCAAAAGGGAGCCGAAGGAAGGCTTGGCGCTTCCCAATTCCAGATCCTCGGTGACGACGAAGGAACGGAAGGCGGTGCGCACAGGCCCCGAGAAGGTGAGGGTGCGGGTGTGGCACTGCAGGCCGCTTCCGCTCCCGCCGGTGAGAACGGAAAGCTCCTTCTGATCCCAGATCTGTACCCGGCAGCTGATGCCGCTCCGGATGTCCAAGCGGCGGGGGTTCACCGCCCTGCCGTTTGCGAAAGAGCAGCGGGGGGTGATGCAGATTGTGGGATTGCTGCAGAGGCCGGGGAGGTCGATGGTCTTGGAAAAGGGTGTTTTCTGTTCCACGCAGCAGATCCGGCTGCTGCCCTCCGCTAAAAAGAGCACCCGGATCCATGCGACCCCATCGAAGGTCAGGCGGGCGCCGTCGATGGATCGGGACTGGATCACCGGGGTGACGGAGGTCTTTAAGAGTTTGAAGATGTTCGGGTAATAGTCGGGGAGAAAGTAGTCCAGCTCCACCGACTGCTCCGCAGAGGAATCGAAGACCCGTTCTGTGGTGCAGACGGAGCCGCAGGTCAGTTCAGGCTGTGACATGGGATCCTTCCTTTCTTTTTGAGGCTTACCTCATTTTTATGAGAGAGCCGGACAAAATATGTTTAAAAGAGAAAGGAGGGAGCTGCATGACGGAATTTTTGGATCGGATCCGGGAGAATGCTTACTTTTCCTCACTGCCGGCGTGGGTGCAGGAAAACGTGCTGCAATCCGGGGTCATGCTGGAAACGGAAGCGGAGCTTCGGCGGTTTTCGGAAAAACTGATGGAAGAAAAATAAAAAGCGCACCCGGAGGAAGAAACCTTCGGGTGCGCTGCTTTTTGGGGATTATTTGTACCAGATGTTGTCGATATACTCTTTGACGGCCCGGTCGGCGGAGAAGATACCGGTGTTTGCGATGTTTAAGAGGGACATCCGGTTCCATGCAGTGGGATCCCGGTAAACGTCGGCAACGTGAGCCTGGCACTGGCGGTAGCTTTCAAAGTCTGCCAGAGACATATAGGTGTCGTTATTCAGAAGGTACCCCACGATGGAGTCGAATTTCTTGCCGTCGATGCCGCCGTCCCGGATGAAGTCCAAGACCTCCCGGATCTCCGGATCGGAGTCGTAGAGGGAGTGAGGATGGTAGCCGGTGCGGTAGAGGGCGTTGACTTCTTCGGTGTTCATGCCGAAGATGAAGATGTTGTCTTTGCCTACGGCGTCGAAGATCTCGATGTTGGCGCCGTCCATGGTGCCTAAGGTCAGGGCGCCGTTCAGCATCATCTTCATGTTTCCGGTGCCGGAGGCTTCCTTGCCGGCCTGAGAGATTTGCTCGCTGATCTCGGCGGCGGGGTAGATGATCTCCGCTAGAGAGACCCGGTAGTCGGCGAGGAAGATGACCCGAATCATTTCTTTTGCCTGCACGTCCCGGTCGATCAGCTCGCCCAGAGCGCAGATGAAGCGGATGATCTCCTTTGCCATGTAGTATCCGGGGGAGGCTTTGGCGCCGAAGAGGAAGGTCCGGGGCTGGAAGACAGCGCCGTGGCGCTTGATCTGGAGATAGAGCCAGCAGATATGCAGGGCGTTCATCAGCTGGCGCTTATACTCGTGAAGACGCTTCACCTGCACGTCAAAGAGGGAGGTGGGGTCTACGTTGATGCCATTGGCATTGGAGATATAGCGTGCCAGCCGCTTTTTGTTTTCCAGCTTGATCTGTGCCAAGCGCTTCAAGACTTCCGGATCGTTCGCAAAAGTGGTGAGCTTCTGGAGCTCATCCAAATTGTGGACGAAGCCGTCGCCGATCAGTTCGGTCACGAAGTCGGTGAGCAGGGGGTTGCCCTGGCAGAGCCAGCGCCGGGCGGCGATGCCGTTGGTCACATTGGTCAGCTTGCCGGGGAAGATCACGTTGTAATCGTGGAACAGGTCGTTTTTGAGGATCTCCGAGTGGAGCTTGGAAACGCCGTTTACCGAGAAGCAGGCGATAAGGCAGAGGTTCGCCATCCGCACCTGGTTGTTGCCGATGACGGCCATATCGGAGATTTTGCTGCGCATTTCGGGGAATTTCTCGAAGGTCTCCTTGCAGAAGCGGCGGTCGATCTCCTCGATGATGCTGGTGATCCGGGGCAGGTGTTGGCGGAAGAGGTCAAGATCCCACTTTTCCAGCGCTTCGCTCATGACGGTGTGGTTGGTGTAGGCGAGGGTGCGGCAGACGATGCTCCACGCCCGATCCCAGTCGTAGCCGCAGTCGTCCAAGAGGATCCGCATCAGTTCGGGGACGCAGAGGGCGGGGTGGGTGTCATTGATGTGGATGACCGCCTTATCGGGGAGGTTATCGAGAGAGGGATTCTGCTTTAAATGGGACTCGATAATGGTCTGGAGGGAGGCACTGACGAAGAAATACTGCTGCTTTAAACGCAGGCGCTTGCCCTCAATGTGGTCGTCGGCGGGGTAGAGGACTTTGGAAATGGCTTCCGCCTTGGCGTCCTCTTCCATGGATTTAACGTATTCGCCCCGGGAAAAGACGCTCATGTCGAAGCTGTTGGGAGATTCCGCCCGCCAGAGACGCAGGCAGTTGACGGCATCCGAATCCTTGCCGGAGATCATCAGGTCATAGGGGACGGCCCGGACGGTGTAGAAATCCTTGTGGATGGTGCGCAGGCCCCGTTCGTCCCACTGCTCGATGACGTGGCCGTCGAAGTGAACCTCCATGGCTTCATCAGGGCGGGGAGCCAGCCAGTATTTGCCCATTTCCAGCCAGTCGTCGGGGTATTCCATCTGCCAGCCGTCTACGATTTTCTGCTTGAAAATGCCGAATTCGTAACGGATGGAGAAGCCGGTAATGGGGTAGCCCATGGTGGTGGCGGCGTCCATGTAGCAGCTGGCAAGCCGTCCCAAGCCGCCGTTTCCGAGGCCGGCGTCGGGCTCCATTTCATAGATCCGCTCCAGATCGAAGCCCAGATCTTTTAAAGCTTCCCGCATGGTGGGCTCCAGATCCAGGTTGTAAAGGTTGTTTTTTAAAGAGCGACCCACTAAAAATTCCATGGACATATAGTAGATCCGCTTCCGGCCTTCCTTCCGGACCCGATCCAGATACTCCGCCCGCTTGCTCAGGAGCTTATTCTGGATCACGGTCAGAACGGTGCCGTACATCTGACGGTCGGTGGCGTCCTCGGGGAGGTAGCCATAGTCGTTTTTTAAAGTGGTCACCAGCTCCTGCCGGAGCTGAGAGGCTGTTTCTGCCATAAAGAACCTCCTTATAATAACAGAAGGGAAGACGGCGGCACGAAAGAAACCGCAATCTTCCCAAACCGATTCTGACTTTATTATACACAGTTTTTTCGCCGTTTTCAATCGGTAGACCCTATGAGGATTTTTCCGGAAAACGGCGGTTTTTATTCACAATGATGCCGGTGTTAAGCAAAACGTTCAGAGGCTTTCGTAGATCTCCCGGTATTTTCCGGCGGAGGCCTTCCAGGAATAGTCGCCGCTCATGGCGTTTTTCATGATGGCCTTCCGTTGGTCGGGATCCCGCCAGATGGCCATAGCCCGGCGGATGGCGCCCAGCATATCCTGTGCATTAAAGGACTGGAAGGTCACCCCGCTGCCCTCAGACGTTTCCGGGTTGAAGGGGGGAACGGTATCCTTTAAACCACCTACGGTGTGGACGATGGGGATGGTGCCGTAGCGCATGGCGATCATCTGCGCCAGGCCGCAGGGTTCAGATTTGGAGGGCATGAGGAAGAGGTCGGCGCCGGCGTAGATTTGCTGCGCTAAGGGGGCGGAGAACTTGATCACTGCCCGGAACTTGTCGTGGTAGGCGTAGTCGCAGTATTTGAAGTAGTTTTCATACTCGGCGTAGCCGCTTCCCAGAACCACCATCTGGACGTTTTCCCGCATCAGCTCATCCATGACAGGCTCCAGAAGGTCGATGCCCTTTTGAGGGGTCAGGCGGGTGACCAGACCGATCAGGGGGACGTCGGGATCCTGAGTAAGCCCCAGCTCCTCCTGCAGCGCCAGCTTGTCGAAGCGTTTGTTGCCCCGGGTCTTTAAAGAGTAGTTGGTCTTGATGTTGGGGTCGGTCTCCGGGTCGAAGACCTCGGTGTCGATGCCGTTGACGATGCCCCGGAGTTTATACTGCCGGGCCTCCAGAATGGGGTGGAGACCGAAGGAGAAGTAGGGGTTCAGGATCTCTTTGGCGTAGGTTTCCGAGACGGTGGTGACGATGTTGGCACACTCGATGGCGCCCTTCATCAGGTTTAAGCACCCGTCAAACTCCAGAATCGACTCCTGGGAGGGGTAGATGCCGAAGACAGATTCCAGAATATTCCGGTCGTATTTGCCCTGGAACTCGATGTTATGGATGGAGAAGACGGTCTTGATGCTGCCGTAGCCGGGGAGGGAGCGGTACTGAGTGTCCAGATAGACCGGAACCAGAGCTGTATGCCAGTCGTTTGCGTGGATGATGTCGGGGAAGAAATCAATCTGAGGCAGCAGCTCCAGCACGGCTTTGGAGAAGTAGGCGAAGCGTTCAGCATCGTCGTATTCGCCGTAGGTCCCGCCCCGTTTGAAATACTGCTCGTTGTCGATGAGGTAATAAGTTACCCCGTCGGCTTTGGCGGAAAAGACGCCGCAGTAGCAGCTGCGCCAGCCTAAGGAGAAATAGAAGAACTTCTCAAAATGGCACTGTTCCCGCATTTTCTGGGACATAACGGAGTACATGGGGATCACGACCCGGGCGTCGATCCCTTGCTTGACCAGTTCTTTGGGCAGTGCGCCCATGACGTCGCCCAGCCCGCCGACCTTGATAAAGGGCAGCGCTTCACTGGCGGCAAAAAGAATTTTCATAAGGCACCTCGATTCGGAAGGTTAAACGTGCTGTCCCTTGGAGATCACGAAGGGATAGGTCTGGTAGCCGGAGAGGGTGTGGTTCTCTTCGATGACCACGTCCTTGTCGGAGATGACGCAGTTTAAGTGGGCGCCGCTCTTGACGGTGGTGTTCTGCATGATGATGCAGTTGTTTAAGACCGCACCCTTTTCGATGTTGACGTCACGGAAGACGATGCAGTTATGAAGCTCGCCGTCAATGACGCAGCCATCGGCGATGAGGGAGTCGGTGACCTTCCCGTCGAAGCCGTAGACCGTGGGGACGGAGTTTTTTACCCGGGTGAGGATGGGAGTGTCGGAGTAGAAAAGCTCCCGGCGGATCTCAGGCTTTAAGATCTCCATGCTGGCGTTATAATAGTCAGCGACGGTATTGATCACGGCGGAGTAGCCCGTGTGCTCGTAGGCGCAGACCTTCAGCTTATTCAGGTTTTTTGTGATGAAGTCCCGTTCAAAATCGATCCAGCCGAAGGTGTAAGCCCGGTCCAGAAGGGAAATGAGCAGGTCTTTGTTGAAGATGTAGACGCCGAAGACGGCGTTCTGTGGCTCATTTTGCTGGACGGTGGTATAGTATGCGTCGATGACCCGGCCGGTTCCGTCCTGTTCCAGTATGCCGCCGGTATGGCCGGGGCAGACTTTATTCTGATAAAGGGCGGTGATGTCGGCGCCGGATTCCCGGTGGAAGCGGAGCATCCCTTCAAAATCCACGTTTATCACGAGGTTTGCGTCGGAGAGGATGAAGGTGTCCACGTCGGCATTCTGCAGGTAGGCTTTGGCGGAGAGGAGGGCGTCGATCTTACTGCGGTTCCGGGTGATGGCGGTCTCTGCCCGGGCGAAGGGGGTAAGGATCTTGATGCCGCCGTTTTTGCGGTCCAAGTCCCAGTCCTTGCCCCAGCCCAGATGATCCACCAGAGAGCCGTAATGCTCCTTGGTCAGGACGCCGATGTTGAACACGCCGGCCTTCACCAGGGAGGAGAGGACGAAGTCGATGAGCCGGTATCGTCCGGCGAAGGGGACGGTGGCAAGGGTGCGATCCGAGGCAAGCTCGTTGGGGAACGCCTTGTAGCTCTCGGAGAAGAGAATGCACATGGTCTTAGAAGTCATAGCAATGTACCTCCAGTATTCGATGGATCAGCGGTTGGCGTCGGGCTCGATCATTTCCTTGGGACGGACGACCTGCCCCTTCTTGACCACAGCGCCCCGGCCTACGACGGCAATGCCCCATTCGGAGGGGTCGGAGTAGTTGCAGGGGTCGTCGCCGACAACGGCGCCTTCTTCGATTACGGCGTCCTCGGCGATGATGGCATATTTGACAATGGCGCCTTTCTTGATGACGGTATTTTTCATGACCACGGCGGAGTTTAACTCCGCTCCCTCCTCCACGGTGACACCGGAGAAGAGGACGGTATACCAGAGCTTGCCGTTGATGTCGCAGCCTTCGGTGATGAGGGATTCGGCGATGTCCGCCTTTTCCCGGATGAAGTGGGGCGGATGGGGCTCGTTCCGGGCGTAGATCCGCCACTGGTCACCGCTCAGGTTGATGTTCACCTTGGGATTCAAAAGATCCATGTTGGCTTCCCAGAGGCTGTCGATGGTTCCCACGTCCTTCCAGTAGCCGTCGAACTGGTAAGCAAAGAGGCGTTCGCCGTTGTTTAACATGGAAGGGATGATGTTTTTGCCGAAGTCATTGGAGCTCTGGGGATCCTTTTCGTCGTTGATGAGGTATTCCCGGAGCTTTTTCCAGTTGAAGATGTAGATGCCCATGGAGGCTTTGGTGGATTTGGGGTGCTTGGGCTTTTCCTCGAACTCATAGATAGAGTCGTCGGCGTTGGTGTTCATGATGCCGAAGCGGCTGGCTTCCTCCACGGGAACGTCCAGCACGGCGATAGTGGCGTCGGCGTTCTTCTCCTTATGGAAGGCGAGCATTTTGGAGTAGTCCATTTTATAGATGTGGTCGCCGGAAAGGACTAAGACGTACTCCGGGTCGTAGCGTTCGATGAAATTGATGTTCTGATAAATGGCATTGGCGGTGCCTTTGTACCACTGGCCTTCCTTATCCTTGACGTAGGGGGGGAGGATGTAGACGCCGCCGTTCATCCGGTCCAAGTCCCAGGGCTGGCCGTTCCCGATGTAGGAGTTCAGCTCCAGGGGGCGGTACTGGGTCAGGACGCCCACGGTGTCGATGCCGGAGTTGACGCAGTTGGAGAGGGGGAAGTCGATGATGCGGTACTTTCCGCCGAAGGGAACGGCGGGTTTGGCCACTTCCTTGGTCAGGACGTAGAGCCGGGTCCCCTGCCCGCCGGCAAGGAGCATGGTGATCATTTCCTTTTGCTGTTTCATAGTTACACCTCGTTGGTCGGAGTTTCGTTTATTGGGACGCCGGGTTCTCCTTCCGGGGAAGGCCGGCGGCTTTGTAAAGGTAAATGGCGGTCAGCGGCGGGAGGAGGGCTTCCGCACAGAAGGGCTTTCCCTGAGCGGAGTGGAGCCGTGCGAAAGCGGCGCTGTTCAAGCGCCCCTGTCCGCCGTATTTCAGCTCGTCGGAGGAGAAGAGCTCGGTGTATTTGCCCCGGCGCTCCACGCCCATCTGAAGGGGAATCTCCTCATTTGTGAAATTGGCGAGGGTGAAGAATTCGTTCCCTGCTGGGTCCTTCCGGGAGAAAGCCAGCAGCAGCGGCTGCTCCGGGAAGGGGATGGGGGTGAAGTCTTCGCCCCACATGGCTGGGGTCTTGCGGTAGAAATCATTGAGCTGCCGGGTGAAGTTCTGAAACTTTCGGTGCATCTCGTAATCTAAGAGCATCCAGTCCAGCTCATGCTCGGCGTTCCAGGGGGAGAACTGGGCAAACTCATTTCCCATAAACAGGAGCTTTTTGCCGGAAGCGCCGTACAAAACGGTGACAAGTGCCCGGAGCTTTGCGAATTTTTCCTCGTAGCTGCCGGTCATCTGTCCCATGAGGGTGCTTTCCTTTTCCCAAAGCAGGTGGTGATCTGCGGATAGAAGAGAGGCTCCCGGAGGAAACAGAGGGGACGCCGGGGGTTCGCCGGAGGATACCGAAAGGAGGGCGTCCACGGGGGCTTCCTCCAAGAGGAGGGAGAAGCCTGCATCTGGTGCGGATCCGGCGGTGCGGATCCCGGGAAATTCAGATAAGAGGGCGGCATTCAGCTCTTTCAAAAAAGCAAGTCCTCCGGGACGGTCTGCGATGCGGCTGCCGCCGCAGACCCGGATGCCGTCGGCATGGCTCGTTTCCAGCAAAAAGCGGGCGGAGTCAATAAGGAACCGCCGGACGGAAGGATTTTCGTAGTCAAAGCGTCGGAAGTCCGGCTTTCCCACGTCGTCAGGGGCTTCGAAGCAGGGGATCCCGGAAAAATCCGACAGCCCGAAATCGTCCACGGGGAAGCCTTCCGCCGGCCATTCCAGCCAGACGCTTAGATCTGCCTGGTGGAAAACAGAGACAAAGTCCCAGAAATCGTCCGGTGTACCGTAGCGGGAGGTGGGGGCGAAAAAGGAGGTGGTTCGATAGCCGCCATCGGAGTCGTTTATATGCTCCAGAATGGGGAGGAGGCAGACGCCGGTATAACCCATGTCCTTCACATAGGCGGAAAGCTCATTTGCCAGCGTCCGGTAGTTTAATGGTTCGCCGCTTGCGTAGGTACGGAAGGTGCCGGCGTGGACTTCATAGAGGTTTACAGGTTTCGGCTCCGGGGTCTGCCGGCGGGAGAGCCAGCGGCTGTCGTTCCGATTCCGCTCTTCCGGGAAATAGACCTTAGAGGCGTTTCCGGGGGGAGTTTCCGCATGGAGGGCGAAGGGGTCGGACTTGAAGATCAGGCGGCCGTCCCCGGTGCGGATGACGTATTTGTAGGCGTCAAAGTTCCGGATGCCCTGGATGGCCGCTTCGTAAATGCCAGGGGCGATAGGGGTCATGGGATTTTTGAGTGGATCCCACTGGCAGAAAGCGCCGGTGACAAAGACTTCTGCCGCTTCCGGCGCACAAACCCGGAAGACAACCCCGTCCTCCTGGGGATGACAGCCGAAAAAGCGGAAAAGCGGCTGGCTCTCGCCGATGTTCCAAGAGAAAAAACGCTTGTCCATAGGCATGGCTCCTTTTCTGGTGATCCGGGGTGTCCGCAGGGGGTGACGCGGAAAAACACGCCTTGCCCTTTCCGGGAAGCAAATTCTTCCGGAAAAGCTCAAAACGTTAACTCTTTGTAAATGAAGAAAATCTGTGCATTTACTACAAGTTAATTCTATCACATTTCTTGATTTTTGTAAATGATATACTCTGTAAAAAATACAAAAAGTGTGTAGAATCCTGTAAAATTTTTTTGTACGTTCTGATGCTTCCGTGTTTTTTCTGTTTCTCCTATACTTTTCGGGGGATCCGTAGTATAATAGCTTCATTGACGGCTGATTTCAGAAAAGTTGCAGAAACCGGGCTTATTTGCACATGAGAGAGAGGAAACGATCCGTGGAAGAAAAAAGCATCGTCGCATACAACGCATGGGACGAATTTTATAAAACTCCCTTCGGAGCCGTGAAGGCGGGAGAAGAGATTCGGGTGCGGATCCGGGTCTTAAGGGAAGCGAACCCGTCGGGGGCGGTGTTGAAGCTGCGCCGGGACGGGGAATCAGCGGAGCGGACGGTGGAGCTGCTTCCGGATAAAGAACAGGATAGCACTTATACCGGGGCGTTTTCGGTCGAAGAAACGGGGCTCTGGTTTTACCGGTTTGAAATTTCCGTGCCGGAAGGACTTTTGTTTGTGGGGCAGGGCGAAGACGCAAAGGCGAAGGTGGAGGATTTTTTACCGGAGTGGCAGCTGACGGTGTACGATCCGGCTTTTTCCGTGCCGGAGTGGCTGAAGGGCGGGATCCTCTATCAGATCTTCCCGGATCGGTTCTTCAAAAGCCGCAGCGGGGAGCTGCCTCCGGTGCGGAATGAGCGCACCCTTCACGCAAACTGGCAGGAGCGGCCGCTTTTTAAGCAGGATGAGGAAAATTATGCCGCCACCGACTTTTTTGGCGGGGATCTGGAGGGGATACGGGAGAAGCTGCCGTATTTGAAGAGCTTAGGGGTGACGGCGCTTTATCTGAACCCGGTTTTTGAGGCGGCATCCAATCATCGGTACAACACTGGGGACTATCTGGCGGTAGATCCGTGGCTGGGGGAGGAAGGCGACCTGATCCGGCTCTTTGACGAGGCCCGCAAGATGGGGGTCCGGGTGATCCTGGACGGGGTGTTTTCCCACACCGGATCGGACAGCCGATATTTTAACAAAGATGGGCATTACGACAGCTTAGGCGCATGG
>USLH01000052.1 GCA_900555435.1 uncultured Oscillospiraceae bacterium | reverse complement strand
CGATGGATCTGGCCAGCTTCTCCAGATCCTTCGATTCGATGCCGGCCTTGATCTCCTTAATCAGGACGATGTCAGTCTCACTGATATTGAAGACGAAGTCCTTCTGCTTGTCCGGGAATAGGTTCTGGATGACCTCGTAAGCAGAAACATCGTTGGTGGAGACCACCCGGATCAGCAGCGCCACCCGGTTCACGTCGATGTTGAAATGCAGCTCTCTGGCTTTAATGTAAATGTCGCCGGGCAGGATGTTGTCCAGCACAACGCTTTTAATGAAGTTGTTGCGGTCGTACTTTTCATCGTAGTACTGCTTGATGCTGGAAAGGGAGATGGCGAGAATGGAAGCGTAGCGGGCAGCCATCTCGTCGGTGCCTTCCACGAAAACGGCGTAATCCGCCTTGATGTGGGGCCCGAAGGGTTTGTAGGTGTAGCCGTCCCGGACGAAAACATCGTGGGAGTCGCCAAAATCCGCCGCATAGTAGTCACTGTTGGTCCCGATCTTCGACAGATCGCTGCAGGCGATGATGGACGCCGTTTCATCGATCACGCCGATCACACGGTCGATGGTGTCCCGCATCTGATGGACAACGCCCTGGAAAAGACGATTGGACATAATATCTACCCCTTTATTCAAGTATGATATGGTTTTCGGGTATCATGGGGCGGCACGCCGAAAAAAGCCCGCAACGACCCTAAGTATACATTTTTTATTCTAGCGCATTTTCCGAAAAAAAGCAAGAAAAACCGGCGTTTTTTCGGAATTTTTTCTGCTCTTTGTAAATGGTAACAAATAGTTACAGCTTCTATTACAAATAGTAACAGATTTCCCGCTTCGGTTTGTTACAAAATCTTGAACTTTTCCGAAAATCTCGCCTGACGCCCGGCCTTTTTCGAAAAATCTTAAAAAAAGCCGAAAAAGCCTTGCATTTTCAGGAAAAGCGTGTTATACTATGAAAAGATAAAATATGGAATGATAGAAAGGCTGGGAACTTCCCGGTCTTTCACTTTTGTTAGGGAACTTTTTACGGAAAGGTTGAAAGCATGAGCAAAAGCAGCATCATCGAAACAGTCTGGAAACTGGCCGAGCCCATTGCGGAAGAACTGGGGCTGAAGCTCTGGGACGTCCGCTTTGAAAAGGAAGGCGCCAGCTACTTTCTCCGCATCATCATCGACAAAGAAGGCGGCGTGGATATCAACGCCTGCGAGGCCATGAGCCGACGGCTGGATCCTTTGCTGGATGAAGCCGACCCCATCCCCCAGAGCTACTACCTGGAGGTCTGGTCCGCAGGAATGGACCGGGCGCTGGAACGGGACTTCCACTTCACCGAGACCCTGGGACAGAAAGTCACCATCGGTTTGTTTGAGCCGTTAAAAGGCGAAAAAGAGCCGGTCTGCACTTTAAAAGAATACAAAGGAAAAACCATTGTTGTCACCGATGCCGACGGAGAAGATCACGAATATGCCCTCTCCTCGCTCCGCTTTGTACGCCGCAAGGACGAAATGCCCTTTTAAGAATCCGTCTAGATAAAATGGAGGTCCGTCATGAACACCAAAGAAATGAAAGATTTTTTCGATGCGCTTCAGCTGCTGGAAATGGAAAAAGGCATCAGCGCAGACTATCTGATCGAAAAGATCAAGAACGCCATCGTCATCGCTGTCAAGCGGGACTATCAGGCCACTGACAACGTAAACGTCGTCATCAACCCCGAAAAGGGCCAGTTCACCGTCTCCATCACCAAGATGGTCGTAGACGAATATGTGGAAGACCCCGAAACCGAGATCCTTTTGGACGAAGCCATCGCCTACGACCCCGCCGCCCGGGTGGGGCAGCCCGTGGAGATGAAGCTGGACACCAAGCAGTTCGGCCGCATCGCCGCCCAGACCGCCAAGCACGTCATCCGTCAGGGCATCCGGGAAGCGGAACGCTCCCAGCTGGTGGCGCAGTTCCAGAATAAAGTCTACGAGATCCTCACCGCCGTGGTCCAGAAGGTGGAACCCGCTACCGGCAACGCCACCGTGGAGATCGACCACAATGAGGTGATCCTCTTCAAAAACGAGCAGCTGCCCAACGACAACCTGAAAGAGGGCGACCGGATCAAAGTTTACGTCGTGGACGTGGTCAATCTGGAAAAACGCTGCACCCTGAAAATTTCCCGGACCCACAAGGATCTGGTCAAGCGGCTCTTTGAACGGGAAGTTCCCGAGATCTTCGACGGCACCGTGGAGATCAAGGCCATTTCCCGGGAAGCCGGTTCCCGGACGAAGATGGCGGTCTGGAGCAAAAACCCCGACGTCGATCCCATCGGCGCCTGCATCGGCCCCAAAGGCGGACGGATCTCCGCCGTGGTCGCCGAATTGAAAGGTGAAAAGATCGACATCGTGAAATACAGCGAGGACGACGCGGAGTTCATCACCCAGGCCCTCTCCCCTGCCACCGTGTTGGGCGTGGAGATCCTCCCCGGCGACGAGCGGATCTGCCAGGTCACTGTCCCCGACAACCAGCTGTCCCTGGCCATCGGCAACAAGGGTCAGAACGCCAAGCTGGCCGCCAAGCTAACCGGATATAAGATCGACATCCGGCCGGAAAGCGGACACTTAGATACCGAAAAAGCTGCGAAGGATCCCGCCCCTGCCGAAGAGATCCCCTCCACTGCGGAGTAAACAGCCTTAATCGGCACAGGAGAAAGGAGACTGCCATGCAAACCAAACGTGTTCCTCTGCGGATGTGTACCGGATGCGGAGAAATGAAGCCAAAAAAGGAACTGGTCCGTGTGGTCAAACCGCCGGAGGGCGACATCTGCATTGACCGGACAGGTAAAAAGGCCGGACGCGGCGCTTACGTCTGCCCCTCTCCCGAGTGTCTGAAAAAGGCCCGGAAAAACCGCCGGATCGAGCGCTCCTTCCAGTGCAGAATCCCCGATGAAATTTACGATGCCATGGAGGCGGAGCTTCAGAAAAACGGAGACTGACCCCCATGACCTTATGGAAAGGAAGATCCAGAAAAATTGAACCGGTTTGATTCCACCCTTTCCCTATGTATGCGTGCCAAACGCCTGACCTACGGGTTCGACACCGTGAAAGCTGCCGTGGAGCGCGGGGAGGTCTTCCTCCTCCTCACTGCCTCGGATCTTTCACCGAAAACCGTCAAGGAAGTCCGCTTTCTGGCGGAAAAGCGCTCCATCCCCTGGCTTCCCCTTCCCCATACGCTGGAGGAGATGCCTAAGGTGATCGGGCGCAAAACCGGAGTGGTCGGCGTGACCGATCAGGGATTTGCTGCGAAGCTGAACCTCGCCCACAACGAAACGGAGGAAACGATTCTATGACATTAAAATATCGCGTACACGAAGTCGCCCGGGACTTAAACGTCTCTAAAAAGGAGATCATCGACCTGCTGGACAGCTATTTCGGCGGTGAGCCCAGAAAGCACGCTACCGCCCTTTCCGAAGAAGAGCTGAACGTGGTCTTTGAACACTACACTCAGGGCAAGCAGGTCGCCAATTTCGACCAGTATTTTTCCAACAAGGAAAAATCCCCCATTCTCACCGAAAAAGCCAAGGCCGACGCCGAAAAGAAAGCGACTCCCAAGGCAGCCGAAGCGAAAGCCGAAGAGAAACCCGCTCCCAAAGCCCCCGAAACGAAAGCCGAGGAGAAGCCCGCTCCCAAGGCCCCCGAAGCGAAGGCCGAGGAGAAGCCCGCTCCCAAAGCCCCTGAAACGAAGGCCGAGGAGAAGCCCGCTCCCAAAGCGCCGGAAGCTCCCGCTCGCAGCGACTTCCAGAACAACAACACCCGCCCTGCCCAGAACGGCGACCGGAATTTCCGGAACGACCGTCCCCGGAACGAAGGCACCTTCCGGAACGACAACCGGAACAATGCTTCCGGCAGCCGCCCCCAGAATAACGACCGCTTCGCCCGTCCCAGCTTCGGCAATGACCGGAGCCCCCGCCCCGATAACCGGGACAACCGGAACAACCGTCCCGGTCAGGATCGGAGAAACGGCTTCAATGCGGCTCCCGCAAAGCCCGCTTCCCCCGCTAAGCCTCCCGTCACTGTCGCTCCCTTGGAGCCTGTGGAGAAGGAGCGCACCGTCCGCCATGTGGATACCCGCACCGGCGACGTGAATCTGGACAAATACAACGAGCGCTATGAGACCATCGCCCCCCAGTCTGCAGGCGGCCGTGACTCTCAGCAGCGCAAGCAGAAGATCAAACAGAAATCCCAGACCAAAAAGAAAGAGCGCTTCTCCACCAAGCGGGAAACCGAAGCCGAGAAGCTCCAGCGTCTGGCTCTGGAGCGTGCCCGGAAGCAGCAACTGAAGGTACTGATCCCCGACGAGATTACCGTCTCCGAGCTGGCCTCCCGATTGAAAGTCACCGTTTCCGACGTCATCAAAAAGCTGATGATGATGGGGGTAATGGCGGCGCAGAACGAGGTCATCGACTTCGATACCGCTTCTCTGGTCGCTATGGAGTATAACGCTAAGATCGAGAAGGAAGTCATTGTCACCATCGAGGAAAAGCTCATCAAGGACGAAGAGGACTCCTCCGAGGATCTGGTGGAGCGCAGCCCCGTCGTGGTGGTCATGGGCCACGTCGACCACGGCAAGACCTCCCTTCTGGACCGGATCCGCCACTCCCACGTCACCGACACCGAGGCCGGCGGCATTACCCAGCACATCGGCGCTTACCGTGTCAAGGTGGGCGACCGCTACATTACCTTCCTCGACACTCCCGGCCACGAGGCCTTCACCGCCATGCGTGCCCGCGGCGCCGCTGTCACCGACATCGCCATCTTGGTGGTCGCCGCCGACGACGGCATCATGCCTCAGACGGTGGAAGCCATCCACCACGCCAAAGCTGCCGGTGTTTCCATCATCGTTGCCATCAACAAAATGGATAAACCCCACGCCGACCCCGACCGGGTGAAGCAGGAGTTGACCGAATACGAGCTGGTTCCCGAAGAGTGGGGCGGCGACGTCATCTGCGTCCCCGTTTCCGCCGTCACCGGTCAGGGCATTGACGACCTTCTGGAAAACATCTGCCTGGTCGCCGACGTTCAGGATCTGAAAGCCAACCCCAACCGCCTTGCCAAAGGTGCAGTCATTGAAGCCCGTCTGGACAAGGGCCGTGGCCCCGTTGCCACCCTGCTGGTCCAGAATGGTACGCTCCACTCCGGCGACATCATCATCGCCGGCACCTCCGTCGGCCGTGTACGCCAGATGCGCAATGACCGGGGACAGGTGGTGGATTCCGCCGGCCCCTCCATCCCCGTGGAGATCACCGGTATGACCGAGGTCCCCGCCGCCGGCGACACCTTCAACGCCGTTGAAGACGAGCGTCTGGCCCGGGAGCTGGTGGAACAGCGCCGCTCCGAGCAGAAGGAAGCCCAGTTCAAGACCTATCAGAAGGTCACCCTGGATAACCTCTTCAGCCAGATTGCCGAGGGCGAGATGAAAGAGCTGCCCCTGATCGTTAAGGCTGATGTACAGGGCACCGCCGAAGCCGTGAAGCAGTCTCTGGAGAAGCTCTCCACCGACGAAGTCCGGGTGCGGGTCATCCACACCGGCGTCGGCGCCATCAACAACTCCGACATCATGCTGGCCAACGCCTCCAACGCCATCATCATCGGCTTCAACGTCCGCCCCGATCCCAATACGAAGGCGGCTGCCGAGGAACAGAACGTGGAGCTCCGTCTCTACCGCATCATCTACGATGCCATCGAAGACGTGAAATCCGCCATGAAGGGTATGCTGGCTCCCAAGACCCGAGAGGTCGAAATGGGCCGCATCGAGGTCCGTCAGGTCTACAAGATCACCAATGTGGGCACCGTGGCCGGCTGCTATGTCTTAGACGGAAAGATCGCCCGCAATGCCCAGATCCGGGTGGTCCGGGACGGCATCATCATCGCCGTGGATTCCATCGCCTCGTTAAAGCGCTTCAAAGACGATGCCAAAGAGGTGGCTCAGGGCTACGAGTGCGGCGTGACCCTTGCCAAGTTCAATGACATCAAGGAAGGCGACATTTACGAAGCCTTCACCGTCGAGGAATATCGGGACTAAGATCCCCTACCGGACGGGCGGGCTGACAGTCCGCCCGTTTCGTCTGTTTTAAGAAAGGAAAAAATTATGCCCAGCTATAAAGTCGGACGCCTGTCCGAAGATTTAAAACGGGAACTCAGCGTCCTGCTCCGGGAGGTCAAGGATCCCCGGGTCTCCCGGATGCTCAGCATCCTCCGCTGCGAAGTTTCCGGCGACCTCTCCCACTGCAAGGTTCACGTCTCCGCTCTGGAAGGGGAAGCCGCCACCAAAGAGTCCATCAAGGGTTTAAACTCCGCTTCCGGCTTCCTCCGCAAGGAGATCGCCAACCGCCTCCACCTCAGGAAGTGCCCGGAGCTCCACTTCATCCCCGACAACTCCATTGCCTACAGCGCCAAGATCAACGGGATCCTCCACGACTTGGGCGAAGACGGAAAAGAAAGCGAATAAATCCCGACGAAAGGCGGTTTCTTCATGGAAATCAACTGCAAAGAGGCGGCCGCATTCCTGCGGGAAGCCGAAGACGTCCTGATCCTCTGCCACCGCAATCCCGACGGGGACACCTTAGGGAGCGGCTGCGGGCTCTGCCATGCCTTAAAAAACATGGGCAAGCGGGCAAGGATCCTTGTAAACGACCCCATCCCCCGGAAGTTCCGATATCTGACCGAAGGCTGCGAAGACACGTTTGAGCCGAAAACCATCGTCTCCACCGACATTGCCGACGAGCAGCTGTTTGGGGAGAAGCTCGCCCCCTATCTCGGGAAGGTGGAACTGGCCATCGACCACCACCCCTCCAATACCCGCTTTGCCAAGCGGCTCTTTCTGGAGCCGGATTCCGCCGCCACTACGGAGCTGATCTACGGTCTGGTGAAGGAGCTGGGCACTCCCCTGACGCCGGAGATCGCCGACTGCCTTTACACGGGTTTAACCACCGACACCGGCTGCTTTGTCTACTCCAACACCACTCCCCGGAGCCACCGGATCGCCGCCGACCTCATCGAAGCCGGCTGCCATTACAAGGAGCTGAATAAGCACATTTTCGAGACCAAGTCCCTGTCCGTCCTGTCGGCGGAACGGGAAGCTTTGAACTCTCTGGAAATGCACTTTGACGGAAAAGCAGCCCTCATCTACATTTCCCGGGAAATGCTTGCCCGCACCGGCGTGCTGGAAGCAGACTTAGACGGTATCGCCGCCATCCCCCGGAAGATCGAAGGCGTAGAGATCGGCATCACCATCAAGGAGCGCGCCGACAACGAATATAAGATCTCCCTGCGCACCGGTGAGGCCATTGACGCTTGCCGCATCTGCCAGAACTTCGGCGGCGGCGGCCACGCCCGGGCAGCCGGCTGCACCGTAAACGGCACCCTCGACGAAGTGAAGACCCTGATCTTAGGCACCGTCGGCCACGCTCTGGAGGAGACCTGATGAAAGAAACCACTCTCTCCCAGAACGGCATTCTCTGCATCAATAAGCCCCAGAACTTCACCTCCTTCGACGTCATTGCAAAGGTCCGGGGCATGACCCGCACCCGGAAAGCCGGCCATTCCGGCACGCTGGATCCCATGGCTACCGGCGTGCTCCCCATTTTTTTAGGAAACGCCACCAAAGCCTGCAGCCAGATCCCCGTCACCAACAAGCGTTACCGTGCCGGGGTGAAGCTGGGGCTAACCACTGATACTCAGGACGTCTGGGGCAATCTTCTGAAAGAAGATCCCCGCCCCGTGACCCGCTCCCAGCTGGAGACCGCCCTTTCCGCTTTCCGGGGCGACATTTTCCAGCTGCCCCCCATGTACTCCGCCGTACAGGTAAACGGCAAGCGGCTCTATGAACTGGCACGGAAGGGTGTGGAAGTAGAGCGAACTCCCCGGCCGGTGACTATCTATTCGCTGGAGCTTCTCTCCTACGACGAAGCCTCCCGGGAAGCGATGCTGGACGTTTTCTGCTCCAAGGGCACCTACGTCCGCACCCTCTGTCACGACCTTGGGGAAGCCTTGGGGTGCGGCGCCGCCATGAGCAGCCTGACCCGCACCGAAGCCGCCGGCTTTTCCCTTGCCGACTGCCGCACGCTGGAGGAGCTGCAGACGCTGGTGGACGAAAGCCGCCTTTCCGAAGCCATCCTCCCCGTGGAGCAGCTCTTCTCTTCCCTTCCGAAGATCCATCTTTCGGAAGTCCAGACCCGGATGTTCACAAACGGCGTCCATCTGGACTTGAACCGGGTCCGCCACCAGAACGTCCCCGGCCCCCACGCAGTCTACGGCCCGGGCAACGTCTTTCTGGGGTTGGGGCTTTGTTATGAGGACATTGCTGAGCTGGTCATGGAAAAACTTTTCCTCCAAAGGAGCTGACTATGCGTTACTTGAAGGACATCCCTGTCCTGAACGAACCCTCTGCCGTCGCTCTGGGGCTTTTTGACGGCGTCCACCGGGGGCACCGCGCCGTCATCGAAAAGGCCGTCTCCTGTGCCCCTGCGCTTACCCCGGTGGTCTTTACCTTCACCTTTGACGACCCCAATCAGATCACCAAGCCCCACTACGCCGCCATCCTTTCGGACACACGCAAGCGGGAGATCTTTGCCTCCTTAGGCGTTCAGGCCGTTGTCGAACCGCCTTTTTCCTCCTTCCGGGAACTTTCCCCCGAGGACTTCTTCCAAAGGATCCTGCGGGAAAAGCTGAATGCGAAAGCCGTTTTCTGCGGCGGGGATTACCGCTTCGGAAAAAATGCCGCCGGGGACGCCGTTTTGATGGAGCGCTTCTGCAAAGAAGCCGGGATCTGCTTCGAGACCGTCCCATCGGAAACGGAAGGCGGCGAACCCATCAGCTCCACCCGGATCCGTCAGCTTCTGCGGGACGGCAAACCGGAAGAGTCCGCCCTTTTGCTGGGTGAACGCTATGCCATCGACTTTCCCGTGGTCCACGGCAGACAGCTGGGGCGAAAAATGGGCTATCCCACCATCAATCAGCTCTACCCTTCCGGCAGCCTTCTGCCGAAATTCGGGGTCTATGCTACCCTCGCCTCCATTGACGGGAACGACTATCCGGGCGTTACCAACGTAGGCATAAAGCCCACAATCGCCGGTGGAGACACCCCTTCGGCGGAGACTTACCTGATGGGCTACTCCGGCGACCTTTACGGAAGGCCGGTGAAGCTCTCCTTCGTCTCGTTCCTCCGCCCGGAAAAGAAGTTTGCATCCGTAGACGAGCTGTTTGCTCAGATCGCCGCCGATGCCGAAACGGCGAAAAACCGGCTTTCCGAGCTGTAAGGTTCTTTTCCTTTACAATCGATTTTTTCGCAGAACCGCAGGATCCGACGGGATTTTCTCCCGCTTCGTGCTATTCTATAGATGCAGCATCGGTTGCACATTTTCTCCCATTCTCTCACGCCTGCTTTGAAAATCAAGCAGGCGTCTTTCTTTTTCTCAAAGCCCTTGCATTTCCGAAAAAATCGTGTTATACTTATCTTATTCAAACGCTTTGATCAGGCAAGTAGCGAAAAATATGCCCCAGAGAGGACGGGTCGTCGGCTGAAAGCCCGTCTGCCGCTGTTTTCGTGAAGTTTCCCCTGCCAGCGGCGCTTCTGAACGGATCCTTAGTAGGAAGCGACGGACTGCCCCACGTTACAGGGGTTCAAGGGCCGTCTTCGGACGGAACCTGGGTGGTACCGCGGAGCGTTATGCCTTCGTCCCAGTCGTTACGATGGGACGAAGGCTTTTTGTATGGAATCAAAGGAGGAATACTATGCGTTCGCAACTGGAACAGATCAAGGAAAACGCCTTGAAAGAGCTGCACGACTGTCTGGAAGGGAAAGGGCTCGACGCCCTCCGGGTAAAATATCTGGGCAAAAAGGGCGAGCTCACCACGATCTTAAAGCAGATGGGCAAACTCTCCGCCGAAGAGCGCCCCGTTATCGGCCAGATGGCTAACGAAGTCCGCCAGACCCTGGAGGATGCTGTGGCACGCCGTCAGGAGGAGCTGAAGGCGAAGGAGCTGGACCGCCGTCTGGCTTCCGAAAAGCTGGACATCACCATGCCCGGAAAGACCCGCGCCGAAGGCGGCCTGCACCCTCTGAGCATCGTGCAGGAAGACCTGATCGACATTTTCCGCTCCATGGGCTTTGATGTGGTGGACGGCCCCGAAATAGAGACCGACTACTACTGTTTCGAGGCGTTAAACGTCCCCAAGGATCATCCCGCCCGGGACATGCAGGACACCTTCTATCTGGGCGAGAACCTGCTTCTCCGGACCCAGACCTCTGCCGCCCAGATCCGCACCATGGAGGGACGCAAGCCCCCCATCCGCATCGTCTGCCCCGGCCGTGTTTACCGTGCCGATGATCTGGACGCCACCCACTCCCCCATTTTCCATCAGATGGAGGGTCTGGTCGTTGACAAGGGCATCACCATGTGCGATCTGAAAGGCTGCCTTGAACAGTTCGTTCACGAAATCTACGGGCCGGAAACGAAGGTCCGGTTCCGCCCCTCCTTCTTCCCCTTCACCGAACCCAGCGTCGAAGTCGACGTCAGCTGCTCCGCCTGCGGCGGCAAGGGCTGCCGGGTCTGCAAGGGCGCCGGCTGGATCGAAATTCTGGGCGCCGGCATGGTCCATCCCCGTGTTCTGAAAGGCTGCGGCATCGACCCTGACGTCTACACCGGCTTCGCTTTCGGCATTGGTCTGGATCGTCTGACCACCACCCGCTATAAGATCAGCGACATCCGGCTGCTCTTTGAAAACGACCAGCGTTTCCTGGAACAGTTTAACTAAAGAAGGAGGATCAAGCGATGAAGGTATCTTTGAACTGGCTGAAACGCTATGTGAACATCACGGTTTCGGTTCAGGAACTCTGCGATAAAATGACCATGAGCGGCTTTGAAGTCGATGGCATCGAGGATCTCTCGGAAACCATGGACAATGTGAAGGTCGGCCGCATCTTAAAGATCGAAAAACACCCCGACGCAGACAAACTGCAGGTCTGCCAGGTGGATATAGGGGAAGAAGCCCCCATCCAGATCATCACCGGCGCCCAGAATGTCTTTGAAGGCGCCCTTGTCCCCTGCGCCCTTCACGATTCCCACCTCCCCAACGGCGCCCACATCAAGCGGGGCAAGCTCCGTGGGCTTCCCTCCGAGGGCATGATGTGCTCCGGCGAAGAGCTCTGCTTAAAAGAAGGAGACTACCCCGGCGCCGAGGTCTACGGCATCCTGATCCTGCAGGGCGACTGGGCTCCCGGCACCGATCTGCGGGAAGTCCTTGACCTGAACGACGTCATCATCGACTTCTCCATCCTCTCTAACCGCCCCGACTGCAACAGCGTTTTAGGGATCGCAAGAGAGGTGGCTGTGGCTCTGAAGGAAGAGTTCCATATGCCGGTCCCCACCTATCACACCGTGGGTGGCGACACCAATGACTGCATGAAGGTCACCGTGGAGGACTTCGACCTCTGCCCCCGCTATATGGGACGGGTGGTCAAAAACCTCCGGATCAAGGAATCCCCCGACTGGATGAAACGCTGCATCAAGAGTGCCGGCATGCGCCCCATCAACAACATCGTGGACATCACAAACTTCGTCCTTCTGGAGACCGGCCAGCCCATGCACGCCTTTGACCTCCGGGACATCAAGGGCAGCCAGATCATCGTCCGCCGTGCCAAAGAGGGCGAACACATCACCACCTTAGACGGCAAAGACCATGCCCTGACCCCCGAAATGCTGGTCATCGCCGACGGTGAGGAGCCTTCCTGCTTAGCCGGCATCATGGGCGGCCTCAACAGCGAGATCAAGCCCGACACCACCGACCTCTTCTTCGAGTGCGCCAAGTTCCGCCGGGACAACGTCCGCCGCACCGCCCGTGCCTTGGGCATGCGTACCGAGTCCAGCGCCCGCTATGAAAAAGGCGTGGATGAGTTCTATAATACATACACAGAATGCGGTATCTGTAAGCTGGGCATCCGAGAGAACTGCTTTGAATTTGTTCCCATATGCCAATCGAGGAGCTGGACGCCGGCGACATTTTAGACGGCGTCATCGACCAGAACCAGGGCCTGCCGGAAGAGCGGATCTTAAAGGTCACCGCCTCCTCCATCAACGATCTGCTGGGCATCGAAGTCCCCGTCCCCGCCATGGCGGAGATCTTAAACTCTCTCGCCATCGCCACCACAGTGGAAAACGGCGATCTTGTCTGCCGGATCCCCTCCTTCCGGGACGACATCGAGAGCCGGGCAGATCTGGCCGAAGAAGTCATGCGGGTCTACGGCTATGACCACATCGTGGCTACCCCTATCCGCGGCGAGCTGTCCCGGGGTAAAAAGCTCCCTGACCGGATCTGCACCGACACCCTGAAAGCCCTTCTGGTCGCCCAGAGCGCCCGGGAGATCACCACTTACTCCTTCATCAGCCCCAAGGTGATGAATCTGCTGCGGCTGCCGGAGAACGATTACCGCCGTCAGGCTGTCACCCTCTTAAACCCACTGGGCGAAGAGTATTCCGTCATGCGGACGCAGCTGGTTTCCAGTATGCTCACCGTTCTCGCTCTTAATGACAGCCGGAAGATCCCCGCCGTACGGATGTTCGAGTGCAGCAAGCTGTTCCTGCCCAAATCCCTTCCCTTAACAGAGCAGCCCGATGAAGTTCCCGCCCTCTGCATCGGCCTTTACGGCCCCGACGAGGACTTCTTCACCTTAAAAGGCATCGTGGAAGCGATCTTAGGACGCTTCGCCGTGGAGGGCGAGTTCGTCCCTTCTGAGGAACCCTATCTCCACCCCGGCCGTCAGGCAAAGGTGATGATCCCCGGTTCCGACGAGCCGCTGGCTGTCTTCGGCGAGATCCATCCGCTGGTGGCTGCCGACTACGGCATGGATGTCCATGCCTACACCGCCGAGATCCGTCTCCGTCCCCTCTTCGACGCCATGGAGCAGCTGCGGGTCATCTACCAGCCCCTGCCCAAATTCCCCGCCTCCACCCGTGACCTGTCCGTTCTGGTAGATGCCGACACCCCCATTGTAAAGCTGGAAAAGACCATCCGGGGCGCCGCTTCCGATCTGGTGGAAAAGGTGGAGCTGTTCGATGTCTATCAGGGCAGCCAGATCCCCGACGGAAAGAAGAGCGTCTCCTACTCTCTGTTGCTCAGAGCCCCTGACCGTACCCTTACCGACGAGGACTGCGACCGGACTATGGCAAAAATCCTAAAAGCACTGGAGAAAATTAATGCAATCTTAAGGCAGTAAAAGCCTTGTATCTTGGCGCAGAATGCGCTATAATAGAAGAAATGAACCGAATCTTTGTTTGAAAGTAAGCGAGGTGGAACCCATGCAGGATAAGACGATGACATTTTCCGTGCCTGATGACAAGGAACTGGAAATGCGGAAGACCCTGACGATCGTATACGACGCATTGAAGCAGAAGGGCTATAACCCCATCAGCCAGATCGTCGGCTACATTCTCTCGGAGGATCCGACCTACATCACGACCCACAACAATGCCAGAAGCCTGATCCGCAAGATCGACCGGGACGAGCTTCTTCAGGCGATGGTCAAATCCTATCTCGCCAACTGAGGTATAAGCGCAAAGGGCAGCCGGAAACGGCTGCCCTTTTCTTGTTCTGAAACGCTTCCTCCGGCGTAAGCTGTTAAAAAGGAGGGAGCTTATGAAAATCGCCGTCTATCTTCGGAAATCCCGATCCGACCGGCAGGAGGAACCGGTCAGCGAGACCCTTTCCCGCCATCGGGAGACTCTTTTTCAATTGGCTCGAGAGCGTGGCGACGAGATCGCCGTCGTTTACGAAGAAGTGGTTAGCGGCGACAGCTTAGCCGCCCGCCCGGAAATGCTGCGGCTGCTTCAGGATGTGGAAGCAGGGCTTTACGAAGGCGTCTACTGCATGGACATCGACCGGCTGGGCCGTGGCGGGATGCGGGAACAGGGACTGATTTTAGATACCTTCAAGTCCTCCGGCACCTGTATTCTCACTCCCCGGAAGGTCTACGATCTAAACGACGAAATAGACGAAGAGTACACCGAATTCGAGACCTTCCTCGCCCGCCGGGAGTTAAAGCTCATCAAACGGCGGCTTCAGCGAGGCATCCGCCGAACTGTGGAGGAGGGCGGCTACCCGGCAAACGCCCCTTACGGCTACCGCCGGGCTTATCTGGATCGTTGCCCCACCCTTGCGATCGTCCCGGAAGAAGCGGAACGGGTGCGCCTGATCTTCGATCTTTACGTCAAAGAAGGCATGGGCACCACCGCCATCGCCGAAGCCTTAAACCGCTCCGGAGCCCTCCCTCGCCGAAGCGCCGCTTTCACCCGCAGCAGTATCCGTTTCCTTCTCCGGAACCCCGTTTATCGAGGGGCAGTGGTCTGGAACGGAAAAACGATCCCGGGAAGGCATCCGCCCATCATCTCCGATGCCCAGTTTACCGAAGCCCAGCGCCTTCTTGATCAAAGCCCCGGAGCCCCCCGGTATCAGGGAATTTGCCAGAACCCACTGGCAGGTCTTCTCTTCTGCGGGAACTGCGGCGGAAAGATGCAGCGGCAGCACCGAAAGGCCGCCGGGAAGCCCCCCACCCTCCTCTGTCCGAAAAAGGGCTGCATTGTCTCTTCCCCTATGGAAGAGGTCTTCGAGCTGGTGAAAAAAGCACTGCTCCCGGAAATGGAAAATTTCCTCCTGCTGCCGCAGCCGGACCCGGAAGAGCCGCCCCGCCGGGAACTCCGCTCCCATTTACAGCAGGAGCTTTCCCGTCTGGAAATCCAACGCTCCCGGCTCTGTGATCTGTTAGAGCAGGGGCTCTACACCCCGAAGACCTTCCGTCAGCGGGAAACGCTTCTCGCTGAAAAAGAAGCCGCCGTTCAGCAGGAACTTTTAAGGCTCCCGGAGGAAAAAGCCCTGCCCGCCACTCCTAGAACCCTCACAGACGCCTTTTTAAGGGCGTCTCCCGGCGTCCAGAACCAGCTTCTGAAAGCTCTGATCCGACGGATCGACTACTACAAGGCGACCCCATGGAGCCACGAATTTCTCCTGATCGTCACCCTGAAACGCTTCCCGAAAGATTCAGAAAGCGGAAGGTCTTCCGAAGAACAGGAGTCGTAGATCCTCCCTGCGTTGACGCAAACCGCTTCTTTGAAGCAGTTTGCCCCCGGCGCACTGTTGGTACGAATTTCTTCAGCCATAATCAAGCCTCCTAGTAAGTACAATTCTGGAACCTACTGTGGTACATCCTATGAAAAAACCGACGGAAAGGTGATAAAAATCCCCTGTCCGTCGGTTTTTTGTTTCTCATCCGCCTATGATTTCCGCTCCGAAGGGCATCAGTGACAGCTTCGCCAGCTTGAAGCACTGCACACCCACCGGGATCCCGATCAGCGTCAGGCACCACAAAACTCCCGTCACGCACCATCCAAGCCCCAGAAAAAGCCCTCCGAACAGAAACCACAGGATGTTTCCAAGACAGCCCGTTTTTCCTCCGTCAAAAAAGGCGAACCCGGAAGGTTGCTCCCGATAAGAAAACATCGTGAGGAAAGAGAGAACGGTATAGCTTCGGCTGT
>USLH01000051.1 GCA_900555435.1 uncultured Oscillospiraceae bacterium | reverse complement strand
GCTGAACCTGATGATCGCTTCCGGGATAGTCGGGGCAGTACAGCATATCATAGTATTTTCCGGAAGCGATCATCAGGTTCAGCTGCTGAGATTTCTGCTCGTCGGAAGGATGGATGAACTCGACGTTGACGCCGGTCTGCTCTTTGAGCCACTGGAAGTAGGGGTGCTCCGCCAGAGTCTCGTAGTTCTGGGCGGCGGTGCTGCCGATGGGGATCCAGTAGGTCAGGGTGACGCCTTCGCTGCCTTCGATGTAAAGATCGCCTTTTCCGTCGGAGCTGGATTCGGATCCGGCGCTGGAAGAAGAGCTGTCAGAGCTCTGAGAAGGGGTGCTGCTTTCACCGCCCTTGTTGCCGCAGCCGCTCATGGCAGAAGCGGTCAGAACGGAACACAGCAGGATGGAAAAGATCCTTGCGAAAAGTTTGCTTTTTTTCATCTGGGATATCCTCCTTCGTTTTGTGTATGATGCGAACGGTCGGCCCATGGGCCTTTTCCTTGCCTTAATCATAAGGGAAGGAAGGCTTTTTTGCAATCAACAGTTTCTGACGGCATTTTTACCAAAAAATGACAGAGGTTTGACGGAATTGTGGCGGTATTTTGTTTTAAGGCGTGTAAAAAGGCTCCTGCCTTGAGGAAAACAGGGCAGAAGCCTTTCTGACTCATTTCTGACCGGCAAAGCGTTTGCGGTATTCGGTAGGAGTCTGGCCGTAGAGGAATTTGAACTTCCGGTTGAAGGTCAGGATGCTGGTGTAACCGGTAAGGAATGCAATCTCCTGAATGGTGCGGTCGGGGGCTTCCCTTAAAAGCTGCCCCGCTTTTTCCATCCGGACGGAGTGGATAAAGTCGAGGACGCCCTGATCCGATTTCCGGCTGAAAAGCTGAGACAGGTTGTTGGCGGAGAGGTCAAAGGCTTCTGCCACTGAGGAAACGGAGAGCTGCGGATCCGTATAATTTTCCCGGATGTAGCGTTTGATCTCGTCCACCCGGCTGCCTTCGGAGTCGGCGGGGAGCCGGGGCGCTTCCTCGGCGGCCTGCCGGAGGAGCTCTTCCATCAGGCGGAGGAGCTTCCGATGGCTGCGGCAATAGAGCAGCTCCTGCAGGAAGCGGTTCCATTTTTCTTCGGAAAGGTCCAAGAAATCCCGGATGTTGTCGGTGTCATGAAGGAACTGGAATTTCAAAGAAGAAAGATGAAGGGTGGAAACATCCGATTCCGGGAAATATTCTTCTAAGAATTCCGCCGGGAAAAGGCCGGGAAGGATCCGGGAAGCGTCGCCAAACCGCTCCTCCGCAATGGCAGAAGAGAACAGCAGCTGCTTATCCAGATGGCGCCAGTCCCTTAAAAGGGACGAGGTGCGGAAGCGGCAGCTGGAAAAGCTGGTCAGGACGGCGTCGGTCTGTGCATGGGAAAAATCCAGCGCCATAGAGGCTTCGCCGTAGGCCCGTTCCAGCTCCCGGGGGTCTGAATGGAGGTTGCTGAAAGCGGCCACGGCAGCCGGGGCGTTTTGCTGGTCCAGCCAGCTGATCCGGGCGGTAAGGAGGTCTTCGATGGTTCCTTCGGAAAAATCCGGGTCGGAGGAACCGAGAACTTCCGTCACGATGCCGTCCAGGATGACGGTGTGGTTGAAGATCGTTTCCGGAAGGGTGGATTGAGATCTTAAAAGCCAGTCTTTTAAAACCTCCGGGTCGGTATGGGAGGTATAGCAAACGGCGGCGTAGCGGCAGTCCGGCGGAAGGGAGAAGCCTTCTCCCTCTGCGGCGTCGCCTCTGAGCGTGTCCCGAAGGCGGCTGCGGGTAAGGGCGGATTCATATTGCCGGAGCTGCTCCTGATTGACCCGCTGCTGATCCAGAAGGGAGTCGACAGCAGACTTGATCTGTTCCAGACCCTGGGTCTCCCCGGAGCTCTGGCCGTAGTTTTTCCGGATGTAGTCGATCATCTGGTTTAAGGGCATGACGTTCTGGCGGCTTAAGAAGATCGCCAGCAGAAGCCCCAGCCCCACGGAAGCCGTCAAAAGGATCCAGTAGTATTTCTGCATTTCACGGCTGCTGTCCAGAAGGTGGGAATAGGGGATAGCGGCCTTAACCTGATAGCCGCCGATGGTGGAGCTGATGGAAAAGAGCCGTGCCGAATCCCCGTTCAAGGAAAAACTGTCGGAAAGGAGAGAGGAGCAGAGCGTTTCCAATGTATCCGTGTCCAGAGAGCCGCCGGTTTTGTCGCTCAGGGCCAGAACGGTCCCGTAGGAATCCAGAAGGACGAAAACGCCGCCTTCTACGTTGGCTTTATCGATCAGGGTGGAATAGAAGCTGGGCCGCAGAAGCAGGACGATCTGCTTTTTGGGGGTTCCGTCCGGGTGCTTCCCGATGCTCCCGGCAAAGACCAAATTTTCTTCGTCCAGGGCGAAAAGCCGTCCGTGGGAATAGGTGCTGTGAAGGAGCGTTACGGCATCCCGGGAAACATTTCGCCTTTTATAAAGGCTCCGATAGAGGACATCCTCGGAATAAATGCCGGTATTTGCCACGGCCTGACCGGATTCGGCGGAATAGAGGTAGATGGCGCTGACGTATTCGGAGCCAATGGAGATCTCTTTGCGAAGCTGCTGCCGGATCTCCCACAGATCCATACGGTCGGCGGGGGTCATCGCTCCTTCCGCAGGGATGCTCAGGCGTTCGAAGGAGTCGCTGAGCTGCATTTCCGTTGCGCTTAAGTCCAGAAGGGTACGATCAATCTGCTGGACGCTGAATTTTAAAGATTCTTCCGTCAGCGTTTCCTGCTGTTCCAGCACGGTGCTGCGGAAGCGGATATAAAAAAGATTGTTGAGCAGAAGCGGCAAAAACGCCACCAGAGCCATCGATACCAGTAAAGCTGCAAAGGGCTTCCTGGAGAACCATTTCATGTCTGCCCCTCCCATTCGATCCCGTTTTCTGGCAGGTCGGTTTAGAAGTCTCTCTTTTTATAGTAACATAAGGATCGGGTGACTTCTATAGCAAAAAGATATTATGATACAAATTCGTGGTTTTGACGGTACTGGATCGGGGAGAGGCCGGTGTATTTCCGGAAAAGGACGGAGAAGTGCTGGCTGGAGCTGAAGCCCAGCTCCATGGCGATGGAAGTTACGGTCCGGGCGGGGTCTTTTAGAAGCGTCTGGGATTCCCGGATCTTTTCCCGGACGGTGAATTCTGCGGGGGGGATGCCGGTGGCCTGTTTGAATTTCTGCTTGAAGCGGGATTCGGACAGGTTCACCAGGGCGGCCATTTTGGCGATATCGGGCATTTCCTCCCGGGCTTCCCGGATGTAGCGGATCACGGCGGCGATATCGGCGGGAAGGGATTTGTCCTCTTCGCCGGCTTCTTCCAGAATCTGAAAGAGGAAGCGCATCAGTTCCGTCCGGATCCGGGCCCGTTCCAGAGGGAGACCGGTGTTCACATGGTCGAAGAGCCGGTCCATAGTGCGGCAGACCGAAGGGGAGACCTTGAGCATCCGCCCTTTCAAGAGCTTTAACTGCTCCCAGAGGGCGGAGCGTTCTTCCTCCTCCAGCATACAGAAACGGGGGACCTCCGTGGGCACCGCCATAAGGAGGTAGGCCAGGGACGTCCGGTTCTGGACAAAGTCCTCCGCACCGTGGCGCTCGCCGGGAAAGACCACCAGAAGGTCGCCGCCCTGCATTTCATAAAGCCGGTCCTCCACCTGGATCTGCTTGCAGCCGGAGCGGAGCAGGAGAAACTCCACGGCATCCGGATGGGATTCCATGGGCATGGGCCACGCAGCGTTTTTCACCTGCAGCTTGCCCACCTCCGGCAGTTCGGGCAGGCCGGATTCTTTCTTATAACCCCAAATCTGATCGTCCATAACGGTCTCCTTTCGGCAAAATGTGAAAAAGTACGATGGTACAAATAAAAAATCAAAGAAAAACGATCCATGTTAAACTAAAGAAAAAGCACAGGGGAGGTTTTGCCATGAGCCTTTTGCCTTTGGCCCTGCGGGCTGTCCGCGAAGGGGAGGGGTCTCCGGCGTATCAGGCGCTTTCCGAAGCGGCGGCACAGGGGGATCGACCCTATCCGTATATCATTGCCGTGGATTTTGACGGCACGCTCTGCGAGAACAACTGGCCGGAGATCGGCCGGGAAAACCGGAAGATGCTGAAGGTTCTTCCGCTTTTGCGGAAGCTGGGCGTCCTGCTCGTCCTTTGGTCCTGCCGGGAGGAGGACGATCTGGCCGACGCCGTGGAATGGTGCAGGGAACGGGGCGTGGAATTTGACGCTGCCAATGAAAACTGTCCTTGCGTGATCGAATATTTTGAATGGAACACCCGGAAGATCCATGCCGACGAGTATTGGGACGACCGGGCGGTATCGATTTGCTTTGAACAGGAGGAAGAAAGATGAATCAGACTATCCTTGAGATCCGGAGCCAGTATGAGGCGCTCCGGAAGACCCTTTCCCTTTTTGAGGAAAAGCGTGCTTCCCTCGCCCGGATCTGGGCGGAGAAAAAACCGAAGGCGCTGGCCTTTATCGGCTGCGGCTCCAGCTATATGGTGTCCTGCTCCTTAAGAGATGCGGCGGCAAGGGTTTTAGATCTTCCCGTGTTCGCCATGGCGGCGGGAGATCTGTGGCTCAACTGCGAAAGCTATCAGCGGCAGCTGGACGGCGCCATGATTGTGGCAGTCTCCCGTTCGGGAAAGACCAGCGAGATCCTCCATGCGGCCGACGCCATGGATGCGGCTGGGATCCGCTACACTCTCTGCGGTATCGTTGCGGCGACGGACACGCCTCTCGGGGAGCGGGCTGCGGTTTCTCTGGAGATCCCGTGGGCGTTCGATGAAAGCGTGTGCCAGACCCGGAGCGTATCCAACCTGTATGCTGCCGGGCTTTGCCTGATTTCCGGATTTGCCGGGGATAAGAAAGTGCCGGAAGCGCTTTCAAAGCTCTGCGAAACCGGAGACGCTTATCTGAAAAAGGCGGAGCCTTTGATGGAGCAGATTGCAAAGGAACCGTGGGACAAAGCCGTGGTCTTAGCGGACGGCATCAGTGCCGGAGTGGCTACCGAGGGCGCCCTTGCGTTCCAGGAGATCTCTCAGCTGCCGGGTGCGCAGCACCATGTGCTGGATGTGCGGCACGGGCCCATCGTGCTGGTAGACGAAAAGACGCTGGTGCTTGTCTATCTGCTTCCTTCCGGGCAGTCCCAGCAGGAAGCGCTGATCAGAGACCTGCAGAAAAAGGGAGCCAAGGTGCTGGTCTATTCCAATCTCCCCCGGGAGATCCCGGATGCGGAGACCATCAGCCTCGGAACGGATGTAGGAGAGGCCGCCGGCGGCATTGCCTTCCTGAATCTCTGCCAGCTGGCCGCTTATGAAAAGTCTGCGGAGACCGGATCGGATCCCGATGCCCCCACTGGGCTGGATGCGTGGATTCAGGTAAACTGAGGAGGAAACAATCATGCCGCTTATTACAACGAAGGAACTGCTTTTGAACGCGCAGAAGGGCGGGTACGCCGTCTGCGCCTTTAATATGGAAAACATGGAGATGGCTCAGGGAATTTTGGCTGCGGCGAAAAAACTGCACGCCCCCGTGATCCTCCAGACCACCCCCAGCACGATCCGGTACGCAAGTCTCGCTCTTTTCCACGGGATTGCCGCCGCTCTGGCGGAGGATCCGGAAGTGGTCGCCGCTCTTCATCTGGATCACGGCGACACCGTGGAGCTGGCCTGCAGCGCTGTGAAAGACGGGTATACGTCGGTGATGTACGACGGCTCGAAGCTGAGCTTGGAGGAGAACATCGCAAACACCCGGAAGGCGGTGGAATTTGCCGCCGCACACGGGATCCCCGTGGAAGGGGAGCTGGGAAGCATCGGCGGGAAGGAAGATTCCCTTGTTTCGAACGGGAACAACCTGACCGATCCTGATGACGCCGTCCGTTTTGTGAAAGAAACCGGAGTGTATTCGCTGGCGGTAGCCATCGGGACCGCTCACGGTGTTTATAAGGAAACGCCCCATCTGGATGTGGAGCGGCTGAAAGTGATCCGCAGCCGGGTGGAGGAGCCGCTGGTACTCCACGGGGCTTCGGGCCTTACGGAAGAGCAGATCAGAGCCTGCGTCGCAGAAGGAATCTGCAAGGTGAATTTTGCCACCGACCTGCGCATCGCCTATACCAAAGGCGTGCGGAGCGTGCTGGATGCAGACGCTGCCGTTCGGGACCCAAAGGTTTACGGCAAGGCGGGAAGAGCGGCGGTGGAAGAGCTGGCGTCCCGGCTGATCCGGGTCTGCGGGTCGGAAAACCGCCTCTGATTTAAAAAGCTTAAAAGAGGAGGATTTATATGAAATTCGGAGAAGTAGGACGCACCATCCGCTTGGGAATCATCGGCTTCGGCTGGCGGGGTTACGGCCAGACGGAAACGCTTCTGGAAATGCCGGACGTGGAGATCTGCGCCGTCTGCGACGTGTACCCCGATCGTGTGGAGCTGGGGAAAGAAATGGTGAAAAAGGCCCGGGGCAAGGATTGCTTCGGCACCACCGATTACCGGGAAGTCAACCGGATGGAAGGCATCGACGCCGTGGTGGTCATGACCGACTGGTCCACCCACATCCGCATCGCCATCGATGCCATGAACTGCGGCAAGGACGTGGCCATTGAGGTCTGCCCGGCTTCCTCCGTGCAGGAGTGCTGGGATCTGGTCCACACGGTGGAGGACACCGGCCGGAAGTTCATGTTCCTTGAAAACCAGTGCTACGACGATCAGACGTTGGCGCTGTTCAATATGATCCGTCAGGGCGTTTTCGGAGAGTTGGTTTATGCTTCCGGCGGCTATCAGCACGACCTCCGGGAGGAGATCGGCAACGGAGACATCAAGCGTCACTACCGTCAGCGGAACTTCTTCCACCGCAACGGCGAGATCTACCCCACTCACGAGCTGGGCTTCATCGCCAAGGCTCTGAGCATCAACCGGGGCAACCGGATGCTGGCGCTGACCGCCATGACCTCCAAAGCCGTCGGGCTTCACGAGTGGTACGAGAAAAACCGCACCGACCGTCCGGAGCTGGCCCGGCAGCGGGTGGCACAGGGCGACATCGCCGGTGTGATGATCCGCTGTGCCAACGGCGAGATGATCTACATGACCCACGACTGCACCACTCCCCATCCCTACAATCAGGATTTCCGGCTTCAGGGCGCAAAGGGCACCTGGCGGGAGCTGAACCACTCCATCTACATCGACGGCGAGAGCCCGAAAGATGAGTGGGGTGAAGGTCAATGGGAGCCGGATAAGGCGTGGCTTGAGAAGTACCGGCATCCCCTGTGGAAGGCTTATGAGAAGTTCGGCTACCACGGCGGCCACGACGGTCTGGACTACCTGACCCTCCGGGCTTTTGTAGAAGTGGTGCAGAAGGACGGGAAATCTCCCATCGACGTGTATGACGCCGCAACGTGGATGGCCATCGGCTGCCTGAGCGAAGATTCCGCCGCTATGGGCGGCTCTCCGGTGCCGATCCCTGATTTCACCAACGGCCGCTGGCTGGAGCGGGAACCGGACGTTCCCTCCTGGTACACTCTGGAAGGGATCTATCCGGACGAGTTTGAAGACTTGAAATAAGGTTTCCCTTTCATTATATCGGTTCTTTTTCAGTCAGGCAAGCTGCAAAAAATGACAGAAGCACCTTGTTTTTGTGAAAGCTGTCAGAAACAGACCGGCGGAGGGCTTCTTTCAAAGAAACCCTCCGCCGGTTTTGCTTTTTATCTTTTTTAAAAAGAATCAGTCCCTGTCCCGGAGCCGCCGCTCCATTTTCCGCAGGTTCTGGAGCCCGATGCGGCAGGCAAGGGCGGGATCCTCCAGCCCTTCGAATTCCACGGTGACGCTGCCGTCATAGCCTGCTTCCATTAAAACGTCCAGGCACTGAGCAACGGGGACGTTCCCCTGTCCGACGATGGCGCCCCGGATCCAGTTCTTCGCCCGGGTGGCATAGAACCCCTCGCCGGGATAAGGTTCGATCCCCGGCTTCACATGGAAATCCTTTGCGTGGACGTGGAAGACGTAAGGGGCGATCCGCCCGCAGGCTCTGGCCGGGTCTTCGTCTGCGTCCAGGAAGTTCCCCATGTCGCAGAGGAGACCGAAGTTCTTGTGATCCACAGCGTTTACCAGAAGCTCGACCCTGTCGCTGTCCTGACAGAATTGACCGTGGTTCTCCACCATGGTGCGGACGCCTAAGGCTTCGGCGTAAAGGGTCACTTCCCGGCAGCTGTCTGCCAGTTCTGTCAGGCAGCGGGCAAAGCTCCGGGGCCGGCTGGGGGCGTATGCAGCGTCGTGGCGCATCTTAGGCGCACCCAAGAGCTTTGCAATGTCAGCTTCCCGGCAAAGACGCTTGATCTCCGCCGGACGGTCCTCGCAGAGCAGGTTCCCGTCGGTGGCATAAGCAACCACCGGCATGGAGAGCCGTTCGCACTCTTCCCGGAGTTTTTTGGCATAATCGAGCCTCGAAGAACCGTCATGGGGCCAGATGCCGCAGATCTCCACGGCATCGTACCCCAGTTCTTTTGCTTTTGCGATGCAGCCAAGCTGCGGCAGAATTCCGGCTTCCGCATAGGCGCAGAGGCTGTAGGTGCTCAAAGCGTACTGCATGGCTCCTCCTTATTTCAGGGTCACTTCATGACCGGTGCGGGCGGATTCGTAGATGGCTTCCAGAATCTTCATGATGGCGATGCCGTCTTCCGCTGGAGCCCGGCAGGGAGTGCCATTCTGGACGCAGTCCACGAAGTGGTCAATCTCGTCGCTGAAAAGATGGCTCTCATCGGTATAGTAGTCGCTGTAAGCCGGCCCCATGTTCATCATGTGGCCGTCCACTTCGGTGTAGAATTCCAATCCCTGTCCCATCTTCACGCCGCTTTTGGTGCCGAAGAGCTCCAACTTATACTGGTCTTCCTTAATGTCAAGGCTGTAGGAGGTCTCCACTTCCAGCACGGCGCCGTTGTCGTAGCGAACTAAAGCGACCGCCAGATCTTCTACGTCAAAAACGCGCTGTCCGTCAGGGCTGCTGGCAATGTAGCCGAAGGGGTCGGTGCATTCGGGACGGTCCTTCCGCTTGTCGAAGGTGACGCCGTAAACGGAGACGGGCTTCGGGTTCCCCATCAGGAAGCGGGTCAGGTCGATGACATGGACACCCAGGTCGATGAGGGGGCCGCCGGAGGAATACTTCTTATGGGTGAACCATCCGCTGGGGCTGCCGTGACGGCGGAGATAGGTGGCCTTGGCGTAATAGAAATCGCCGAAGAAATCCTTGTCCCGCAGCTCTTCGATGAGCTTGCAGTCCCGGCCGTACCGGCAGACAAAGCCGATCTGCAGAAGTTTCCCGGAACGCTTTGCGGCTTCCAGCATCTGCTCCGCCGCAGCAGTGGAATCGGCCATGGGCTTTTCGCAGAGGACATTTTTCCCGGCTTCCAGCGCCAGAATGGTGCAGGGAGCGTGCTGGTTGTTCCAGGTGCAGACGCTGACGGCATCCAGCTCCGGCAGAGCCTTCAGCATTTCCGCTTCATCGGTGTAAAGGCGGGTGATGCCGAAGCGGGCGCCTTTTTCTTCCAGACGCTCTTTGTTGATGTCACAGAAGGCGTACAACTCTACGTTGGGATTTGCCTGGTAGGCTTCGATATGGCTTTCTGCAATGTTTCCGACGCCGATGACGGCAATTTTGACTTTTTTCATGGTCGGTTCCTCCTTATTTCATTTGCGCCCGCAGGAAGTCTGCGGCCATACGGATGTCCCCTGCCGGATCGTCTCCGGTCTCCCGCTCAATGGTGAGGAATCCCCGGTAGCCGATCCCGTCTAATGCGGAAAGATATTCCTTCCAGTTAACGCCGCCCTGCCCCAAAGGCACTTCCTCGCAGTAATCCTCTTCCTGATAGTCGGCCGGGAGGGGGAGAATGCCGTACATGATCTCCGAATCGCAAAATTTTTTGTAAACGCCGTCCTTGGCATGGGTGTGGACGATGTAGGGCTTTAAGATCCGCACCGCTTCCGCTGCATCGCAGTTAAAGCACATATGGAGGTTGGCGGGATCCAGATTGACCCCTACGCCGTCGGAGGGAAGGGTGTCCAGGAATTTCCGCAGTACGTCTGCCGGTTCCGGGCCGGTCTCGATGGCGAAGTGGGAGCCTAACTGATTGGCATACTCCGCCAATTGGCCGCAGGCATCCTGCATGATCCCGTAGCGGGGGTGGGAGGGATCCTTGGGAACCACGCCGATGTGGGTGGTGACGACATCAGTCCCCAACTCTTTTGCAAGCTCCAGAATCCGCTTGGAGCGTTCGATGTTTTCCTTATTGTGCTCCGGATCGAAAAATCCGTGGCCCAAGTCGCCGCAGACCGCTGACAGAGTAAGCCCCCGATCCGCCAGCTCTTTTTTGAACTCCGCCCGGGCAGACAACGTCATTTCCGGGGAGATCTCCCCTTCGATCCCGTAGACCTGAACACCTTTCAAGCCCAGCTTTTCCGCCAGGGACAGCCGTTCTTTCAGGCTTCCGGGAAAACAATCCAATACAACGCCGATGGGAAACTGATACATCGCACGTCACTCCTTTCTGCTTCCATTTTAACCGAAAAAAGAGGGAAACGTAAAGAAAGAGACGTGCTTAAACCTTATCCGATTTTGCACAAGGAGGCTTTTTCAGGTGAGCTTTTACGAATTTGATGCAGACGTTTATGAGGATCCCGCCCTGCCGCTTTATTCCAGTATTTGTGAGCTTGGGCCGAAGGAAGCCGGGTTTCTTCACTGGCACGATGCCGTGGAGCTTTTATATTGTATGGAAGGGGAAGGGGTCGCTGTTTCCGGGAACCAGCAGCTTCGGCTGGCTCCCGGAGAGATGGCGGTGATCCCCTCCGGGCGGCTCCATGATTTCTATACGGAGGAGACCCCCTGCAAATACGGCGTTTTACTGATGGCGCCGGAGCTGACGGCTTGTCAGGATCTTCCGAACCGGCCGGTGCAGACCTTTCTGTCCGATCCGGAGGCGGCAGGGCAGGTGGAGGGGATCCTCCGGGAGCTGCAGGAGCAGCGGCCCTTTTATCGGGCAGAGATTCGGGGGCGGATCGCCCGGCTTTTCGTGTATCTCCAGCGGAACCATCCCGGGGAGGAAGCGGAAGACACCTGTACAGACGGTCGGAAGCAGGAGGTGACCAAGGCGGTGATTGCTTACATTCGCCGGCACTTTGCGGAGCCGGTCACGGTAGATGGGCTCTGCGCTGCCGTCTGCTTCAGCCGCTCTTACGTCTGCCATGCCTTCAAAGAGGTGACGGGCAAAACCGTCATCGAATACCTGCGGATGGTGCGGTGCAGCAGCGCTCGGGCGTTGCTTGCAGACGGCCGTTACAGCGTGACTGAATGTGCCCGGCAAAGCGGGTTCCAGACCCCCAGCTACTTTTCCAGAGTCTACCGTCAGGAAATGGGCGTGCCGCCCTCTTCCCATCGGTGAAAAAGCGATAGAACGAAACGCCGAGGAAAAAGGCTGTTCCTATTTAAAAGGAATGGCCTTTTCCTTTTAAAAGCCGGAAAACTGGACTTTTTGGGGGAAAAGTGGTATGATTCAACTATAGGTTGAGTGGATTTTGAGGGGATTCGGGGAATTTTTCGGATGTTTTTGGAGAGAACTTTTTCCGGATCTGACCGGAAGCGCCGCTCAACCGTCGGTTGAAAAATCCATTCAACGTTTCGGTTATTTCCAAAATCCGCCGATTCTGCTAGGATAAAATCATCCCGGGAAAACCAAAACCGAAACAAGGATGATGCAGAATGAAATTCGGAATCTTCAAAAACAAAAAGCCGAAGGCGGCAGCCCATCGTTTACCCATCGACTCCGAGGAGCGGGTGGCCGGCCTTCCCGATGATCCTACCTTGGGTTCCGGCCTTCAGATGCGGAATCCCATGAACCAGTGGATCGTATTCAAGAACGGCTATAAAAAATAAAAAGGACGGGAACCATCGTGTGTGAAATGAACCAAACAGAGATCCTCCGGAAAAACCTCTCCATCTTCCGCAAGCAGCGGCACCTGACCCAGGAGCAGTTGGCAAACGAGCTGGGGCTCACCTTTCAAGCTATCTCCAAATGGGAAAACGGGCTGTCCTGTCCGGATATTTCCCTGCTGCCCCAGCTGGCGGAGATCTTCGGCGTGACCATCGATGACCTCTTCCGGGAGCAGACGGAAGAGAGCGTGCAGGAAACGACTGCGGAGGGGCCTTCTGCCGCAGAGAAAAAGAAGGAAGAAAAGGCAGAAGAAAAGAAACCGGATCAGATGACATTGGAGATCTCCGGGGAGGATAAGGACGTCCGGAAGATGCTTAAAGACCTTGGCGTTCGCTTAGAGCCGGAGATCAACTCCCTCAATCAGGCGGCGGATGAGCTGCTTCAGAATCTTTTTGACTCAAAGCATGAGCCGGTGACCCTCCCGGATCTTTCGGAGGGGCGGCCGGTTTCCGACGGCCCTGCGGAAGGGCTTCCGTGGGAGGACGACGGGATTTACCGGGCAGTGCTCTTCAAGGGGCGGATGCTGGTCTGCACCTCGCCGGAAGGAAAGGGCACGGTCGGAAGCAGCAACATGGATCTGGATCAGAGCATCCTGTCCTGCTTCTCCGTTTCCTGCGGCGATGTAGACGGGAACGTGAGCGCCGCAGGAAACGTGTCCTGCGGCGACGTAGGCGGAAACGCTTCGGCAAGCGGCAACCTGAGCTGCGGCGACGTAGGCGGAAACGCTTCGGCAAGCGGCAACCTGAACTGCGGCGACGTATGCGGAAACGTTTCGGCGGAAGGAAACGTCACTTGCCAGAGCGTGGAAGGAAAAGTCAGTGCAGGTGGAGATATAAAGATCGGATAAAAGGAAACCGGTGCGGGGAGTCCTGCGCCGGTTTCCTTTTGGGGGAATTTTTCCGATTCAACCGCCGGTTGTAAAAGATCAGAAGGAAAAGGACGCATAAAATTCCGACAAAAAACGAAAAACTCTTGCATATTCGGAAAAAGTCCGCTACAATGTGGATAAAGGAGCCGAACGGGCTTCGTTGGAAGGATAAAGACCGATAACAGGAGGTTACAGTATGACAGAAGCAAAGATGTTCGGCGCTGCCTGCTGGGTGGGAGCCGGGGACGGCTACACCGAAAGCAGCGAGCCGGATCTGACGGGAAAGCCTCATTTTCCCATTCTCAGAAGCCGCATCCCTTTGGGGGACAAGCCGGTAAGAAAGGCTGCACTGCGAGCGGTGGGCCTTGGATTTTGCCATTGCCGGGTAAACGGGGTACGGGTCACCAACGACGAGTTCCTGCCTCTTGCAACGGATTATGAGCCCAGAGCTTACTATCCGTTAAACGAGCGGATCTTCGGCCATCGGATCTTAGTCCCGGAATTTGACGTGACGGGACTTTTGCATTCGGGAGAGAATGTGCTGACAATCCACTTCGGCGGCGGCTGGTACACCATGGATCCCAACCGGTTCGGGGATCCGAAGGCCATCTACCGGCTGACGGTGGACTTTACGGACGGGACGTCGGCAGAATTTGTTTCCTCCCGGCGGGACGAGCTTCTGGACAGCTTTGTAAAAACGAACCGCTTCGCCAGCTTCGGGCATCCCATTTTTGAGACCCAGGATCTGCGGGGCTTTGACGAGGGCGTGTTCACCGGAGCGGGGAAGGGTATACCCGCTGTTCCCATGACGCCTCCGAAAGAAACGGATTACGGCTTTTCCGACTGCCCGGCGGATAGGGTGGCAGAGGAGATCGCTCCGGCCTTTTTAGGGGAGATCGATGGAAAGAAGTGCTACGATGCCGGGAAGAACCTGTCCGGCTGGCCGGTGCTGCGTCTGGAAGGGGAAGCCGGGGAGACGGTCACGGTGGATTTTTCCGAAGAGCGGAACGAGGACGGCAGCCCCGATGAGCGGTACCGTTTCCGACAGCGGTTCACAGTGACCTCCGACGGGAAAGGGAAAACCGTCCGGCCGCAGTTCCAGTGGTTCGGGTTCCGGTACTTCTCCGTTTCCGGGAAGGCTCAGGTGGAGCGCGTGGAATTCGTTCACGCAAACGTGGCGGTCAATTCCTCCTTCCGCACCGACAATGAGACCCTCAACTGGATCTATCAGGCTTATGTCCACACCCAGCTCAGCAACATGCACGCAGGGCTCCCCTCCGACTGCCCCCATATCGAAAAACGGGGCTATACCGGCGACGGGCAGCTGACCTGCAACGCCGTCATGACCATGATGGACGCACGGAATTTCTATGAAAAGTGGATCCGGGACATTTCCGATTGTCAGGATCTGTATTCCGGCCACATCCAGCATACGGCTCCCTATCACCGCTCCGGCGGCGGCCCCGGCGGCTGGGGTTCCGCTATTGTAGAGGTGCCGTATCAGTTCTATCGCCACTACGGGGACTGCGGCCCCTTTGCGGAGCTGTATCCCCAGATGCTCCGGTACTTCACCTTCTTGGAGGAGAACTCTGTCGGGGATCTGGTGGTCAGTGAAAAGGGGGAAGACTGGTGCCTGGGCGAATGGTGCGCCCCCGGCGGCGTAGTGATCCCGGCGAGCTTCATTAACACCTGGTTCTACATCCGCAGCCTGGAGCGGATGATCGAAATGGCGCCGGTAGTAGGTCGGGAAACGGATCTGCCCCTCTTCCGGGAGCGGCTTTCCAAAAAGCGGGCAGCCATGACAGCGACCTTTGAAAATCCCACCGGCAACAATCACAACTTCTTCGGCGGTCTCCAGGGCGCCAACGCCATTGCCATTCTGGCAGGGTTGGGAGACGAAGAAACCTACACCAACTTAGTGAAGCGTTACCGGACGCTCGGAAAGCTGGACACCGGCATTTTCGGTACGGAAGCAGTGCCCCAGGTGCTGTTCGCCAACGGCGACGGGCAGCTGGCGGCGGAGCTGCTGGCTTCCACGGAAGACGGCACCTTCGACCACTGGCGGCGGCTGGGAGCCACCACCCTGTGGGAATACTGGGCGGGAGACATCAAGGATCGCTCTCACAGCCATCCCATGTTCGGCGCAGCGGTGGCCTTCCTCTTCTCCGAGCTGGCCGACTTTGCCGTCTACACGCCGCTTCGCGAACGTCATCTGACGCTGGCCATCGTGCTCTCCGGCCTCGTGGGCTCGATCGTCGACTCCGTGATCTTCCTCTCGCTCGCCTTCGGCTCCCTTGACTTCATCGTGGGTCAGGTGATCGGCAAGTTCTGGATGAGCCTTATTGCGGGCGCCATGATCATCATGTGGCGCAGTACCCGCCGCGCACAGGCCGCCTGAAGAAGCACCTCAACCTGATTCCAGCAGCCGCCAGGGTACGCCCGAGGCGGCTGTTTTCGTTCATGACGACTGCGGATGGACTGCGGACGAGGCCCTTCGCGGCGCGGCGTGAAAAAGCGTTCCTTAAGAAAGGCGTCCCAGAATGGGGTACAACCACGAATCCGTTTCCAGACCTCACCGTTCCATGGCTAATTCGAACAAAATCGCGCTTCTTTTGATCAATACGGGGAGCCCCGACGCCCCGACCGAAGAGGCCGTCCGCCGCTATCTGGCCGAATTCCTCGGCGACAGGCGCATCGTCGAG
>USLH01000050.1 GCA_900555435.1 uncultured Oscillospiraceae bacterium | reverse complement strand
GCACTCTGCCGCGTCTCCTTTTTGTCGAAAAAGCCCGCCCCGAAATTCCGGGTCACTCCCCGCTTCCGCACCCCCACTTTTAAGAAAGGAGCCGAAGCGCACTGACAATGCTTCTTCTTTCCCTGCTCCTTCTCTTGGAGATTCCCATTTTCCTTCTCCTTTTCCGCTGCAAAAAGCCCCGAAAAAGGAAATTCCGCCGATAGCAAAAAGGCAGGCGTCCTCCATTTGGGACGCCTGCCTTTTTCTATTCGCCGATGGCTCCGCTTCCGTCGGTAAATAAACACTGCCCTTCCTTCAAAGGTCCTTCCGTTTTCTCCGCCAGACAGTACCATTTGCCCCCGATTTTCCGGACTCCCGTGGCCATGGCTCCATCGCTGCCGAAATAGTACCACCGTCCGTCGATCTTTTTCCAGCTGCCCCGAATCTCGCCGTAGTACCACTTCCCGTCCTTCTTCTGCCATTTCTGCTTTTTAAGAGCCGTCAGCGCCGGATAATCCTTCTCCGTCACGTTTAAGTCCACGTTTCCGGCTATGCCGTCCACCCTTCCGGTATTGGATTGCTGCCAGATCCCATAGCTCCCGGTGTAAGTGAGCTTCCCACTCCATTGCGCCACCCACTTGTCGTACCGATTTAACCGTTCCGGCAGGAAATACCCCTCCAGCCAGCTCTTGGAGCCGTAGACCATGGCATACCGCCCCGCCGCCTCGATCTTCCCGCAAAAGGCTTCCACCAGTTCCGTTCGGGCTTCTCTGCTAAGTCCTGCCTGCACCTCGTCCTCAATGTCGTAAACCAGAGGATAGGAAAGTTCTTCCCCCTCCACCAGCTTCAGCAGGAGCTCCGCTTCTCTCCGGGCTTCCGCCTTGGTTTTCGCCAGACTGTAAAGATATGCCCCCGCCGGAATCCCGGCGGCAACGGCTCCCCGAAGATTTTCCCGGAACTTCACGTCCTCCTTAAGTCCTGCGGCCGCCCGAATGATGGCAAACCCGATCCCGGCTGCCTTCACTTTCTTCCAGTCGATGGTTCCCTGCCATCGGGACACGTCAATGCCTGTGATTCTCATGCTCTCCTCCCATCTGCGCCTCGATCCGGTGAAGCCGCCCATCCATCTCTCCCAAGGTCCGGGCAACCTCCCCCAAGGTCTTCGTCTGCTTCTCGATCAGCGCCTGATAGTTCTTCTCCCGCTCGTCGTTTTTCTTCAAAACCCAGAGCAGCAGAAAGACGAACATTCCTGCATACAGCCCCTGCCCCAGTGCCGCCGTCAACAGCTTCTCCACGCCTACTCCTTCGCCGCCTGGGTGCCGAAGTAGAACCCGATCACCGTGACGAACACCGTCATAAACTGTTCTGCCGCAACTACACCCGTCACCGACAGCCAGCAGAACACTCCAGTCACCGCCAGCGTTACCAAGCTCTTAATGGTCAGGAGCTTTGAAAGCCGTTCCTTCATCTTCTTCCCCTCCCGTTCCAGCTTATGCGTTTTTCTCTTTCCGGGAAACTGCCAGGATCTCTTCCACTTCCGCCAATGTCAGAAAGAAAGGGCAATAGGATCGGATCTTTGCCTCATCTGCCATTCCTTTGACCCACATCTTCATCAAAAATTTTTTCATGTACTCCCCTCCTTATTTCTGCTGCATGGCGACCACTGCGTCCATAATGCTTAAAATTGCCGCATCGGTGCTGTCCGCCCGCTCTTCCAACTCCGCGATCCTCTTCCCCGGCTTCACAGGGTTCTCCCGAAACTTCCCGTCCGAATAGATCATCCCGATGGAGACCTCCGTCCCCTCCGGGATCTCCACATACCGGTACACGAAATCCGGATGCACGATGTCCTCAATGGCAAGCTCCCCGTCCTGCTTCTCGCTTCTTAACCGGCAGCTGCACCGATCCTCGATCCCCAAGACCTGCCCGCCGTACTCCACAAATGCGTATTTCATTCTGCTCCTCCTTTACAGTACCAGTTCCACAGCTACAACGCCCCCGGTTCCAGTACCCGCCAGCGTGTCGCCCTCGCCTTCGTCCTGTTTGTTGCCCGCCGCTCCGCCGCCTCCGCAGCCGTAGCTTGCAAATCCGCCGACGCTCAGAAAGTTATTGTTCTCCCCCTTGCTGTTGGTGGTCAGGGGGTAGTAGCTGCCCTCTTCCTCCACGCCGCCTCCGCCGGAAGCCGGCTGGGTCGTCAGGTACGGGCACTCCGCACCCTGAACGGCACTGTAGCAGCCTCCGTCGCCTCCGTGGCTTCCGCTGCCCGTCAACGCCGCCACGCCGGGGGTGTAGTTCTTGTCCCCGCCGGTACCCGTGCCCCCGGCTCCCCCGGCGCCGTTGGAGTCGGCGTACTCCTCGACGTACCCGCCGTTTCCGCCGGCGGTTGCGCTTACAAGGCTCCCGAAGGAGGAGACCGCACTGCTGACCGTCACGGCGTAGGAAGCGCCTTTTGAGAGCTTTACTGTCTTCACCGCAACGCCGCCTGCCCCGCCACCGCCGCCGGAGCGCCAGCCGGACGCGATGGTGCAGTAGACCTTTCCCCCGTCGCCGCCCTTGCCGATGGCGGTCAGCTTGTAATTCCCGGTCTGGGGGACAGTGAACGTCCCGTTTTCCGTGAAGAGCTTCACGATAGCCGTGGTTCCTGCCGGGAGCTTCTGGCCCCCGGCCGCCTTAAAATTTACCGTCTTCCCCGCCGTGTCGATGATGCAGGAAACCAGCGCACCGGAAACGAACAGTCTGTCTTCCGCCGTCTCGCCGTTTTGCAGCTTCACCGTGTACGCCGTCCCATCCACCTTCACCGTATCCCCCGCAGCAAAGGCGGCGGTGGCCTTGAACTGGCAGGAAAGCACTCCCGTTTTCCCTGAAAGGCCCGCGAGGGTGTGGACAGTGCCGGATTTGGCGTGGGAAAGCCCCGTCACATGAACGCTCCCCGCCGCCTCATGTTCTTCCAACGCAGCCGCCGAAGCGAAAACGACGCCGCTCACATCCGCCGTGATCTCCGCCGCCGCATCCACGACGAAGGATACGTCCAAGATCCGCTCGTCAAAAGTCCCACCGGCGGCCAGATAGTCGCCCTTCTCCATGGCGTTGCCGTAAAGAACCAGCACCGAGCCGCCCCCTTCCGGATCCATGCCGTACACCCCCAGCTCCCGCCACCAGAACGGCACGGTCACCTGATCCATGGAAAGCACGCTCCTCAGAGAGATCCGGCTGCCGCTTCGGGTCACCTTCTGGATCGAAAGCTCCCTTTTCGGGGAGATCACCGCTTCGACCCCCGCCGCATCTCCGCTGTAGCTTCCGTCGCCCAAGACCATTTTCTGAAAGGAAAGAGCCTGCCCGCCTGCTGCCTTTGCGAAAAGCAGCAGCCCCTTTTCCGTCACTTTAAGATGAAACTGCGCCATCTTCCTCCACCTCCAATTGATAAATTGCCTCTGTCTGTAGCACTGCACCAACAAAAATCCCCGTCGTTTCCGGATGGATCCCCTTCATGGAAAGGGTCAGGTTCGCCGGAATCTTCTCCCTCAGCTCCTGCCGCAGCACCTGAGGATCTCCGCCTGCGGAAGCGTTCACTCCAACGACCAGCCGGTACTCTTCCGGGGATGCTTCCGCCGTCCATCCCCCTTCTCCATACGCTGCTTGCAGCTTCTCCCGCAGCCACCCCATGGAAAAGGGCGGGTTCCCCCCAAAAACGCCCAAAATTCGAAAACGCCGCTGCTCCAAGGTGTCTCCGCTGCCCGGCGTCAGTCCCAGCGCCTTTTCAAACCGCCGGATCCCCTCCTCGGAAGCCCGATCCGGATCGCCTTCGCATCCGGCCTGCTCCATCAACGCCGTCAGCTCCTGCACCGCCGGGAAAAGTCCTTCCCCCAGCCTCCGGAATTCCCTTACGCCTCTTAAAAATTCTGGCAGATATTCCAGATATTCCATCTTCTCACTCCATCGTCAGGCTGACCTGCCCCAACACGGGCACCTCCAGCTCTCCCGTTTCCACGTTGACCGCCGCTCCGTTTAAAGTCACTCCGGAAACGTCCAGCACGCCCTCGCCTTCCAAAAGCCGCATGGTCACCTGGCTCAACCGCACCACCGTTTTCCCGGAATCCTCCCACTTCTGCCGCAACTCCAGAAAATACCCTTCGACCAACGCCTTCAAGGAAGCCTTCAACGCTTCCTTGTCCGCCCCGCTCTGCACCGTGACCGAAGCTGTCAGATTTATGGTCTTCGACCCCGCCGCTTCCACAGTCACCTGATGCCCGATGGGCGCAAACCCGATGCCCTCCTCCGGATCTGCCACCGCCTGAAGCCGGGACACCACTGCCACTGCCGCCGGCTGGAAGTTCTCGCCCAGGATTGTCAGCTTTACCGTCCCGCCACCGTTTGCCGCCGGGGTCACCTTCACCGCACCGACGCCCTCGACTTCTTTGGAACGCTGCCGATAATCGGCAATATTTCCGCCGAAAGCCGGCGCCTTTACCCGGCTCACCAGCCGCTGCCGCAGCGCTTCATCGCTTTCCGCATCTCTTCCCGCCGAAAGAAGGCTTACGATCTCCGCCGAAGCAAGCCCCTCCAGATAGTCCACCGGAAGAAGTGTCCCGCTGCTTACATTCCCAATACTCCCTGCCGTTTCACAGAGAAGCTCGCAGCCGTCCTCCAAGATCCCGCTGACTCGATAAAAGCACTCGCCGCAGCCAAACCGCATTCCCACCGGCGGAACTAAGATCCCGCCGCTGCCGTTTTTGAGCACGCCTTTGCAGACCGCTGCCTTCGCCTCTTCCCGGAAAACGCCCGATCCGGCCGCCAGTCGCTCCAGATATTCCCCTTCGCTGGTGTCATAAAACAGCAGGTCCACATCCCCCGCCAGCCGGATATACGCCTGCGCCAGCTCGGCGCAGACCGGAGCCACCGCCGTGTAAATGAGGCTTCCCTCCCGTTTGTCCGCATCGTCCGGGATCCGCCCCAGTACCTCCGCCAGCAGCTCCTCATAGCTTTTCTGCTCCATCTTTCCTCCTATTCCCTCACGGAAGCCGTTTCCTCCACTGCGCCCCAGTCACTTTCCGCCGTAAAGCACACCTTCAGCTCGTCGCCCTCCCGTTCGGCTGTCACATTCCGTACCGCCTTGATCCGATCATCCTTCAGAAGTGCCTCTTCCACCAGAGTCTTCGCCGCAGCGGCACAGTAATCGCCGTCTTTCCCGATCAGCCCAGCCAGCTCGCTTCCATAAGAAAGCCCATAGATCATATGCTCATATTTCGGCGTCAGCAGCCGCAGCATCACCGCCTGCTTCAGCGCCTCCGCTCCTTGGATCTTCCCGCCGATCCGACCGGTTTCCAGATCCAGCTTCCACGTTTCCCACGATGCTTCCTTTTCCTTTTCTTCCGCCCCGTCCGGCAGCAATCCCGCCATACGAACTCCTTTCATTCCACCGTTCCGGCCACCAGCCAAGCATCTCCCAGCCGCATCAGGATCACCCGATCCCCTGCCTTTAACCCCGGAGAAACGGTAACCGTTCCTTCGCTTCCTTCCACCGGAACCACCCGCTTTTTCAGCTCCTTCGGGATCACCAGAAGCTCCTCGCTTAAAGCAAGCCGCTCCTCCACCTTCACGACCGCCGGGCTCTCCTTAACGACCGTCCCGAACAGCAGCCTTGCCTGCACCTCTTCTCCGATGCAGCCTCTGGCGATCTCCTTCATCACTTCTGCGATCATTTCTGCTCCTTCCGCAGCTTCAGGGCCATTTTCCCGGCGCCGTTTGCAAACCGCATCTGCGCTTCCTCAATGAGAAATCGCCCGACACTCCCGCCGTCCCGGAGCAGTACCGTTTTCCCGCCCCGGCACCGGACATCTGCCAGAGCCTCTAAAAACACCTGCTGCCGCACCCGGCACTTGGCCTGCTCCAGCGCCCGGATCCGCTCCTTCACCTGAGCGCTGCTCAACTTACTGTCCACCCGCTCGAAGTATTGCAGCATGCCCCAGTTCTTCTGTTCCTCCGTCCGGTCGAAAACCGTCACCCGCCGGAATCCCGACCGCCCGTCCTCCTGCCAGAGCTTGAAGCGGTTGTAGCTGTCCCCATCGATGTCCCGGCTCTTTGTAAGGGACAAGATCTGATTCTCCCCGGAAAGCAGCACCCCTGAAGCATTGTCCGCCGTCCTTTTCAGACTGAGTTCCCCGCAGTCGTCAAAGAAAACGAACCCTTCGCCGATGGCCGCCTCCGTCTCTGAAATTCCCTTCCGGATCATCTCCAGCAGCGGCCGCCCCTCCATCACAAGGGAAGGGATCGTGTACCCCGTCGCCGCCACCTTCCCAATGGGCAGCTGCCGTTCCTTTAAAATCTCTTCCACGATCTGTCCTGCTGTCCGATTCTGAAACACCTTCGTGTCCTTATAAAGCAGATATTTCACCCGGTCGTAGCAGAGAAGCTCTGTCCCTTTTTCACTCTCTTCCGCCTGAAACACGAACCCGTCGAAAAAAGGCGTCCCGTTCTCCGAAAGCCGTACCCGCTGCCCCATTTCCGCCGTTCCCTCCGGCAGCAGCACCTCCGCAAACGCCGCTCCCGTCCGGGAACTTACCCAATGAAGCTCCTCTACCATCCGCTTCTCCTGCCCGCCGTTTTTCAAAAACAGCCGCAGCTCCATTCAAATTCCTCCTTACGGAACATTCTCCATCCTCTGGGCTCGACAGTTTCCGCATTCAAGTGCCACTCTCCGGACAACTGCACTCCTCTGCAAGTGCTGCCCCCGCCGCTATCTTTCCAAAAACAGCAGCCGTTCTCTCTTCCCCCACAAAGCCGCCCTCTCCGAAAACTTCTTAGCCTGCATCTCGGAGTTTGCCCTCTTTGCCAAAACCGAAAAACAAAAACCCATCCGTTCCCGACTGTTTCTTTCTAAAGGCCGCCGAAGAGGTCTCCTGTTTCCCGTTTCTTTGGAAACTCTTCTCCCCAAAGATTCCTCCGCCTGTCCGCTGGCCCTCTTCCAAGGCAAAGCTACCCCGAGCTCGCCACGCCCCCGGCAACGCCACTCTCTCTGCCCTTACGGGATCCGTAGCTTCTGCCCCGGAAAGATCAAATTCGGATTCCGGATCCCGTTTCCTTCCGCAATTTCCCGGTATCGCCCGCCGTCCCCTAAAAACCGCTTCGCAATGGCCCAGAGGGTATCCCCCTTCTGCACCGTATACACCTCCGGCGCCAGCGGGCTTTTCCCGCTGGCCTTCCCGCTTCCGGAGCTGCCCGCCGGGCTGCTCCCTGCGGCAACCACCGCATCCTTCCCGAATTCCCGGTACTCTAAAAGTTCCAGTTCGTAGAAAAGATCCCCGTCTTCCCCGGCCTGCGTCCACCAGTCGAACCGCTCCACCGTGCAGAGCCCGGAGAAGGGCCTCGCCCCGCCGCTGACTACCAGCCGCACCGGCTCTTTCCCCTCGGCCATTTTTGCAAGAGTCGTCACATAAGAAGACGGCTCTTTTCTCTCCGCCGCCGTTACAAAGCCGTAATCTTCCCCGGGAAAGATCCCGGAAAACCGCACCCTTTTAAGCTTTCTCGCCCGGTACCGGCTCACCTCGCCGATTCCCAAAAGCTCTGCCTTTTCCCAGTTTCCGTCCCATAAGACTTCCAGCTTTTCGGGTGCCGCCGGGAACTCCAGATTCCCAAGATAGATCCGCATCTCTTCCTCCTTATCCGGCGCCGATCTCCGCTAAGAGCCGCCGTTCCAGCTCCTCGAAGATCGCCCCCGTGTCCACGTCGCTGCGGCTCCCCTGCTCCCGCATCAGCCGCACCGCCTCGCCGAGCCGCTGCTCCGTACTGCCCATGGCCGCCCGGATGGAGCGCATCCGCTCCCGGCTGTTTCTTCCCCAAAAGCCGCCGAAGGAGTCGCCTGCTTCCGCCACTCTCCCTGATCCGGAAAATACCGCAGCCCCCTCGCCTGTGACTGCACCGTTTCCGCTCCCGAAGGACATCTCCTCCGCTATCCCAGCCTTTCCGCCGTACCGGAACACCCGCAGCGCCGGCATCCGCCAAAGCTCTGCCCGGCTCCCACCCGCTTCATAAACGGAAAGCGCATCCAAAGCCGTCATGCCTTTCTCCTTTCCCTACGCCTGTAAGCTCCGGAGCATCTGCTCCCGCTCCTTCACCCGCACGTCGATGAAGCCGGTGAGCACAGCCTTCTCCCGTCGGCTCATCCGGGCGAACTCCCCGGGCTTCACTCCGCATTCATGCAGGGCGTAGTAGGCGTAGTTGAGTTCTTCGTCGCCCTGCAGGATCCTTTTTTTATTTCTTCCGCCATTTCCCGGACGCTGACGTCAAAGCCGCACACGGCCTGCGCTCGTTCTGAGAGCTTTGCAAACTCCCCCGCCGTCAGCATCTTTGCAAGCAGCGCCTCTTCTCCCAAAACGCCCCAGGACTTCTGAAGTGCCGCATCTGAAAGCTCCGGCTCCGCCACACAGGCTGCCGTCAGCCGCATCAGGTACCGTTCCGGATCGATGCTGCCGTCCTTTCTCCGGCATCCTGCCCGGATCCGCCCGTTTTCCTCCTCGCTGATCCCCCGGAGCCGGAACGCCGGGAACCGCCCGGATACGATGACTTCCTCTTCCGAAGGCTTCTCGACCCGCTCCATAAAAAACGCCTGAAGATCCATGGCCCCTCCTTACTCGAACCGATCCAGCAGCTCCGCTCCATCGAAGGTGAACTCCACTGTCTCGTCCAGGTTCTCCGCATTGACGTCCAGCTTTGCCAGCACCACCGAATTGAGGTTGCAGTTTTTTAATACCACCGTCTGTCGCCCGAAGGAGGAGCTTTCGTCGTCGTTTACCACCACCAGATCGAAATAGGTGTCCTTCCCCGTCCGGATGTACCGAAGCATCAGCTCCCGGAAAAGGGAGGTGACATAATAAATGGTCATCTTCCCCTTTCCGCTCCAGCCGGCTGCCTTAAACTGATCGCCGCTGTGCCCCAAGGTCCGCACCGCCGTCTTTTTCTTGACGGCGGTGGCCTCTACCGCTTTCAGATACATGAGCTCCCGATTCCGGCCGTCGATTTTTGCATACGCCCGGCCCTCTTGTCCGCTGATAAGCTCCTCTGCCTTTAAAAACATCGCCGTTCCTCCTTACCTGATCTCCACGGTCATGTAGAGCTTCTCCATGCTGTCCACCGGCCACAGCTTTAGGTTCACCACCACCGAGTCGGCGTCGTTCCCTGGAAGGACTTCCACGTCCTCTGCCTCGACATCCTCAATGGCGCCCATCTGCTCCAGCTCCTGCAAATATCCGAGGATCTCCGCCTTAAAAAGGCTCCGCCCGTCGGCGGAATTGCCTGTTTTTCCCAGATACTGCCCTTCAAACAGCTCCTTCAGATCTTTGGCAAGCCCGTCCATCACCCGCAGCGGCCGGTTTTTCGAAAAGATTTTCCCCTTTTCCGCCGTAAAGGAGGTCAGGGTGTTCCGATCCTGCTCTACGACCACACCGCCTTTTCCGGGGACAAAGACCCATTCCCCTGCCCTCAGCGCCGTCTCGATCTCGCTGCCGGTATACCGGACCAGTACATCGGAAGCCCCGTCGTAGAAATCGTAGGTGTTCGATTCGTTCATCTGTGCGCCTGCCGTCATGCCGGCGACATAAGCGGTGGCCTCCGCCGCCGAGACCTCCGTGCCATCCTCCAGCTTCACGCCGTTTTTCACCGAAAGAATCCCTTCGCAGTCCGCCTGCGGGTAAGAAGCCACGACCCCCTGAATCTTCTTTCCCTCTTCTTCCCGCATCCGCTTGACAAAGCTGACCGCCTTCCGGATCACGCTTTTATCCTCCGTGGGAAGAGCAAAGGTCTCAAAATCCGCCGTTTCCAGGGCTTTGAAAAACTTGTCGTAGCTTTCTGCCGTCTCTTCTCCGTCGCTTCCGCCGGTAAGTGCCAGTCCCGCCTGAGCCGAAAGAGCCCCGCTGCCGGAAAAATCCACCCAGTCGTTGCCGGAAAGATCGGTGGCGGTTTTCCCCTCCTGCTGATCCATGACCTTGCCGTCCAGCAGCGTTTCAACGGAAAATCCGTCCTCCTCCGCCGTCACCCGGACGACCAGAGCATTGCCTCTTTCGCCGCCGTACTTTGCCTTTACCGTCAGGTTTCCGCCGGTCGCCGAGGCTTTCTCCCCCTCGGAAAGCCGCCAGACCAGCACCTTCTTCGCCCGCTTGCCGCATTCCCGCAGCAACTTCAGCGCCTCGTGATCCGCCGGGAAACCCAGCCGCTTCTCCACGTCCGTCTCCCCGTCTATCGGGATGAACTTCCCGCTTTCCCCGAAGGAAAGGAACAGCGGGATCGCCGCCGTGCCCCGTTCCCCCACCTGTGCTGAAGCTTGCCCCGCCGAGCGGAAGCGGATATACGCCCCCGCACGGAGCTTATTCTGTGCCGTAAACACTCCGCCTGCCATCATTCTCCTGCCTTTCCCGCAGCCGCCCGGAAGGCCAGCTGCAAATCCATTTTCCCCATCGCCGCCGCAGGCTCCTCAACCCGGAACCCCACCGCCGAAAACGCCGCCGTCATAGAAAGAGTGCCGTCCGTCTCCGCTTTCACCGAAAGCTCCCGGAACCCCACGCACCCCTCCAGCGCCTCCCGCGCCTTTTCGCCGACTGCCGCTCCGCTGAACGCATCCTCCGCTTCCGGGAAATACCGAAGGGAGAAGGTGGCTTCTCCCCGGTACCGGTTTCCCAGCTCCTTTAAAACCGAAGCCTTCTCCGTCCGCAGCAGGAAGCAGGGGGCTTTGAACCCCTGCCGCACCCGCTCCGTCCCGATCCTCGCCTCCGGAAACGCCTTGGAAAGTGCTTCGACGATCTCCTCCATCCACAGCTTCTCCATCAGGCTCTCTCCTCCCGGCTCACCGGAATTTCCTGATGGGTGGGGTATACCATGGCTTCCCCGCAGGAAACGAATTCCCGCAGCACCCCGTCCTGCCGCACAAAGATCCGGCACCCTGCCGGGATCGAAAGCTCCGGCGATGCAAAGAGCTTTGCATCATAGTCGATGACGGCCGTTTCCTCCTGCCGGATAGGCGACCCCTGCCGCCGGACGCTTCCTCCTCTTGAAAGCGCACAGGGCACGGCGGTGCAGACGGCTTCCTCCTTAAAGACCGTCCGCCCCTTCTCCACCTTGGCGTACCGCCTGTAAGCGGTCATCTCTCCCCGATAGGTGCTCTCGATCACGTTCCTAAGTCCCAAACGCCATCCGCCTTTCCTCTTCATGCCTTCCACCTGAGCTTCCGGAAGGGATAGAGCCGCCGGTCAAAATCGGAAAGCCCCGCTCTCTGCCCCGGCTCGTAGGATGCGCTGAAATCCCCCCTTGTGATGGATTTCAGCGCCCCTTCTTCCACGCTCCCTTCCATCGCCGCCGCCAGCATCCGAGCCGCCACTGTCTCGCATCCCTCCGGGATCTCCCCGACCCCGCAGAAGGCGCAGATGTAACGCTCCACATCCTCCGCCCAGACGGACAGCTTCTCCTCGTCCTGCCCCTCCGGCAGCAGCTTTTTCGCCTTTTCAAGGATCTCCGCCTTCATCGGATCCCTCCTTTTAAGCCTTGGCCTTCAGCTTGATGGCCTTGCTCTCGTTGGCGAGGTGGATGGCATAGTGCTTGTCCACCGTAACGGTGGTGGTCTTGTGGATAATGTCCCGCTGCATCTCGGCTTCAGTGTCCCGCTTTAAGAAAAGCGCCAGGGCGCCGGGCATAACGATGTAGTTTTCATACACGCCGCTGACGGACTTGATCTTGTTGGACACCACCACCTGACAGCCGTGGATCATCCCCACCGTTCCCTTCATCAAAGAAGCAACGCCCATATCCGTCGCCTTCAGCCAGCTTTCGGACTTCCGCAGCGCCGCCATCTGCGCCGGAGCGATCAGCAGTACCTTGTCGCCGTCTGCACTGTCCCCGAATTTCACCAGGGCATCGGCAATGACGTCCGCCGACAAAGCCGCAGCGCTGGAATCCACCGTCATGTCCGTGCCGATGCCGGCAAGGCAGCTCATGGCGTCCTTGTCCAGCTTGCTGGCAATGGACAAAGTCAGCTGGCTCACCGCCTCGCCCAGCGGATCGCCGTAACCGCTCAGAAGGCCCTCGTCGGTCAGCTCCACGCCATTGCCCGCCTTTTTCACGGTGACCTCCACCGTAGAAGCCGTCAGCTTCTTCACCGGGATCTCCCCGCCTTCGGAAACGTCCACGGCGTCGCCGATGTATGCGTACTTCGGCAAGGTCACCTTGCTGCCCGAGCTGCCCTCCAGCTTCCGATCCACCTTGCAAAGGGGCAGAAAATGGATGGCGTCGGTCAGGTTCTGATCCACTACATCCGCCACCACCTGCGGATTGACCAGATTGGAAAGGGTCGTGGTGTTGCTCACGTTCTGTGTTTCGTTTGCCATTGTTTTTTCCTCCTCAAAACTTTTCTATCGGAAACGGGACTTTCCCGCTTTACCGCTTCTTTTCCCGGCTCACCACCGGTTCTCTCCCTGCAGGCTGTGATAAAGCTCCGGATCCTCCTCAAAGAGCTTCACTCTCTGCCGGTAGCTGAGCCGCCCGAACTCCTCGGCGTCCATCTCCTCGCCGCTCTCGCCTTCTCCGGGCTTCACGCCCCAGATCTTTCCCCGCTTCCGGTTAAAAAACGCCGGGAACTCCTCTTTCGCCCCGCTGATCAGGGCGTCCTCCTCCAGAAGCTCCCCTTCTTCGCCGAACCTTGCCCGCTCCTCCAGCCGGAACAGCAGATAATCCACGTCCTTCGCTCCATTTTTCACCAGCGCTTCGCTGAGGCTCAGGCGTTCCTTCTTTTTCCGAAGGCTTTTCTGAAGATCCGAAAGCCGTCCCTTCAACGCCTCTTTCAAAGCCGCAGCCTCCACTTTTCCGTCTTCCCCGGCCATACCGTCTACCATCGCTAAGATCTCTTCCATTTCGTACCCTCCTTATTCGCCGGAAGCCTCTGCTTCCTCCTCTTTCCGGATCCGCTCTTCTTCCTCACCGGCACGCTCCACCCACGGGTGGTTCTCCAAAATGGTCCGCTTCGACAGCATCCCCGCCGATGCCGCACACCCTTCGATGGCCTCGCTTTCGTTGATGAGAATATCCCGGTTCAAAACGATCTGCGCCTTCTCCCCGAAATAATCCCCCTGCCCCGTCAGCCCCAGCCATACCTTCAAAAACCGGAAGAGCTTTTCAAATCCAGCCGCAAACTCCGTCTCGATACCGCTGCAGTCCAAGTCCAGATCGGCGTACAGGAATTTCAACGCCACCCCGCTTAAGTTTCCAAGGCTCTGCCGCTGGGTGTCCACTCCCCTGCCCGCTTCATACAGATCCTTCCTAGTTCGCTCCAGATGGGCGTTCACCGCATCCGTCTCCACCGGTGCGCTCTTGATATCCAGCCCGCCGTTGTCTGTGACCTTGACCGCTTTATACTGCGCTAAGTTCCGCCGGAACTCCCCTAAGTCCTCCCCGTCGTAATTCTGCAGCACCAGAATGGAGTTGGGGCTGTCCAGCAGCGTGTTTGCATCTTCGCTTTTCAGCAGATCGTAATCGTCGATAAGCGGCTTTATAAACTGTAAAAGCGGCAGCTCCTCTTCGTTATACTTGAAGGGGATAAACGGCACCTCCGAGAAGTTATACGGCTTCCCGTCCATCCGAAAATGGCTTTTCTCCCGCCGCTCCGGATCAGCTGTCAGCTCCCCGTTCCGGTAAAGCCAGCACCGGACGCCTTCCGTGCTCCACTCTTCTGCGCATAAGACTGTCTCTTTTCTGAGTCCCTTGAACCGCTCCTGGGAAAAGATCCGGATCACCCCGTCCAGCTTCGTATGCTCTCCGTTGCTCCAAAGGGGGATCACCTGCTCGGACGGGATCTTCCGGCACCCAAGCCGCTCCCCGTCCGGATATACCTGCAGCCATGCGATGCCTTTGTTCACCGCCTCCTTGCAGAGGTTCTTCACCCGGTTGCGCATCTCCCGGTCGAAAAACTCCTCCAGCGCCGCCCGGAACCCGTCGTTTTCCGCCCGAACTGTAAAGGGCCGCCCGAACAGATACTGACACTTCTGATCGGTGAGCTTCCTTACCAATCCGTGGGCGATCCGGCTGTTCACCAGCGTCTCATCCGCCTGTGGCTGCCCGTTCTCCCCGATGATCCACCGCTTCCGCCCTAAGATGTCGCAGCGGTTCTCGTAATACCTCTGCCCGTCCAGCATCCGCTTCCGGCTTTTGCTCCTCAGCCACTCGCCCACTGCCCGGGCATTGCGTTCCTCCTCGCTCATGGCGGCATTTTCCGCCAGAAACCGGCTGATCCGCTCCGTCTCCGTCATCTTCCTTCTCCTTCCCTTTTTCAAAACTCTTCCACAGCAAATTCCCGCCATTTCCCGGCAATCCCAAGCATTGCACCCGACACCGGCCTATACAAACTCCTTCTGCCTTGTCCGCTTCGCTGTAAAAACTTCCTGCCCCGAATTGCTCGACGTCCGTAACCGCTTCCTCACCGCCTGCCGCCCTTCCGAAGCGGACTCTCCCAGCCGCAAAGCCGCTCTCACCGCCGGAAACCGCCGCTTGAAAACCGCCACCCTGCCCTTTCCCACCGAAAAGCTCCGCATTCCTGCATCCAGTTCGGCTCTTTCCCCCTCGCCGCTCCTTGCTTCCCGATTCGAAAGACATGCTCTCCCAAAACTCGCTGAACCTTCCCTCTTCAGAACCCGACCCCTGTTCGCCGCATCTCCCGCTCGCAGGCGTACCGCAGCGCATCGATGCAGTGGTTGTTCCGATCCGGAAACCCGCCTGCGAACCCGCCGCAGCCGTCTTCCTCCAGCGTATACTCTGCAAATTCCCTTGCTGCATTGGGGCACCGCTCCGGATCAATCACCAACTCTTCCAGATCCTGAAGCCAGCTGATCCCGTGCTCAATGCTCCCCGGTCCCTTCTTCGCCGCCAGCACCCGGATTCCCCGCTCCCGCAGTTCGTCATTGGATCGGGGCTCTGCACTGTCGGCCATCACCGCCTCGCCTCCCGGGTTCTCCGCCCGGATAGCTCCTGCGATCCAGTCAAACCTGGCCCGGAATCGATATTCCTCATGAAACACCAGCACCCGCTTCCGTTTCCGGTCCACCTCCGCCGCCAGATAAACAAAAGGATCCGCCCCGTACCCCCAGTCGATGCCTCTCCGCACCCGGCAAAATCCGGCAATCTCCCCGTCCTCGATTTTCCGGAGCTTCAGGTTCGGGAACACCTCTCCTCCGGTCCCCACTGCCTGCCCCAGATATTCGTGGGCATACGCCTTCGGATCCTTTTCCCGAAGCCGCTCCGCTTCCGCCAGGAACGGCTCTCCCAGCCATTCCTCCGGCATCTCCCGATAGTCCGACCGGATCACCCTTGCATCTTCCCGACACCCTTCGGAAGCCGCCGCCCGGTTGATCCAGTGCCCGCTGCTCCTCGGCGGATTGAAGGTATAAAACACCGCAAACTTCTCCCCGCCCCGCATCAGCGACTGCATCACCGACCTCAGCTCCCCCTCCCCGGAAAACTCGTCGGCCTCCTCAAACCAGATGTACCTCACATACCCCCGCTCCGTCTTCACGCTTCTTAGCTTCTGGGGGCTGTCCATCCCCCGGAACAGGATCTTCTGCCCCGTAGGCTTATAGATCATCACCGGCTGGGG
>USLH01000049.1 GCA_900555435.1 uncultured Oscillospiraceae bacterium | reverse complement strand
TGACCGGAAAAGAGAGAAAACGGCTGGAAACGGCAGAGGGAAAGCTGGAGGCGGCGTTAAATGCGGCGGCGAAGGAAGTAAAAGCCTTGCAGAAGAAGGCTGCCGGTGATACAATGGGCGCAGGGAAGTATTCTTTAAAGGAGGATGAGAATTATGGCACTGTCAGAAGAAACCAAACGGAAAGCGAGGGCACTGGGACTTCCGGAGCCGCTTCCGCTCGAACCGGTCAAACCTTTGACACCGGAAGAAGCGGACAGAATCGCCAGGGAGTGGGTAGCGATGTACGCTCCGAAGCGGGAACAACCGTACGACGGGAAGACTTCCTCCGAGAACACCGAGAGCGAGGAGATCGATCCGTTTCTTTAAAGAACGGTGCGATCTATGCTTATCACGAAGCGACAGAAACAGAGCTGAATGACAACGCCAGAAAGGCAGTCTCGATCCTAAAGGAGCTTGGCATTCCTTGCTTCACAACGACCGATGGGATCCATATCTACGCAAACGGAAAAACCTGGATCTCCTCACAGGCTGTGACCATCCGGGATGGTTCCGATGTAAAAGTTTCCATCAGCGCAAAAATGGGGACCGAGGGAGTTTCCACGGCTTATCATGAGGCGTTCCATTTTTTGGGGGACATTGCGCCGGCAATACGGAATAAGCTGCAGGGGATCATCCGGGAAAGCATCGTGAAAAACAGATCCTACGAAACGTTTGCCAACCGCATCGCCGAAGGCTATCAGATCCCTCTGGATCCAAGCCAGAGGACAAAAGCTCAGGAGGCAAAATTCCAGGAGGAACTGAACGCATATATCTGCGGGGAGATTATGGTCCGAAATCCTGGCAGCGAAGCGTGGCAGTTGATTCGTAACTTCATTCCGGACACAGACTCCCTCTATTCCGCCGTCGTGAATATGTACACTGATTTCAAGACCCAGCAGAAAGGCGAAACGAAGTTCTCCCTGAAAACCGATAGTCAGGGCCGGGAGCTGTCCGAGGAACAGCAGAAGTTCTTTAAAGACAGCAAGGTTCGAGACGAGGACGGGCGGCTGCTGACCATGTATCACGGGACACGGGCCGAAAACGGCGATTTTACAGTGTTCGACTACAGCAAGGCCGTCAAAAAAGGCGGGCTCGGGCTGAAAGCGCTGGGGAAAGGCAACTATTTCACAAGCAAGCAGCTTAACGGTAGTGAGCGCTTCGGAAGCCGTGTGATCGAAGCGTATCTGAACGTTACAAATCCGTTTATCTATGACGGCGCAAACGGCGATACCGTCAGCCTTGCCGAGCAGGTACAGAAGAAGACCGGCATTTCTACGCAGGGAATGAGCGCCGATGCGCTGCAGGATGCCATGCGCAAGCTCGGGTATGACGGCATCGTTGAGTATCGCCGTGACGGCTCGTTGGGGATTGCTGTTACCTTTGACAGCGAACAGATCAAATATACCACCAATCAGAAGCCGACCAGTGACCCGGATATTCGTTATTCGCTGAAAAATGTTGACGGATACGAGCAGTTCCGTCGGGATTTGCAGGAATGGGTGAAAGACGGACGGCCTTCCGGGGAACGCTTCATCCTGGGCAGCACCGGATCGGTATTGCAAGGACTGGGGGCCATTGAAAGCGACATCTATATGAATGGCGACAAAATCAGCACCATTCTGAAAGAACACCCCGAAATGAGCCTCCGGGAAATTCAACGCATCCCGGAAATGCTGGAGGACCCCGTCCTTGTCTTAAAAAGCAAAGGAACCGGAAAAGGCGGCAATAACAGCCGTATGGTACTGTACAGTTCCATCAAGGCGCAGAATGGCCAGCCGGTCCTTGCAGTGCTGGATTTGCGTCCGCAGGAGAACGGCTTCCTGCTGGACGATATGCAGAAGGTCAACAGTTCCTACACCAAGGACAACCCGGCAAGGTTCGTAACCGGCAGCGACGTCCTGTATGCAGACAAAAAAAGAACCATTCCGCTTCTTCGCCAATTCGGGCTTACAATAACGTCCCGACAGCTTCTGCGGAGTGGTTCCATAGGTAGTATATCCTATAACGGGAATCTTGTCAACATGGAGGGCATGCCTTTTTCTTCCGTGGTTGATTTTGCGGAGGAAGAAGCGGAATTCTCCCTGAAAACCGGCACCATTACCAAGAGCTATGAGGCGGTCCTGGAGGAAAACCGGCTGCTGCGGGAGCAGATGAAGGATTACCGCAGCCTTAAGAAGCAGAACCGGAATCTGAAAGAGAACCGGGACTACTGGAAGGGGCAGACGAAGACCACCACCGTCTCCACTCCTGAAAGGGGTTCCGTCATTCCCAGGGCAAAGAATGCGTCGGTGCTGCTTTTTCAGAGAAGCGTCTCCGGAAACTTCCGGATCTTCTCCGCCAGCTCCAATTTCGGAGTACCCTCCAGGCGGTGGATCGGATAGGAGCAAAACTCCCCGCCCCGGGCTCATGGCTGTCGGTGACAGCGGCGATGGAAAGTCCCAACTCCCGGCACCGGCGGAGAAACGCCTGTTTCGCGTAGTTGTGCGAATGGGGGAAGGGGGCGGGGTTGAGTTCGATTCCAATCAGGCGTACCAGAAAAACCTCGATGAACGTACCGTTCATCGAGGTTTTTGCCATCTGTGGTTTTTCTATAAAAAGAAGGGTGAACGAAAGTCCTTATCTTTTCTCCCAAAGAGTGTGGACAATCCCGGCGAATTATGGTAGAATGATGGAAAATCCAACGGAATTTTTATTGGATCGGCGGCTCTGAGGTTATTCAGGAGTGGGCCGGAAGGAGAAAACGATATGCTGAAAACTCAAGTTCTTCAGGCGGATCTTTGTGTTGTGGGCGGCGGAATAGCCGGGCTTTGCGCAGCGGTGGAGGCGGCGCGTCATGGGATAAAGACCGTTCTGATGCACGAGCGTCCGGTCTTAGGGGGCAATGCCTCCTCGGAGATCCGGATGTGGATCTGCGGCGCCAGAGGCCGTGACAACCGGGAAACCGGCATCATCGAAGAGATTGCCCTGGAAAACCTTTACCGGAATCCCACCAAAAACTACTATCTCTGGGACACGGTGCTTTATAGCTTCGCCCGGCGGGAGAAGAACCTGACCTTGCTTCTGAACTGCGCCTGCATGGATGCGGAGACCGAGACCGGGGAGTTTTCTGACGGGCGGAAGATCCGGATCAAAAGCGTCACCGGATACCAGCTGACCACCCAGCAGTTCCTGCGGGTGGAGGCCCGGTTTTTCGCCGACTGCTCGGGAGACAGTATTTTAGCTCCGCTGACCGGAGCGGAGTTCCGGATCGGCAGGGAGAGTCGTGCAGAGTTCGGGGAGGATACGGAAACGGAAACGGCCGACGCCCGTACCATGGGCATGAGCTGCCTGATTCAGGGACGGGAAACGACCCGGCCCGTGACCTTCACCCCTCCGGAATGGAGCACGAAGGTGACGGCGGAGGATTTGGCCGACCGGCTGGGCGATCCCCGTTCCCCCTGGGAGAATTACTGGTATCTGGAGCTGGGCGGCGACCGGGACTCCATCGGAGACACGGAAAAGATTACGGAAGAGCTGATCCCTCTGGCGCTGGGAACGTGGGACTATCTGAAAAACAGCGGACATTACGACACGAAGACCTGGGATCTGGACTTTCTGGGCTTTCTCCCCGGAAAGCGGGAATCCCGGCGGATGGTGGGGGAATACATGGTGACCCAGCGGGACATCTCCGATGGGAAGCAGTATCCGGATACGGTGGCCTACGGCGGCTGGCCTTTGGACGACCATTTCCCCGGAGGGTTCTATCATAAAGGCGTCCCTAACACCGATGTGCGGACGCCGGCACCCTATCCGCTGCCATACCGGGCTTTGTACTCCAAAAACGTGGAAAACCTCTTTTTCGCCGGGCGGAACATCAGCGCCACCCATTTTGCCATGAGCAGCACCCGGGTCATGATGACCTGCGCCCTTTTCGGTCAGGCAGTGGGTGCGGCGGCAGCCATAGCCGTTACCAACGGCCTGACGCCCCACGGCGTTTATAAAGAGCAGCTTGCCGCCCTGCAGCAGACGCTGCTGGAAGAAGACTGCTTCCTCCCCGGGCTTCAGCGGGAGATATCAGCCGCCTGCCGGGAAGCGGAGCTTCTGGGGGGCAGCGATGCTTTGCGGGACGGGCAGGACCGGGCCCATGCGATGTACGGGGGTGTCGGCTGCGGCTGCCGGGTGAAAAACGGCGAGCCTGTGACCTATCGTCTGACGGGACCTGCTTTTGTGAAGGCCGCCCATCTGGTTTTTGACAGCGACCTGAACCGGGAGAGCCTTCCCGGGGACGAGATGGAGCAGAGCCACCCCACCCGCTGCAGCACGCTGCTCGATTCCCCACAGATGCATATGCCTTCGCCGCTCTGCCGCAGCTTTACCCTGACGGCGGAGACGGACGAGGGGAGCTTGGAGCTTTTAAAGGTCAGCGACAACTGCCGCCGGAGCTATGACGTTCCTGTTGGTTCGGTTGTCCGGTCGCTTACCCTGATCCCGGAAAGCAACTGGGGAGGAGAAGAGGAAACGCCGGTTTTCTCGTTTGATTTTCGATAAGGGGAAGAGGAAAAAATAAGCTCTTAGAAGCGGGATCGATCCGTTTCGGCACAAAAACAGGAAGAACCGGTATAGGTTTGAAAAGCGATAAAGGCTATGTTTATGTCCAAACCATCAATTTTTTGATGGTTTGGACATATTTTTTGCGGTTGTGCAGGGGAAAGTCGGGTGTTATGATGGGAGTAACACAAACACGGTTCGACCGTGCGGTTCATTTCCTCTATTCCAACCAAAGGAGAAGTCGTTCCTATGGCCAAAGAAAACGTGATGCAGTCCTCCGAGCGGATTGCGAAAAAGAAAAAGCAGGGTCTCCTGCACGAATATTGGAAGCACAAGGAATTGTTCTTGCTCCTGCTTCCGGCGGTGATTTATTTCATCGTGTTTCATTATGCCCCGATGTACGGCATCCTAATCGCATTTGAGGATTTTCTTCCCCGGAGCGGCATTTTGGGGAGTGAATGGGTGGGCCTCCAAAATTTCAGTAAAATGTTTTCGGGGCTTTATTTTTGGCCGGTATTTCGCAACACCCTGGTCATCAGCTTTTTGAAGCTGATCGTAGGATTTCCGATGCCGATCATTTTGGCGCTGCTTCTTAATGAAGTGAGCTGTCAGTGGTTTAAAAAGAGCGTGCAGACGATCACCTATTTGCCGCACTTTATCGGCTGGGTGGTGCTTGCAGGGATCGTGCAGCAGGTGCTTTCGCCTTCTACCGGTGCGGTCAACTATGTGATCAAGGCTCTCGGTGGAACCCCGATCTTTTTTATGGGAAGCACCCGGTGGTTCCGTCCGGTGGTCGTGCTTTCCAGCATCTGGCGAAATTGCGGATGGGACAGCATCATCTATCTGGCAGCTGTTTCCGGTATCGATCCCACCATGTATGAGGCTGCAAACTTAGACGGCGCCACCCGGTTTCAGAAGATCTGGTATGTTACGCTTCCAAGCCTGATCCCCACGATCACGATCATGCTGATCTTTGCTTTAGGCGGTGTGATGAACGACGACTTTGATCAGATCTACAATATGCTCAACGCAAAGGTCATGTCGGTGGGCGATGTAATCGGGACCTACACCTACCGCACCGGTTTGCAGCAGATGAATTACAGCTATGCCACTGCGGTCGGGCTCTTTAAAAACGTGATTGCATTGTTCCTGGTGTCGCTCAGCAACTGGTTTTCCAAGAAAATCAGCGGCAGCTCGCTGTGGTAATCCCGTTTACAATTTTTGACAGAACAGGAGGGGCCGACCATGACCCACGTGAAAAAAAGACGTAAGCCCGTTTCCAGTCGGATTTTTGATATTGTCGTTTACATTCTGCTGTTTTTGGTGGCAATGGTTACCATCGTGCCTTTTTTGCAGGTGGTTACGATTTCATTAAGCCCGCCCGAAGTGGTGGCAAGCTACGGGCTTCATCTGATTCCCACCAAAATCGATTTAGAAGGGTATCGGAGCATTTTCAAGTATAAGCTGCTTTGGACTTCCTATCGCAACACCATCGTGCGGACTTTGTTCGGCACGGCGCTCAGCATGTTTTTGTACGTGATTGCCGCTTATCCGCTGTCGAAAAAATATCTGCCCAATCGGCGCTTCTGGATCTTTTTCATTATTTTCACCATGTATTTTTCCGGCGGCATGATCCCAAACTACCTGCTCATCAACAACTGGCTCAAGCTCTCCAATACGATCTGGGCGCTGATCCTGCCTCCGGCTATGAGCGCATATAACCTGATCATTGTCCGGAACTTCTTTGAATCCATCCCCGACTCGCTGGAGGAATCGGCGAGGATCGACGGAGCAAGGGAGACAACGGTGCTCTTCAAGATTGTGGTGCCGCTTTCCATGCCGGTGCTTGCGACGGTATCGCTTTGGTGCATCGTAGGGCATTGGAACGCCTGGTACGATTGTATGCTGTACATCCGTGACGACACAAAATACGTTCTGCAATACACGCTGCAGCGGATCCTGCTGGACGGTCAGGTTCAGGATCTGGATCATATCGGTACGAAAGTGAACACGGAAACCATGAAGATGGCATCCATTGTCGTATCAATCCTTCCGATCATGATTATTTACCCGTTTGTTCAGAAGTATTTCACTAAGGGCGTCATGATCGGCGCAGTCAAGGGATGACACTTACTTAAGTCAGGTGAGACCGTCGCTGCTGCGGCGGATTTACTGAAAATCGGCGGCGGCGTCGCCGGAAAAGAAAGAAGGGGATCGACAGCTATTCCGGTATCCCATGCTTGATTTGTGCAGTGCCCTTGCGGTACGGCTGGATCAATCAATCGAAAGGCTCTTGCAATTCTGTGAAAATTTGGTAGGATAGAAAAGTACGCAGAGGAAGCAGAAGCCAGTCGAGAATTCTTAACGGTTATGGAAAGGAATGAATTCGTATCATGAAGAAGAACATGAAAGCAGTTACCCTTGCACTGGTTTGTGCGATGATGGCAAGTATGTCCGCCGGATGCGGAGCGAACCCCAGCACCAGCGATTCGTCCTCGGAAGCGTCCAGCGCTGTTTCCTCCTCTGCGGTCAGCAGTGAGCCGGAGGTCAAGAAGGATCCGGTCACTCTGGAGTGGCTGGCGTATAACTGCTACGGACAGCCTCAGGCAGACGCACAGGTCGTTCAGGAGATGGAGGAGCGCTTCAACGTAAAGTTCGATTTCTGGTTCATCGATGATCAGAAATGGGAAGAAATGCTGGGCGCCCGGCTGGCTTCCGGGGATATGCCGGATGTCATGCGGATCAAGAACAGCAGCAACATTCCCAGCTATGTAAAGCAGGGAGTTCTGGCTCCTATTGACGAAAACATTCAGTCCAAGATCCCGGAGACCATGAAGGTGATCAACGAGCTGGATCCGGACGGAACCGGCTTTACCGATTCTTACTACAACGGCCAGCTTTATCTGCTGAAAACGCCTACCGTTTACGGCGACTGTGCAACCATCCTGATGTGGCGGAAGGACTGGCTCACTAAGCTGGGCATGGAGATCCCCACGACCATCGACGAGCTGGAAAACGTGCTGGTCGCAGTGCGGGATAACGATCCGGACGGCGATGGAGCAAAGGACACCTACGGTTTGTCCAATACTTCTCTGAACGCTGTTTTCGGCGCTTACGGCGACATTCCCATGAAGGAGTTCCGGGGCACCGGTTCTCAGAAGCTCTACTACACCATGAGAGACGGCAAAGTGGTTTTTGCCTGTGTGCAGCCTGAGATGAAGGAAGCGCTTACCAAGCTGCAGCAGTGGTACAAAGATGGGCTGATTGACCCCGAGTTCGTCACCGGCGAGAACACCGGCGGTTACTGGGCAATTTCCCAGGCGTTCAACAACGACAAGATTGCTGTGACCGGCATGGTGACTCCTTATCACTGGCTCACCCCCGAATCCGATGAGATCGCCGGCGGTCCCTGCTGGACGGAGTTTGTCGCCCTGCATCCGGATACCGAGCTGGGAACCACCGTTGACTTCGGCACTCCCTTTGTCGGCCCTGAGGGGAAATCCGGCACCCAGTGCACCGGCTTCTGGAGCAATTCCGGCTTCGGCATCACCACCCAGTGTGCAGAGGACGAGGACAAGCTGAATGCCCTGACCGCCATTATGGAAGGCTTGGTAACGGATAACGATCTGTATCAGACCTGCCGTCTCGGCATCGAAGGGGTTGACTGGCAGTACGACAGCGAGGGGATTCCACAGGGCATTGGCGAGAAGACCACGGCAGAGGCCGACGAAGCCGGCATCGCAGTGTTCACGCAGGTTGGCCTCAACTATGAGATGATGAAGAATGTTTATCGTCCCTATGTGCAGAAGTACTTTGAGGATCACAAGGTTTCGGGCTACACCGGTGTGCTCGTGCCGTCCACCGAGGCAGAGACGACCTACCTGACCGATCTGAAGACGTTCGCTCTGGATGCTTACATCAAGTTCATCACCGGCGAAGAGAGCATGGACAAGTGGGAAGACTTCGTGAACCAGTTTAATTCTCTGGGCGGTCAGCAGATCGTTGACGAGATCAACGCCGCTCTGGGCAAATAATGAATGGATTTCCCGGCGGAATAAGGAGGCCTCGCAAGGGGTCTCCTTTCCGTGGGTTTTGGAAATTTTTACTCGATGGAAAAAACAGGCGGAAAGGGGTGCGTTTGAATGGCAGCCAGCGGAAGCAAAGGGATCAGGACATGGGTAATGCGAAAAACGGAAGCGCTTGTGCGCAAATACCATAAGCGCAATTTCTATTACCGCATCATGGTGCCTTTTGCCATTTTCAGTACGGCTTTGATCTGTATCACCACGGTCGGATCCTGGTTTTGGATGAACGGGCGCATGGAGCGGAAACAGCGGGATACCAGTGTTCAGATCCTTCGGCAGGTACAGCAATATACCGACGACGTATTGTATTCCGATTCGCTTTTGTTTTTGAACCGGGTGTTTTTCGGAGGGGCTTCTTCCTATCTGGACGATTTTTTTGTGTATGGCAGCAATCTGCCCAGCGGATATGCAATGAAGGCGTATCAGGAACTGGCAACCTTATGTCTGCAGCAGGAGTATCTGGAAAATGTTACGCTTTATAATGCGAGTGAGGATATGCTGCTTGACAACACTTATGGGTTATGCTACAATGCGAGCAAATCGATCTCCCAGATCGAAAAGTTTTTACCGATTTCGGATTATCTGAGCGCCTTGACCCATGCGGACGATGATTTGATTTATCTTTCTGGCGATTCGATCTCCTCCGGTATAAGGGGGGATTTTACCGCAGTGAAGCTGATCCCCCTTCATACGAAGGCGGCGAATGCGCAGGGGTTTGTAGCGTTTCATTATAATGAAGCAAAATTGCTCCACAGCCTGTATCAGCGATTCGGCATTTCCGGGGAAATGCTGATCCTCTCTTCGGAGCAGGAGGTTCTTGCAAAAACGGAAGGGTTTTCCGTTGATTTTGATAGAGTGCGGGAAAAGGCGCTCAACAAAGAGGATCCTATTTATTTTTCCGAAGGCGGTGTGCGCTATTGTATGCTTCGCACGCAATCGGCACAGAACGGCTGGATCTATCTGCTTTGTTTGCCTGTACGGGATCTAAATGCACAATCCTATATGTTTCGGCCGGTGCTGCTTGGAATTGCGATCTTTGCGATCCTTGTCAGCAATGTGATCGTACATTGGATCTCCAAGAAGGTCTATCAACCGATCCATGTATTAAGCGACAAATTCAAACAACAAAGCAAGCTCCCTTTTTCCGGGGAAGAGTTTTCTGTGATCGAAGAGGCGTTTAATTTTCTGGAGTCGCAGATGGATGTGGTGCAGAAAGTGGTAGGCGACAACCGGAACGTCCTGCTACAGCGTACGGTAATGAAGCTCTTAAGTGATGAGAGTGTTTCCGATGAAGAAATTCTGAAGTCCCTGTCGCTTTGCGGCACCGATTTTGAGGGAGAGGGCTTTTGCGTGGCGGTTACGGCCTTCGATCGTGCGGTGTTTCAATCCCTGACTCTGGAAGAACGGGAATATTTCACGGAAAAAGCGCAGGATCTGCTGAAGGATTGGTTTGGCGCAGCAGGGATCGCAGAGGTTTCTGCGGTGTATCCGGATCGTCAGGTGGTATCCATACTCAATTTGTCCAAGGAACAATACGGCGCCTTTTGCGGAAAAGTGCCGGAACTGACTTCGGAATTCCGCAACCGGCTACACATTCAGACCAACCATGCGATTTCCGGATATGCAGGCTCCTTATATGATGTTCGCAGCCTGTACCTGGATTGTCTGCACTATTTGCGGTATGATTTTATCTATGGGTTTGGAAATGTTTTTGTTTCGGAATTTATAAATGGGTTGGAGCAGACAAACTTTTCCATGAGTGCGCAGGCTAAGGAGCGGTTCCACACTTTGCTGCAGGAGCACAAAGGTGAGGAAGCGGAAGGACTGCTCACGGAATATGTAAGCGAGATCCGGTCGGGACGAGCTTCCTTGGCAAGGGCAAACGTATTTGTCACGGAGGTGTACCGCATGGTGGTGGGGGAATGTACAGAGGCCGGTGTCTTTAAGGATCCGGCTTATAAAGAACAGATCGAAAAAACCATCGGAGAGGCGATCACGCTGGCGGATTCGATGGAGTGTATCGATTTGATGATCCAACGCTACTGTTCGGAATCGAGTCCCAAGGTGCGAACGGAGAGCATTCAGCTGATCGATGAAATTTCCGAATACATTCGTCTTCACTGCTGCGAGAACATCACGCTTCCCGTTGTAGCCGAGGCGTTCCATGTCACGCCGTCTCATCTGAGCCGGTTGTTTAAAAGCGTAAGGGGAGAGAATTTTTCAAGCTATGTACTGGATCAAAAGCTTACACTGGCGGCACAGCTGCTTTTGCAGTCTCCGGACATGAGCATTATGCAGATCTCTGAGAGCCTGGGATATTATACTCCCACTTATTTCACCCGACTTTTTAAAGAGAAGTTTGGCGTAACTCCGTCGCAGTATCGGAGGGACGTCATGGATCGAACCGAAAACAAAGGAGGATCTATATGAAAATCAATCGGGAATGGTATTTGGACAAGCTGTGGGCCTGTTGGAAGGGCAAGAGCATCGGCGGAACGATGGGCGCTCCCTATGAGGCTTCCGTCGAAATGCAGGACATCTCCGGGTTCAACTCGCCGAAGGGGCAGCCGATCCCCAACGACGATCTGGATCTGCAGCTGATCTGGCTTTGCGCCGTGGAGGAGCGGGGCATCCAGAATATTACGCCGGAAACGCTGGGGGAGTATTGGATCAGCTATATTCCTCCTCATTGGAACGAATATGGGATCTGCAAGGCGAACATGAAGCTGGGGGTGCGGCCTCCTTTTTCCGGCGAATACAACAATGAGATCTGGAAAAAGTCAAACGGCGCGTGGATCCGGACGGAGATCTGGGCCTGCCTGTTTCCGGGATTTCCTCAGTTGGCGGTGAAATACGCCTGCAACGATGCTTGTGTGGATCACGGTGTAACGGACGGCACCTATGCGGCCATGTTCGTGGCGGCAATGGAAAGCAGTGCTTTCCTTGAAAAGGATGTGCAGAAGTTGATCGAGATCGGGCTTTCTTACATTCCGGAAAATTGCCGGGTGGCACAGAGCGTTCGGTTGGCGCAAAAGTGCTATAAGGACGGCGTTCCGTTCCGGGAGGCCCGTGCGGCGATCGTGGAGGACAGCAAGGACCTCGGATGGTTTCAGGCGCCGGCCAACGTGGCATTTGTAATTCTGGGCTTGCTTTACGGTGAGGGGGATTACAAGAAATCCATGATCTATGCCATCGATTGCGGTGACGACACGGACTGCACCGGAGCAACGATTGGTTCGCTGATGGGAATTATGTATGGCGGCAGCTATGTGCCGGAGGATTGGGCCGAGTATGTAGGGGACGAGATCCTTTCGGTGGCCATCGATTTGTCTTATTTGAGCCGTCCCACCAGCTGCACCGAGCTTACCCGCCGGATTTATGAACTGGTGCCGTCTGCGATGAAAGCATACGGTATGTATACGGAATACACCGACGGTCCCAACGAATGGGAAGAGGTTCCGCAGCCGTTCCGTTTTTATGAGCCCTTTACCCCTGCAGAAGAAGGCTACAAGCCGCCGATTAAGGGAATCCGCAATGCGGAGTATGATGTGCCGTCCACCGGTTTGTCGTTAAATTTCCCGGATGTCGTTTATGCGAAAGTCCGTGTGGAATTTGACAAGTATAAGATCAAGACCGGCGATACCATCACTCTCACCTTTGTAGGAAAGAATACCATGCCTGCGCCCTGTGAGGTATATATCCATCTGAATCTGCCGGAAGGTTGGACTGCCGACCGCGAGGAGTTCCCGCTTTATCTGCATGAAATGCGGATGCGTCTGCATACGACGACGACCGTCCGGGTTACGGCGGCAGAAAATGTGAAAGCGGTCAATACCATCACCGCTACGCTGACCTCGCCTGGCCGGATCCATTCGGCGATCCTTCCGGTTATTCTTTGCGGTTAAGTAGTGGGAGAAATCAAAATGAAAAGAACAGTTGTGGATTGGAACAGCCTTTTTTCCCAGGTGCAGTCTCGTGTCAAGCGGCAGGAGAACCTATGCGACTCGCTGCGTGCAGTTTTAGCGGATCAGCCGGAGGCGGCAGAGCGGATCCTGACTACCGCCCGCAATGCCTGTGGGGGAAAGGTGATCTTGAGCGGCACAATGGGTAAGCCCTTTTTTGTTGGGAAGCCGCCGCACTGGCACGAAGATATGGTAAACGACGGCGAATTCGTAGTCGAATTGAACCGAATGCAGCATTGGAACGACTGCATCATCGCCTATGCATTGACCGGGGAGCGGGTTTTTCCGGAACTGATCGTTTCGGAAATGGCAGACTGGATCAAAAGCTGCCCCCGTCCGGCCGTAGAAGGGGATTGGGACGAGGTTCGCCCCAATTTCCGGGGTCCAAAGCCGTGGAGTTCGCTGGAAGGCGGGCTGCGGATGATGAATGCATGGTACAATGCATTTTGCTTTTTGATGCAGGAGGACTTTATGACCCCGGCGCTGTTCCCGCTGTTTGTGGGAAGCGTGGAGGATCATGCCGAAATGCTGATGAAGGTTCCGCCGAAGCTGTGGCCGGAGGCGAACCACAATCACTATCTGTCGGAGAACGTCGGTTTGTTTTATGCCGGTGAGATGCTGCAGGAGCTGCCGGAGGCAAAGGAATGGCAGGCTCAAGCGGAGAGAGAGCTGGAACGTTGTGCCAAAAATCAACTGACGCTGGATGGCGGACAGGTGGAAGGATGCCCTCTTTATCACAACGTTTGCATCGATATGTTCGGAAAATGGGCTCTTTCTGCAAAACGGTGCGGGGTAGAGATCCCGTCGGATGTTTTGCAGCAGATCCGCAACGCCATCGACTATGCGCTTTACAGCCTGCGGCCGACCGGAGAAGGGGTGCCGTGGGGAGATTCCGATCCCGATGATCAGATCGTGCAGACGGTGGGACTTGGCTACCGTGTATTCGGCAGCCGTGAATGGGTCGATGCGGTATGCCGCATCATCCCGTTGGAGAAGCTCAAAAAAATGAGCACCCGCTATTGCTTTTCGCTGATCGGCGTTTCCTTCGACTCGTTTGCGAAGGCGGCCGATTTTCGGACGGATGAGCTGCAGCTGCCGCTTTCTAACTGGCAGCATCAGCTGCAGCAGGCGATGTTCCGTACCGGATGGGATAAGGATGCGCTCAGTGTGTTTTTTGCCTGTCGAGTCCCTTGCCAAAACGGTCATGGGCATATTGATCCGGCAGGGTTTGACTTCTGCGGACTTGGAAAAGCGCTGCTGGTAGATCCGGGTCGGTATACCTATCGGGAAGAGGAGATGCGTCAAACGATCAAGTCGGCAAAGATGCATAACACGCTGACGATCGGAGGGCGGGAGCCTTTTACCTATATCAGCAGCTTTCACTTTGCCAATGAGAAAGACGGCTGCATTTTAGATCTCAGCGAAGGCGAAAATTACACGGCGGCACAAGCGCTGCATACCTCATATTTCCCGATGATCCATCAGCGGCTGGTTGCTATCCTTGACCGCAGCATCCTGTTGGTGTGGGATCGTGTGGATCATATGACCGGTGAAGAGCCGGTGGAAATCTGGTATAACGCAAATACGCTGACGGCGGCGCTTCAATCAGATGGCACCGTTGCAACCCACGATGACGTGAATTTCTGCCTGCGGGCAAGTGAAGGGCTGCGCATTGATTTTCAGCCGGGAGTTATTTCAGAACAGGTGGACGCTGTCCGTCCGTCTACACGGATCCGGCTTACGGACAATGCTTCCGAAAAGGGTGTCCGCAACTATCTTAGTGTGATCGTTCCTTACCAGGAGAATTGTCCGAAAATATCGGCGGTTCGGTTTGAGGAAGACGGTAAGACCGCTTCTTTTTCGATCGGTCAAAAGAAATATCAATGCAACTGGTGGGACGATCGGTTTCATTTTGACTTGTCTTGCTGCTGATAGCCTGGTATAATGTTTGAAAAGTGGAAGATTTCTTACAGCTTTTGTGAGAAAACTTTCTCCATGATCGGATACGCTTTTATTTTTCGTACAAAGGAGAATTTTTTCCATGGACCTGACTTTGCGCTACCATCAGCCTGCCGAGGATTCGGACGAGGGCTGGGAGCGGGAATCGATGCCCATCGGCTGTGGTTGGATGGGAGCAAATGTTTTTGCGATCCCGGAGCGGGATCGGGTGCAGATCACCGAAAATTCCCTGGAAAACCCCGGCGGGACGGGGGGAACAAAGCGTCTGGGAGGGCTTAACAACTTTGCCGAGCTGTATTTTCTGTTTCCCCATGGGGATGTGGAAAACTATGAGCGGGGGCTGTCCCTTGATGATGCGATGGCGTACTGCACCTATACCTGCGGCGGCGTTTCCTATCGGCGGGAGTATTTTACCTCGTATCCTGACCGCTGCCTTGTGATGCGGTTTACCGCGGAGGGCGGATCGCTTTCGTTTACGGCGGCGCCGGAGATCCCTTTTATTAAAGAATATGCGCTGGAGCCGGGGGACGGCGGAAGCAAGTCCGGAATGGTCAGCAAAGGCGGCGAGGGGCTGCTGGTGCTGGCAGGGCGGATGGGAGCCTTCGGGATTGATTTTGAAGGGCAGCTTTCGGTGGAGTCCGATGGCACGGTCGAGACCACCGAAGACGGGAAGATCCATGTTTCCGGAGCTTCTCAGGCGGTGGTGCGGTTTGTCTGCGGCACAAACTATGTGCTCAGCGAGCATGTCTTTCTGGAAGAGGATCCGAAGAAAAAGCTAAAACCTATGGACGTACACGGGATGGTTTCCGGGCGGATGGCTCATGCGCAGGAGCTTTCCTTCGAGGAGCTGAAGAGCCGGCACCTTGCAGATTACCATGCTCTGTTCGGACGGGTAGAGCTGATCCTTGCGGGGTCGGATACATCCGGATATACCGATGAGCTGCTTGCCGGGTATGCGGAGGGGAAACCCAGTCCGTATCTGGAAACACTTTATTTCCAATACGGGCGTTATCTGTTGATCTCGTCCTCCCGGCCGGGGACGTTGCCTGCCAACCTGCAGGGGACGTGGAACTGCCATGACCAGTCCCCTTGGGGAAGCGGCTACTGGCACAACATCAATGTGCAGATGAACTATTGGCCG
>USLH01000048.1 GCA_900555435.1 uncultured Oscillospiraceae bacterium | reverse complement strand
ATAAATTGGAGCCGTATTTTGCCCCTTCACAAATTGGCAAGCAGTGTAAACCTGTACAGGTTCACGATTTTTGCAGATCCGCTTGTTGGGGCAACATCCCCAATCCCCTTCGAACATCATCTTTCGATGATGGCTGCTCGCTCATTCTGAGCGTTTCCGAGAGTGCAACTTCTGGCCAATTTGTCCAGAAGTAACATGATAAAAAATAACTTCTGTGCAACTTGCGCCGAAGTGAAAAATGTTTTTTCGGTACTCCTCGACATACTTGTTTTTCCACAATTATCCAGCAGAATAAACGCAGAAAATTGAATATCGGTTCGAGATTGATTTTATAGTTTTGCGGGATTACCCGATTTTGAGTCTGACATATTTGTGAAGGGACGAGTCCTTCTTCACGTTGGCTGTTACATAGAACCATCAGATAAGTGCAAGTGTTCTTGTGCTTGTTTCTTGATGCCTATGTGACAGCTTTTTTGTTTTAACTTCTGCCCAACTTGGGCGGAAGTTGGCAGACAATACACGAAGGAGGAAATAAATGACCAACGAATTTAATTTTGATGTAAAGCACGAAGATTACAAGGAATGGCTCAACCAGATTGAACAGGTTTCGAATACTGATTGCTCACTATTTTCTGAGCCAGACTCTTACACTAAATGTGTACGTTCGCCAGAAATTCAGAAAAGTGCTGCTGCAAAGATGGATGCCAACGGAAATATCCACGCAGGCAATATTTCTGCATACTGGATACCGCAGATCACGCTCCAAAGGGAAATTGGCGGGACAGTCTATACCATCACCGGATATTACGAAGGGAAAACAGATTTCCTCCGTAAACTGGAACGAATGACCGTTGACAGAATGCGCAGAGCCATGGAGGACGACATCAATGACAAATAGTAAAACCTTTGATACAATATCCTTAACTAACCAAGAACTGACAGTTGCCCCGATGAAGGAGGCGAGAGAAATGTTAAGGGCAACAGACAAAATTACCGCTTTATATTGCAGACTTTCTCAGGAGGATGCACTGGCTGGCGATAGCAACTCCATTGTAAATCAGAAAAATATCCTGCTCCAATATGCCAAGGATAATCGCTTTCCGAATCCGACTTTTTTCGTGGACGATGGCTACAGTGGCACTACCTTTGACCGCCATGGTTTTCAGAAAATGCTGGATGAAATTGAATCCGGCAATGTGGCAGTTTGTATCACCAAAGACCTTTCCAGACTTGGCAGAAACTCTGCTATGACTGGCCTGTACACCAACATCACATTTCCGAAACACGGTGTCCGCTATATTGCCATCAATGATAATTTCGATACCAGCGATCAGAATGGCATGGGGATTGATATGGCAGGCATCAAGAACTGGATCAATGAGTTTTATGCCCGTGATACCAGTCGCAAAATCAGAGCCGTCAATAAATCCAAAGGTTCCCGTGGTATTCCACTTACAACCAATGTTCCTTACGGATATATGAAAAATCCGGATGATCCTACCCGTTGGCTCGTTGATGCAGAAGCAGCTATCGTTGTAAAGTATATCTTCAAGATGGCAATGGAGGGACGTGGGCCAAGCCAGATTGCAACGCAGCTGACCAAGGACAAGGTACTTACTCCAACAGCCTATAAGCAGAAGCAGGGCTTAAATACTCCACAGGCAACACCGGAGAATCCAAGTAAATGGCATCAGACCACGGTGAGGAAAATACTGGAATGCAGAGAATATACAGGCTGTATCGTCAACTTCAAGACCTTTACCAATTCCATTTGGGACAAGAAAAAGCGTGACAATCCGGTAGAAAATCACTCTGTTTTCTATGATACTCACGAAGCGATCATTCCAGAGGATATATTCGAGAAGGTTCAGGTGTTGCGTCAGAATCGCCAACGCAGATCCAAGACAGGTAAAACAAGCCTGTTCTCCGGCATGGTGTATTGTGCCGATTGTGGTGAGAAGCTGTATTACTGCACAGCTAACAATTTTGAGAAGCGACAGGATTTCTTCGAGTGTTCCACCCATCGTAAGAACGATGAAAAATGCAAATCCCACTACATCCGTGCAGTCGTTTTGGAGGATATGGTGTGGATGCACATGGAAACTGTCATCAGCTATATTCTCCACTATGAAGATCACTTCCGTGTAGTTGTGCAGGAACAGCTAAAAATAGAAAGTGATGAAAAGATACAGGCATGGAGAAAGCAGCTGACACAGGCTGAAAAACGTATTGCTGAGTTGGACAGACTGTTCGTGAAGATTTATGAGGACAATGCCAAAGGGAAACTGTCTGATGAGCGTTTTTCTATGATGAGTGGCAACTATGAAGCGGAACAGAAAAAGCTCAGAATGGACGCTGTAGAGCTTCAGAAGAATATCGAAGAACAGGAGCGTCAGCAGAAAATCGAAATTTACTGCGATGGTGCAGGATTTATTCCGCTAAACTTATTGATGCAAAGAGAAACGGCGTGACCGAAGTCACGCCGTACTCTCCCCGAAAATCGGGACTTTTAATTTTTTCCTGTTTTACGGGCACCGCCCGAAAACCGGGGGTTTTCAAACACTGTCTTACGCTTATTCCACAGCTTTTTCCTGCAAAGCAATCACCGTCGTATACTCTCCGACTGCCCATGCTAAAACTCGATTCTGGCAATAGACCCGAACCGGAACCGTATACTGTCCCTTCTTTGCTGTAACCTGTGACAAATCGATGGTCGCTACCAGATCGTCCGAAGACATTCCGCTGAGCACCGTACTGTCGCCTACGATCTTCACATTTTCCAGCGTTCCGGTGGTCAGCACCGCCTCATACCCGGTAGGAACATTCTCAAACACAAAGTTGTTTCGAGGAACGGAGAAATTCTTAGAGGTAAGGCCGTAAGTCGGGAAGGTGATGGTGACGCTGCTCACATTTTCTGTATTGATGAACCCAGCGGGAAGAGTCACATCCAGCGACATTTCCTTGCCAATGTCTACCGTCCGGAAATCGATGGGGCCTAAAATCACCGAATCCTGGTTGTCAACAATATCGTTGGCGGCAGCTACCATGATGGCATTCTGCGAAAGGGTATACCGCAGCTTATCCAGTGGAAATCCTTTGGGAACATTCACAAACTGCGGTTCCAGCGTCAGCTTCTTGGTACGATAGACCGGAACAGTGACCTCCACCGTGCCCGGTTCAATGGTCAGGTATTCCGACACCACAGCTGCTCCGTTCTTATCAAGCAGCGTAGGTGCGCCGGAAGCCGTCAAAGAGTCCGTCAGTTCTCCTTCGTTGTCCAACGTCATCACGCAGCGATCAATCCGGTTGACCACATTCTGTGGTCCGCTGACAGTGATCGTTTCCACATCGGCATAAGGTTTTTCCAGAATATAACCGTCTGCCGCACTGAGCTTCGGCGTAGAGACCTCCAGCGTCATCTGCCGGGTCACGATCTTGTCAAATGTCAACGTGATCTCCGTATTGGACCAACTGTTGATCCGATAGTCGGAGTCCTCGGTCTTCTTTGTCACTTCGATCGGAAGGGTATACTCCTTCGCCTGATTCACGTTATTTAAAGAAACCGTAGCAATAAAGTCGTCCTCTGTCAGCTTCTGTACCTTGGAATTTTTTCCGGTCACATAAACGGTCACCGTAAACTCCGTATCGCCGATCCGTTGCAGTCCCAGCGTCTGCGGAATGGATCCTTCGTAGTTGATGCTCACCGGGACGTTCACAATGGTCCGGTTCCGCTCCGGCGTCTGGGAAATACTTACGGCAAACCATGCCACAATGGCCACGATCACCGCAAAAACTCGAACGAAAATATCGTTGTCAAACAGCTGTTGGAAGCTGATCTTATTCCACGAAAATTTCTTCATTTTTTCTTTCCCTTCCAAAAGCCCGGCTTTTTCTCTTTGGTTTCCTCATTTGCTTCTGGGATCAGATAAAAATGAAGCGTCTGGCGCAACTTTTCAATCGACAGATTCCGGATCAGCCGCCCGTTAACCGCAAAGGAAATGCCGCCGGTCTCCTCGCTGACCACAATGGTCACCGAGTCGGAAATCTCGCTGACCCCCAAAGCCGCCCGATGCCGGGAACCCAATTTCTTATCGATGTCCTCTTCCTTATCCGGCTTCGGAAGGAAGCAGGCTGCCGCTAAGATCTTTCCGTCCCGCATAATCATGGCGCCGTCATGAAGCGGGGAATTTTTAAAGAAGATATTGCCGATCAGCTCCACGCTTGGAACCGCATCCACAACTACGCCGGTAGCAATCTGTTCACCTAGCTTCGTGGCCCGTTCGATCACGATCAATGCACCGGTAGCCGACATGGATAACCGCTGCACCGCTTCACAAAGGATCTCAATAGGAGTACCCCAAACCGCATTCTGCCGCAGAGTCTCCTCCGGATGCGCCCAAGGCGTCAGAGTCTTTACCTTTGCACGCCCCACCTTTTCCAAGGTGCGCCGCAGCTCCGGCTGGAACACCACGATCAGCGTGATAATTCCCAACTCAAAGACCTTATTGAGGATCCAAGTAACGGTATTCAGCTCTGCCATCTGTGCGATCAGATAGGCGGCCACCAGAAGAAGGATGCCTTTTACCAGCTGCCCCGCCCGGGTTTCCCGGATGAGCTGAACTCCCTTATAAACGACATACGCTACCAAAAGGATGTCCAGCAGATCCCACGGAAGCCGAAATCCCCGGGCAGCGATCAGAATGTCGCTCCATACGTTTGTCAGTGTCTGCATTCCGCCAACCATGATTCCCGTACCCGGAAATCGACCCTTTCTTTTGAAACTCTCTTTCTATTGTACCAATAACCGTCGGCAATTTCAACCTCTGAGCTGCCCATTTTTCTGAATTTTTTTCACTTCTTCCAAAAATGCGGAGACCTGTCGGGTGTTGTTGAAAGAAGAAGGAGAAAACCGTACCGCTCCCTGCTCTACGGTCCCAAGCGACCGATGGGCAAGTCCGGCGCAGTGCAGCCCACCACGCAAGGCAAAGCCTCGATCACTTAGATAGGCGGCTGCTTCGGCAGACCCGATCCCGTCAAAGTTAAAGCTGACCAGCGGCGCTTTCTCCTGCAGCCGAAAACTCTTTGCCACCAGCGTGATCCCCGGCATCTTTTTCATTTCGTTGTAGACCCGGCCGCAAAGAGCCATTTCATAGGGGTAGATCGACGGGTGCTGTTCCAAAAAATCGAATCCCGCTCCTAAAGATAAAACCCCTACTGTATTGATGGTTCCGCTTTCCAAGCGATCCGGAAGGAAATCCGGCTGGGAAAGCTCCAAAGAGTTACTTCCCGTACCACCCTCCAGAAGCGGCTGCAACTCCACGCCCTTTTGAAGGATCAAAAGACCGGTGCCGGTTGTCGCATAAAGCCCCTTATGAGCCGCTGCGCAAAGGCAGTGGATCCCCAGCTCGCCGATCCGGATCGGAAAAACTCCTGCTGCCTGTGCAGCGTCTACAATGAAGACAAGTCCCTTTTTCTGACACAATTTTCCCAGTTCCCGAATCGGAAGCACCGTACCGGAAACATTGGAGGCATAGGTGCAAACAATCGCCTTGGTATCTGCACGGATCCGCTTTCGGAAATTTTGTACGGTCGCTTCCGGATCCTCTTCCACTACTTCCGCAACCGAATAAGTCACATCCGACTGCCTGCTCAAAGCGTCGATGGGGCGAATAACAGAATTATGCTCCAGAGACGAAGTGATCAGATGCCCCGTTTTTCCTATGACGCCCTTAATGGCCATATTCAAAGCCATGGTGCAGTTCAAGGTAAAGATCACGTTTTCCGGTTCTGCCCCAAAGTACTGTGCCGCCTGCTGACGGACTCGAAAGACCCGTTCGGAGACCCGCATGGAGATCCTGTGCCCGCTGCGGCCGGGATTCCCACCGTAGACCCGCACGGCATCTGCGGCGGCTAGCTGTACGTTCTGGGGCTTCGGAAAGCTGGTCGCCGCATTGTCAAAATAAATCATGTTCCGTCAACCTTTCCTTCTTTCCCAATGGAAACCCCGGGAAGCCTTCGTTCAGGAACGCCGGACGGTTTTTAAGACCCGGATTCCCTTTTCCTGAAGCAGCCCCGCCGCCTGTTCCGGGTCACCCCGGACCGACAGGCTGTAACTGCACCCTTTGTCGGAGATCCACTCCGGTGTACGGATGACCGAGCTTTTGATCCACGCCTGCTCTAAAATCCTCTGCGCTTTATAGGCGTAGGTGATGGAGCTCAGCACAACGATCCCCTGTGCCACAAGGCCGTCCCCCTTTTCCAACAGATTGGAGCGGGCAGCAAGCGCTGTCTGCTCACCCCATTATATGGCCCAGCCTGCGGTTTGACCGTCACTGAAAATTTACGTCTTCTTTTCCTATTTTATGCGGCAAAGGAGGCAGACAGCGTCCGAAGCAATGCCCTCTCCGCTTCCTGTAAAGCCAAGTCCTTCCTCCGTTGTGGCCTTGATGCTTACTTGGCTCGGATCGATCTCCAGATCGGAGGCGATGGTCTCCCGCATTGAATCGATGTACGGCCGCAGCTTCGGCGCCTGTGCAATCACCGTCGCATCCACATTCGACACTGTAAAGCCATTTTCCTTTACAATTTCATTTACCCGTCTCAACAGCATCCGGCTGTCCGCTCCTGCATAAGCCGGGTCATTATCCGGAAACAGCTTGCCAATATCTCCCAACGCCAGCGCCCCCAGCATCGCATCCATAATGGCATGAATCAGCACGTCTGCATCCGAATGCCCCAAAAGCCCCAGCTTCCATGGGATCTCCACTCCTCCCAGGATCAGCTGCCGATCCGGGACTAACCGATGTACGTCGTACCCTTTTCCGATCCGCAGCATGGGTTTTCCCTCCTTTTCCCTTTCCAAAAATCCTTCCGCAGCCGGAAGATCCTCCGGCGTGGTGATCTTGATATTCTGATAGCCACCTTCTGTCAAATGAACCGGCCGCCCGATTTTTTCAAACAGCTGTGCGTCATCGGTGAAATCCAGGCCTTTTTCCATCGCCAGCTTCATTGCCGCCAGATACTCCGTTTTCCGGAAAACCTGGGGTGTCTGGATCTGGAAAAGTCGGCTGCGGTCCGGTGTTGCCAAAATCGTTCCATTTTCCGCTTCTTTGATGGTGTCCTTGACCCTTACACCCAAAACGGCCGCACCGTACCGTTTGGCGTCCGCAATGACTTTCTGGACCTCTTCTTTTTTCACCAATGGCCGGGCGCCGTCATGGATGGCGACAAATTCTGCCTTTTCCGATACCTTCTGGATTCCTCCGAAGACGGATTGCTGTCTGGTTTCTCCCCCATCCGGCACTACCCGGACGGGCAGCCCCGCCAGTATTTTCCGATACGTTTCTTCCGTCTCTTTTCCGGTGATCACAAGGATCTCTCCTACTTCCGGGATCCCTAAAAAAGCCTCAACCGCCCTTCTCAGCACCGGCTTGTCTCCTAAAAGGAGCAATTGCTTATCCTTTCCCATCCGCCGGGAAGACCCGGCGCTCATAATCAAAACGCTGACCACAAAAACCCCATCCTTTCTTCTTTTATCCTACCAATTCTTATGAGAAAAAGCAACCAGAAAATCGAAATCGCCCTCCCCTGCGCAAAGCAGGAAAGGGCAAACTCCGGTCATTTCAACGTCAGCTGCTCGCCTAAGTCCTCTTCCCGAACGGTCATGCCGGCAGCCGGAAGAGTTTTGGTTCGATAACGGTGAGGGGACACAAAGGTGTTCTCCCGAAGGGGCTCCACCTTTTCCACGAAACCGTTTTTCTTCAAAGTCATAACGGCGACTCCCTGATTGTCCCGGGTGGTTTTAGAAGCGATCATAGCCGGATTGAAGATCAGCTTCCGTTTCTGGTTGGACGTAAGGACATATTCCCCGCCTTCTGCCGGTACCGACAGGCAAACCAGCGGAGACTTATCGGAGTACGCTTTTTGCAGCTTCTTGCGGTTCGTCTTGGTCTCATATGCGCTCAGCGGCACCTTGGAAACCTTGCCATTTTCAAAGAAGAAAAGTACATCTCCCTGATAATCAGTGGTGACCACGGTTCCGACCAGCCGCTCTCCCTCCTCGAACCCCAGCCGGGAAGGGATATAATCCCCCATTACGCTGGCTTTCGTCTCGGAGAAATCCGCCGCTTTCGCCTTATAGACCTGTGCGTGATCGGTAAAGAACAGCAGTTCCGCCCGGTTGGTGGTTTCTGTCTGAAGAACGATCGTATCGCCTTCCTTCAGTTTCTGCACACTGCTCATCCGCAGGGACTGCGGCGTGATCTTTTTGAAATACCCTTCTGCCGAAACGAACAGGTTCACCGGGTAATCCGGAATCTCTTCCTCTTCTTCCGTCTCGTTTAACTCATCCGCATAAACAAACAAAGTCTTCCGGGGCTGGCCGTATTTCTTTGCCACTTCCTGCAGCTCATCAATGATGATCTTGCTGATCTTCCGGGGGCTGTCCAGAATATCCCGCATTTCTGCGATGGAGTTTTCCAAGTCCTGCGTTTCCTGCAGCCGGTCGAGGATATACTGCCGGTTCAAATGCCGCAGCTTGATCTCCGCCACATATTCCGCCTGGATCTGGTCGATGCCGAAGCCGATCATCAGGTTCGGCACTACTTCCTCCTCTTCTTCCGTTTCCCGGACGATGTGAATGGCCTTGTCAATATCTAAAAGGATCTTTCCAAGCCCCTGGAGCAGATGGAGCTTGTCCTCCGCTTTTTTCAGGTCGAAGCGCACCCGCCTGGCGACGCACCCTCTCCGGAAATCGATCCATTCCAGTAAAATCCCCTTGGCGCCCAGAACCTTCGGCATCCCGGCAATGAGGACGTTGAAGTTGCAGGAATAGCTGTCCTCTAAAGGAGTCATCCGGAACAGCTTCTGCATCAGCTTGTCCGGATCCACGCCCCGTTTGGTCTCAATGGCAATCTTTAAGCCTGAAAGGTCGGTCTCGTCCCGAATATCGGAGATCTCCCGGATCTTTCCGCCCTTGACCAGTTCGATGATCTTATCGATGATGACCTCTACCGTCGTGGTCGGCGGGATCTCCGTGACCTCAATGCATCCCGACGCCTTGTCAAAGCTATACCGCCCCCGAACCCGCAAAGAGCCCCGGCCGGTCTCGTAGATCCGCTTCAGCTCGTCCGCATTGTAAATGAGAAAACCGCCGCCGGGAAAATCCGGCCCCTTCAAGGTTTCGGAAAGATCAAAATCCGGATCCTTCAAAAGCCCGATGGTGCTTTCACAGACCTCTGCCAGATTGAAAGAGCAGATAGCGCTGGCCATGGATACGGCGATGCCTACGTTGTTGTTGACTAAGATTGCCGGAAAAGTCGTGGGAAAGAGCACCGGCTCCGTGGTGGTATTGTCGTAGTTAGGGACAAAGTCCACGGTATCCTTCCCAATATCTCGAAATAACTCGGCGGAGAGCTTCTCCAGCCGCACCTCGGTATAACGGGAAGCGGCATAAGCCATATCCCGGGAATAGGCCTTTCCGAAATTGCCTTTGGAGTCCACATACGGATGGAGCAGGGACTCGTTCCCTCTCGCAAGGCGGACCATGGTATCATAGATGGTCTGGTCGCCATGAGGGTTCAGGTGCATGGTCTGTCCTACCACATTGGCGGACTTCGTCCGGGGTCCGGTCAGAAGCCCCATCTTATACATGGTGTAAAGGAGCTTCCGATGAGCGGGCTTGAAGCCGTCGATCTCCGGCAGAGCCCGGGATACAATGACGCTCATGGCGTAGGGCATATAATTTTCCTGAAGCATCTCGGTGATGGGCTGCTGTACCACCAGTCCGGCGTCTTTGATATAGGCGTTTCCGGAAACCGGCTTTTTATGTTCCGTTGGTTTCTTTGGCATAATGCGTCTCCGTTTTCTTCCGTATTATCAGGAAATATCCAGCATATCTAAATATTCGTGGCCGTGCTCGGCGATCATATCCTTCCGCCCCTGTAGGTCGTCTCCCAAAAGCAGATCGAAGAGCTGCGCTGTTTTCTGGGCGTCCTCCGGCGTGATCTTAATGGCCCGGCGAGTCTCCGGGTTCATGGTCGTGAGCCACATCATCTCCGGGTCGTTTTCGCCAAGACCCTTTGACCGCTGAATGGTAAAGGCGTCGTCGCCGATCATCTCCATGATCTGGGTACGCTCGACTTCGTTATAAGCAAAATAGGTGCGTTTTTTGGTAGTGATCTCATAAAGGGGCGACTGGGCAATGTAAACGTAGCCTTTTTCGATCAAAGTAGGCGTCAGCCGGTAAAGCATGGTGAGGATCAGCGTCCGGATCTGGAAGCCATCCACGTCGGCATCGGTACAGATGACCACTTTGTTCCAGCGCAGCGAGGAAAGATCAAAGCTCGACAGTTCCTTGTTGGCTTTTGAACGCACCTCAACGCCGCAGCCTAAAACCTTCAGAAGATCCGTGATGATGTCGTTTTTGAAGATCTTATCGTAATCCGCTTTCAAGCAATTTAAGATCTTGCCCCGGACGGGAATGATGGCCTGAAATTCGGCGTCCCTTGACATTTTGCAAGAACCCAGAGCCGAATCGCCCTCCACGATGAACAGCTCCCGCTTGCTGACGTCCTTGGTGCGGCAGTCTACAAACTTCTGCACCCGGTTGGACATATCGATGTTGCCCTGGATCTTTTTCTTATAGTCCTGCCGATCTTTTTCAGCCTTCTCCCGGCTTCGCTTGTTGACCAAGACCTGATCGGCGATCTTGTTGGCTTCCATGGGGTTTTCCAAAAACCAGATCTCCAGCTGATGTTTCAGGAAATCGGTCATGGCATCGTAGATAAATTTATTGGTGATCGCCTTTTTGGTCTGGTTTTCGTAAGAAGTCTGGGTGGAAAAAGAGCTGGAGATCAGTGCAAGGCAGTCCTCCACGTCCTTGAAGGTGATCTTCGATTCGTTTTTCTGGTACTTCCCATTCTGCTTCAGATATGTGTCGATCTGGGAAGTGAACGCCTGCCGCACCGCCCGTTCCGGCGAACCGCCATGCTCCAAGAAACTGGAATTGTGATAGTATTCCGTTATCTGGACCCGGTTGGAAAATGCCACGGCTACCGAGAGCTTCACCTTATAATCCGGTTTATCCTCCCGATCCCGACCGACCCGTTCGGCTTCCCAGTACTGGATGTCAGTCAAGGCTTCCTCTTCCCCCAACAACTCTTTCAAGTAGTCGGTCAAGCCGTTTTCATAGCAAAATTCGTATTTCTTTACTCCTTCGGGGGTATGGTCGGTAAACTCAAAGGTCAGCCCCGGGTTCACCACCGCCTGCTTTTTCAAGGTGTCAAGGAAAAACTCCGTAGGAATGGAAATGTCGGTAAAAACATCCAGATCCGGCCGCCAACGCTGCCGGGAACCGGTCTTTTTCTGGGTGGTGGAGGTTTTTTTCATCTCCCCGACGATCTCGCCTTTTTCAAAATGAAGATCGTACTGGAAGCCATCCCGAACAACGGTCACATCAAAAAATTCCGAAGCGTACTGGGTCGCACAGGAGCCGAGGCCGTTTAAACCTAAGGAGAACTCGTAGTTGTCCCCCTGCTCTTTATACTTGCCGCCGGCATACAGCTCACAGAAGACCAGCTCCCAGTTGTAGCGCCCCTCGCGCTCGTTGTACCCGAGCGGGACGCCGCGTCCGAAGTCCTCGACCTGCAAGGTGTGGTCGCGCCAGACCGTGACGATGATCTCGTTGCCGTGCCCTTCGCGCGCTTCGTCCACAGAGTTGGACAGAATCTCAAAAAAAGAATGCTCGCAGCCTTCAAGACCGTCCGAGCCGAAGATGACTGCCGGACGCTTGCGCACGCGGTCCGCGCCCTTCAGCATGGAGATACTTTGGTTGTTATATGCGGCAGTATTTTTATCGCTCTGCGCCATATTGCCTCCCACAGTCCCATATATGGGACATTTGATGTTGTATACTCTTATCATGATACCACATCTATGATTTTTTGTCAATCGGCAAACGATATACGGTATGCCGTTGCGAAAGTTGAAATTTTCTGTTATACTAAAGATGTATTCTCGGATTCCGCTTACACGGGCACACGGACCGCGGAGGCACGTCCGTCTTATCCGACAAGATAAATTCTGCGCATTGTACATAAATCACACCGAAACGGCGAGAGCAAGCTCCCGCCGCTGCCCTTTTCCCGAAAGGAGTCGCCGTGAAAAAAGCCAACGAACTGAAAAAACTGCGGCGCGAAAACCGTGCCCTGCGCCGCCGCATCCGCGACCTGGAGCAGCACGGCGCGCCCGCCGCCCCAGTCGAACGCACAAGCGATGCGGCGGCATTTGACGCGAGCAACTACTTTTCCTATCTGCTGGCGCGGCTGCGGCAGAAAAGCCTGTTTGCACGCGCCGAGAAGATCACGCGCTATTTCCGCAGCTCGATCTGGGTCACGCGCCTGTTCCGCTACGGCATGCTCATCTATCAGTATTTGCAGGCGGGCGCTTTTGTACTCTTGTACACCGCGTTGTTCATCCTGATCATCCCGATCGTGCTGTCGCTCTCGCTGGCAACTCTGATCGTGACGTTGATCCTGCGCAAGAAAAACGCCGACCGCCTGATTGCCGCCTGTACCGAGCGTGGCGCCGACGTGCGCTTCCTGCTATTTTCCACCAAGGAAGACTTTGACCCGGCGGCGATCCGTGCCGAGGCGGAAAAGACGCCGAAGGCAAGCGTACTGGTCGTCTCCCCGTTCTTCTTCCGCCCCCGCGGCTTCGGCGAGCGCGAGGACATGTACGTCTGCTGGCGTGACGAGGGGGAGAACGCCGTGATCCTGCGCAAATACTTCTTCTTTTACCTGCGCCGCCGAATGCGGCACGCCGAATACTTTTCCATCACCGAGACCGTGCTTGAACAGCCGAAGGAGGACACTGAAACGCCATGCTGACCCTGCTCTACGGCACGCGCCATGCGCGCAAAGAGATCTATCGGCGCATCCGCCGCAACACAGACGGCGCGCGGCGCGCCTACCTCATCGTTCCCGATCAGAAAGCGCTGCTCGCCGAAAGTGAGCTTTCCGGCATACTGCCGCCCTGCGCCGCGCTCTATGCCGACGCAGTCGGCTTTTCCCGCCTTGCCAACCTGGTCTGCCGCCGCTACGGCGGACTGACCTACAACTATGCAAACGACGGCGCCAAGGCGCTGTCCATGTACCGCGCCGTGCGGCGGCTGCGCCCGATGCTGCAGGTCTTCACGGGCGACATCAAACCGGCGACGCTCTCCTCGCTCTGCGCGCTCTACACCGAGTTTCGCGCGGCGGCGGTCACGCCGGACGACCTTGCCGCAGCGGCAGACAGGCTGCCGCCCTCGCCGCTTGCGGACAAGCTGCGCGACCTTGCGCTGCTTTTCACCGCCTACAGCGGGCTTCTGCACGAGCATTTTGCCGAACAGACCGACGACCTGGACACGCTCTGCGATCTGCTTGCGGCGCATGATTTCTTCGGGGGAGCGGCGGTCTACATCGATTCCTTTGTCAGCTTCACCAAGCAGGAGCTGACCGTCATCGAGCGGATGCTGTCGCGCGGCACGGACGTGACGATTGCCCTGCCCTACGCAAGGGGCGGCGGCGTGCACCTTCTGGAATGTGCCGACACGCGCAAGCGGCTGATCAAGCTCGCCGCGCGTCTCGGCTGCGCATTTGAAGAACAGTACACTGCGGACGCCGAGCCGAATCTCGACGACCCGCTTGAATTTGCCAAGGCGCGCATCTGGGATTTCGCCGTGGCGGAGCCCTTTGCGGGCAGCGTCGGCGACGCCCTCACACTGGTGCGCTGCACCGACCGGCGCGAGGAAGCGCGGCTGTGCGCCTGCGAGATCTTCCGCGCCGTCTCCGACGGTGCCGCCTACAGCGACATTGCCGTCGTCATGCGGAACACCGCCGACTATGAAGGCATTCTCGACCGCTACCTTGCGCGCTGCGGCATTCCGCATTTCTTCTCGGTAAAGACCGATGCCGCGACCCTGCCGCTGACGCGGCTGATCCTCTCCGCCCTCTCCCTCATCGTGTGGGACTTTCGCCTGGCGGACGTGACGGCGTACATCAAGACCGGGCTCTGCGGACTTTCGGACGACGCCTGCGACCTCTTTGAGGAATACATATCCCGTTGGAACATCAACGGTGCGCGCCGCTATCTGGACGGCGAGGATTTCACCATGGCGCGGGACGGCTACACCGCCGAGGCGGTGGACGCGGCGTCGCTTGCCGACATCAATGCAATCAAGCGGCAGTTTGCCGCGCCGCTTGCGCGCTTTGCCGACTCGCTTGCACACGCGGGGACGGTGCGCGACTTTACCGCCGCCGTCTTTGACTATCTGACCGACTGCGACATCAAAAATGCCTGCACGCGCCCCGAGATCGTGCGCTACTTCGGCGTGGACCGCACGGCAGATGCCATCCGTCTGTGGAACGTCACGATGGACGCGCTCGACACGCTGGTGGACGCGGCGGGCGACGAAACCGTCACAGCAGCGGAATACAGCACGCTGGTTGAGCTGCTGTTTTCCGGCATCGACATCGCCGAGATCCCGACCTCGATGGATCAGGTGATGCTCGGCAGCACCGACAACATCCGCATCGACCGCCGCAAATACGTGATCGTCCTCGGCGTCAACGAGGGCACTTTTCCCGCGCCGGTCGCCGAGAGCCCGACGCTCTGCGAGTCCGAACGGCGCACGCTTGCCGCCGTCGGCGTTGAACTGTCGCAGTCGCTGGAGCTGCGCTCGGCGCGCGAGCTCTACAGCTTTGTGCGCGTCCTCGACTTTGCCGACACGCGCGTGACCGTCACCTACCATACCACCGCGGCGGACGGTTCTGCCGCTTCCCCCTCCTTCGCCGTGGAGCGTCTGCTGCGCATCTTCGGCGACAGTCTGCTCACCTACGATTTTGCCGCGCTTGCGCCGATTGAACGGCTCTGCTGCACGGCGGCTGCCGTCGATGCGGCAGCCGCGGCAGGCGGCGCCTACGGCGATGCGCTCCGTGCGTCGCTTGCAAAGTTCGGGGTCGTCCTGCCGCCGCTTGACCGGGCGCATATCACTGGCGGCGCGGCGGCACTGACGGAAAAGACGGCAGCCGCGCTTGCGGGCGACGTGCTCCGCCTGTCGCAGTCCCGACTTGACACCTACGGCGACTGCCATCTGAAATACTTCCTGCAATATATGCTGTCCCTCGAGGACGACGAGCCCTTCACCTTCAATCCCGCCGACACGGGCACTTATGTGCACAGCATTCTCGAACGCTTTGTGCGGGACACGCAGGCGGCGGGGCGGCGCATCGCCGACTACACGCCCGAGGAGCTGCACGCCGTTTCGGTGCGTCTGTGCACCGAAGAAAGCCGCCGCATCATGTGTGCGTCGGGCGGCGGCAATGCGCGGTTCATCAGCTTTTTCGAGCGCATGCAGAAGAACGTGGAGCTGATCCTCTCCGATCTCGTTGCCGAATTTGCCGAGAGCGACTGCGAACCGCTGCTCTGCGAATACAGGATCGGCATGGACGGCGGACACGCGCCGCTTGTGATCGACCTGCCGGTCGGCGGACGTGCCTCGCTGCGCGGCATTGCCGACCGCATTGATATCTGCCGTGCGGACGGGAAGACCTATCTGCGCGTGGTAGACTACAAGACCGGCAAAAAGGTCTTCCGCGAGAGCGATCTTGAAAAGGGCAAGAACCTCCAGCTGCTGATCTATCTGTTCACGCTCTGCCGCGTGACGGATGCGGCATTTCTCGATCGCGTCGGCGCCGGGAGCACCGATGCGCTTGTCCCTGCCGGTGCGACCTACTATGTGGTCAAGCCCCCGACGGTCAAGCGTGATGCCCCCCCCGCGGCGGAGGCAGACATCCCCACCGAGGCTGCCGGGATGCTCGGGCGCTCCGGCTTTATTCTCGACAGCGAGGCACTCGGGCACATGATCGACCGCACCGAGAAAAAGGTGTTCTCCAAAAGCCTCACCCGCAAGGATGCGGGCGAAATGGACGCGCTCTTTGACACGGTGCAGACA
>USLH01000047.1 GCA_900555435.1 uncultured Oscillospiraceae bacterium | reverse complement strand
AACGTAGTTCCCTTATAAATAATCAAAAGAAACCAGCCGAACCTGTTCGGTAAGCCGACCGCAAGTCCATCCCGATAGGCGCGGGACAAGTCCCGCAGTATCAGCCGACCGCAGGTCAGAAAGGAGCCCCCATGTCCGTTTTTGACGAATACTGCCCGTTTGTGCGGGAATTTATCTATAGCCGCGGTTGGGATCACCTCAGCGAAATCCAGGTCGCCGCCGCGGACAACCTCCTGCTGCCCTCGCAGACCGCGTCCGGTAAGACCGAGGCGGCGTTTTTCCCCATTCTCTCGCAGTTCTGCGACGATATGCCCCAGTCCGTCGGCGTCATCTATATCGCGCCGCTCAAATCCCTCATCAACGACCAGTTCGGACGCATCTCCGAGCTGTGCGACGAGACCGGCATTCCCGTCACCCATTGGCACGGCGACGTCGCGGCGTCGCAGAAGAACCGACTCATGAAAAATCCGCGCGGAATCTTGCAGATCACGCCGGAGTCCTTAGAGGGCATGCTCATCCACCGGAACGCCGACCTCATGCGCATCTTCGGCGACCTGCGCTACGTCATCATCGACGAGCTGCTCCACACCAATTACGACGCCTTGAATAAAGAGCAGTATTACGAGAACATCATTGCCACCATCATCGAGATCGGGCGGGGGGACGCATTTGTCAACGCCGTCTGCACCACCATCAAGCGGCTGGTGGTGGATCGGCTCCATATCGTAGGCGACATTTTCGACCGGGGACCCCGGCCGGACATCATTCTCGATTCCCTGGAGCGGCACCACCGGGTGGACATCCAGTGGGGCAACCACGACATTCTCTGGATGGGGGCAGCGGCAGGGAGCCGCACCTGCATCGCAAACGTGCTCAATAACTCCATCACCTACAACAACTTGGAGGTGATCGAGACCGGCTACGGCATCAGCCTGCGGCCGCTGGCGGTTTTTGCAAACGAGGCGTACCGGAACGTGGACGTTTCCTGCTTCATGCCCCGTGTCCCTGCAGACGGGAAGTATAACCCGAAGGATCTGGAGCAGGTGGCGCGGATGCATAAGGCCATCGCCATCATCCTCTTCAAGCTGGAAGGGCAGATCATCCTTCGGAATCCCTCTTTCGGGATGGAGAACCGGCTGCTGCTGGACAAGATCGATTACGAAAAGGGCACCATCCGGCTGGAGGGGAAGGAGTATGTGCTGAAGGATCGGAGCTTCCCCACGGTGGATCGGGCAGATCCCTATAAGCTGAGCCCGGAGGAAGCGGCGGTGATGAGCCAGCTGCGGTTCTCCTTCCAGCAGAGCGAGAAGCTGCAACGGCACGTCAAATTCCTCTATTCTAAGGGCGGGATGTACCTTTGCTGCAACCAGAACCTGCTGTTCCACGGGTGCGTTCCCTTGAATGCAGACGGGAGCTTTGCCGTTTTCCGGACCCAGGACGGGAAGGAGCTGTCCGGGCGGGCGTTTATGGATTACACCGAGACCATGGCCCGGCAGGGGTACTACGGCGCTTCCGGCGCGCCGGAGCGGCAGCTGGGAAAGGATTTCCTGTGGTTTTTATGGTGCGGGAAGAATTCGCCCCTTTACGGCCGGGAGAAGATGACCACCTTCGAGCGACTGCTCATTGGCGACCCGGCGATCTGCAAGGAAGAGAAGAACCCCTATTACGTTTATAACGACCGGGAGGAGATCTGCTTAAAGATCCTTCAGGAGTTCGGGCTGAACGGGGAATACTCCCACATCGTCAACGGACACGTCCCTGTCCGCAGCAAGGACGGGGAGAAGCCGGTGAAGGCGGGGGGACGGCTCATCGTCATCGACGGAGGCTTCTGCAAGGTCTATCAGCCCCAGACGGGGATCGCAGGATACACCCTCATTTACAACTCCCACGGCATCCGTATCACCTCCCACGAGCCTTTCGGCGGGGTGCAGGATGCCATCCGCAACAACAAGGATATCCTTTCCACTTCCATGATCTTTGAAACGCGGGAATCCCGGATCAAGATCGCCGACACCGACGACGGTCGGATCATCCGGGAGAAGATCGAGGAGCTGCGGCAGCTGCTGGCGGCGTATCAGGCAGGGCTTTTGAAGGAAGAGCACGGTCGGAACGGGGACGGAGATTGAATACTTCCGAAAACCGGCAGCGGAATCGTTTGAAGGAAACCGCCCGTCTGTCTTTTTGAGGGCAGGCGGGCGGTTTATTGGGTCAGCGCCATCAGGTCTTCCAAAGAAAGCTCCGGCTGGAGGGCGCAGTTGACAGCCATGGCGATGGTGCGGGCGGCGTTTTCGATGACGGTGTCGATCTCCCGGGGAGTGACCATCATGGGCTCCGGGTCGTTCCCCCGGGGGTAGTCCACCACGGTGGGAACGCCGATGGCGATGACCGGGATGCCTAATGTTCGGCGGGACAGCTCCTTCCGGCGGTTAGAAACGCCGGAACCGGGGGAGATGCCGCTGTCGCAGATCTGCACGGTAGTACCTACCCGTTCCGGATCCCCGGCGGCCAGGGCGTCGATGGCGATGAGAGCGGCAGGCTTTGTTTCCCGGACAAGGGCGGCTAAGATCTCGCAGGTCTCCATGCCGGTCTGCCCCAGAACCCCCGGAGCCAGCACGGAAACGGGGCGGAAAGAACGAATGCCAAGCGCGGCGGCGGTCTCTTCCCCCACATGGCGGGTGGCTAAGATCTGCCGGGCGGCGGCAGGGCCCAGGGCGTCCGGAGTGATAGAGGCGTTGCCCAATCCGGCGACCAATACGGCTCCTTCCGGAAGAAGCCGGGAGAGGGCTTCCGATAATGCCAGCACCTCCTCCTCAAAATGTTCCGGCGCTTTGCGGAAGGGGGCGCAGATGAGCGTTAAGTAGCGCCCCATGGGCTTTTCCAGAGCGGCGGCGGCTTCGTGGTCGGAGACGGTCACGGTTATCAGCCGGATGTCGTGGAGGGTCTCTTCTTTTTGGGAAGCGCCGCAGATCGGACGGTTTTTTATGGCCGCCAGCCGTTCGGCGGCAAGGTCGGTGCGGATCGACAAAAAAATCTTCCCCTTTCGCAAAAATATCCCGGAAAACGCTTGCAATTTTCCTCAAAAAATGGTATGATGAAAAAGCTGTCAAAAGCCTGTCTCGTGTCTAGGTGCGTCTGTGCGCACTTTTTGACGGGCCCTTGCGGGCAGTGCCAATCCTCAGTTAGTTTGTCTCAGGCAAGCTGGCTTTATGTGAAGGAGGTGCAAATATGCCGAACATTAAATCTGCGAAAAAGCGTGTGAAAGTCACCGCCACCAAGACTCTGCAGAACAGAATGCTCAAAGGTAACCTGAAGGCCGCTCTGAAGGCTGCAAACGCCGCCATCGAGTCCGATGCCGCTGATAAAGCCGCTGTTGCTCAGCAGGCTTACAAAGTCATCGACCAGTCTGCTTCCAAGGGAATCATCCACAAGAACCAGGCTGCCAGACGGAAATCCCAGATTGCATCCAAACTGAATGCAGCGAAAGCATAATCCCTCTCACCGGATCTGCTTTTGTAAATAACCCCCGCTTCCTTGACCTCTGGAAGCGGGGGTTTCGTTGTTTTTACAGGTCGGCATCCAAATAAAGATAGGCGTGGTCGGAGAAGGGCGTTTTCTGCGGCTCGGAGACGAAGGTCACCCGGGAGCGGAAAACTTCGTTTGCAAAGAGGAAGTCGAGCTTCCGTTTGTTCCAGGTGGGTTCACCTTTGGTCAGCTCCGTTAAAGCGGTGGAGAAATCTTTGAGCACCTCCCCATAGACAGCGCCGGGGTAAAGGTTGAAGTCCCCGAGGATCAGGGCGGGGGAGGAAAGAGCGGCGTATTCGGTGAAGCGGCGCCGCAGTTCCTCTAAAAAGAGGCGTTTTTCCCGGCAGTTATCCCGGCTATCGCCGAAGCGGCCGGAGGTTTGCGCTAAAGGGACGTGGATGCCTAAGAGGCGCAGGCCGCTTTCCGGGAAGGCTGCTTCGATCCAGTTCCGCCAGCTGTAACGGAGGATCTCCATGGGGCGGGGAAGCGTTGTGAAGGGGAGCTTTGCGGCTAACAGGGTGCGCTTGCGGAGTGTGGCATCCGGGACGTCTTCGCAGACGGCGCAGGTATAGCCCAGAGGGATGAGCCCTTCTTCTAAAAAAATGCGGCGGTATTCAGTCTCATACTCCGGAAGGACAGCGAGATCCGGGGCGAGATCCCGGATGACGGTCAGGATGTTTTGAAGATTGCTCCGGTCGGGGTGGTTTAGGCTTAAAACCCCGCCGTCCTGTATGTTCCACAAGAGGATCCGCATGGGGTCACCTCCGTTTTTTTAATAGAAAGGAAAAGCCGCCGGATTATTTTAGACCGGCGGCTTTTTGAGGTTATCGGGTAATGGAGAGAAAACGCTCGTAAGCGGCGTCCCACTCTGCGGTGGGGTGCGGCTCAAAGGAGCGGAAGCCTTCCCCGGCGGCAAGGAGTTTCCTTGCTTCTTCAATGGAGGAAAGCTCGCCGAGAGCGATGAGCTGTACCGCAATATTGCCCAGGACGGTGGCTTCGATGGGGCCGGCCGTTACGGGGACGCCGCAGGCGTCTGCAGTCAGCTGACAGAGGAAGCCGTCCTTGGCGCCGCCGCCTACCACATGGATGGCGGGATAGGTCTTGCCTGTGGTCTCCCGGATCATGCCGGCGGTCTGGCGGTACTTGAGCGCCAGGCTTTCATAGATGCAGCGCATGACCTGCCCCCGGTTTTCGGGGACGTGCTGGCCGGTTTTTCGGCAGAATTCCCGAACCCGTTCCGGGAGATTGCCGGGCGCTTCAAATTCCGGGGCGTCGGGGTCGACGAAGGAGAGGAAGGCGGGCTCCGCCAGCGCTTCCTGTTCCAGATCGGCGTAGGTGACGGAGAAGCCTTCCCGGATCCACTGCCGGCGGGACTCCTGAATGAGCCAGAGGCCCATGATGTTCCGCAGGAGGGTGACGGTCTTGCCGTAACCGCCTTCGTTGGTCAGGTTGAAGCGCCTGGTCTTTTCGTCGATGATGGGAGCGGAAAGCTCCGTGCCGAACAGCGACCAGGTGCCGCAGCTGATGTACAGGAAATCCTTTTCCGGGGCGGGGACGGCAGCGATGGCGGAGGCGGTGTCGTGGGAAGCCACGGCGATGACCGGGACTTCCGGGACGCCCAGTTCTTCCGCCAGGTCTTTTTTCAGGGCGCCGTAGACGGAACCGGAGGGGATGATCTCAGGCAGCAGCCGGGAGGGGATCCCCAGACGCTCCAGCAGCGCCTTGTCCCAATCCCCGGTGCGGGGGTCGAGCATCTGGGTGGTGGAGGCTTCGGTGAATTCCGCCTTTTTCTCGCCGGTCAGAAGGTAGTGAAAAAGGTCGGGGATCAGGAGGAGGCTGTCCACCCGCTCCAGCAGATCCGGGCGCTTTTTCGCAAGGGAAAGGAGCTGGTAAAGGGTGTTGATCCGCATGATCTGGGTGCCGGTGCGGGTGTAAAGCTCCTCCCGGGGGATCACTTGGAAGGCTTCCTCCATCATGCCTTCGGTACGGGAATCCCGATAGTGGACGGGGTTGGCAATCAGGTCGCCAAAGGAGTCCAGAAGGGCGAAATCCACGCCCCAGGTGTCAATGCCGATGGAATCGAAGCCGCCCTTTGCTTTGGCTTTGCGGATGCCCTCCTTGATCTCGAAGAACAGGCGAGGGGCGTCCCAGTAAAGGGTGCCGTTCATTTGGACCGGGTCGTTTGTAAAGCGGTGGATCTCTTCGAGGGTGATGGTTTTTCCGTCGAAGCCGCCTAACATCGCCCGGCCGCTGGATGCGCCGAAGTCAAAGGCAAGAACCTGCATAGCTTAGTCCTCCTTCGGGGGATATTTTTTGTAGCCGGGGTGACGACCGGTGACTTTGTAGTAGTTTTTCCGCAGATCCATCAGCTTGTCGATCTGGTTTTTCGGGATCTCCTTGGCGCCGCCTAAGAGGTGAGCGGTAAGGCTGATCTTGGCGTAGAGCTCTAACGTCTCCATGCGGTAGTAGGCGGTGAGCAGGTCGGCGCCTACGGTGAGAGCTCCGTGGTTCTGGAGCAGCAGCACGTCGTGCTCCTGCAGGTAGGGGGCGATGGCTTCGGGTACTTCGTTGGTGGAGGGGGTGCCGTAGGGGGTCAGGGGAATGGAGCCGATGGCGATGACGGTCTCAATCATGGAGTACTCGTCAAGGCTCAAGCCCGCAACGGCGTAGCCGGTAGCCGTGGGAGGATGGGCGTGAACGACGCCGTTTACATCGTCCCGCTCCTTATAGCAGCGCAGGTGCATCTTGATCTCGGAGGAGGGCTTGTAGCCGGGGGCGCCTTCGAGGACTTCGCCCTTGTCATTGATGCGCACCAGCTTTTCGGGAGTGATGAAGCTCTTGCTGATGCCGGTGGGGGTGGCGAGGAAGGTACCGTCGCTCAAACGGACGGAAACGTTTCCGTCGTTGGCGGCAACCCAGCCCAACTGCCACATTTTGTGACAGACGTCACAGATCTGGTCTTTGATCGCATCGAGGTTTTCCATGAAAAGATCGCTCCGTTTCTGTAAAAAAATTTTCCTGCGGGCTTGCGCACCGCCGTCATTCCCATTATAATAAAAAATGAGCGGTTTTGTAAAGAACCGGCGGAAAAATTGCGAGATATTCAAAGAAAATGTGCAGAATCGATCAGAAACGATCTTATTCTGAGCACTTGGAGGAAAGAAAATGTCCGGTTATATCCGCCAGAAGGAAATTCTGGCGATCCTTGGGAAAAAATCCGACGTGTCGGTGACGGAGCTGTGCGAGAGCCTTTTCGTCAGCGCTCCCACCATCCGGCGGGATCTGCAGTTTCTGGAAAAGGAGGGGCTGATCCGGCGGACCCACGGAGGGGCAGCCCTCCTGCGGGGGGCGGCGTCGGAATCGCCCTTCGCCATTCGATCCGGGGAGAACGGGGGAGCCAAGGAACAGCTGGCGGAGCAGGCCCTGGGGTTTATCTCCGATGGGATGACGCTGTTTCTGGATTCCAGCTCCACAGTGCTGCGGCTGGCAAGACGGTTAGGGGAATTCCGGGAGCTGACGGTGATCACCAACGGCATCCGGACGGCGGAGGTTTTAAGCGACTTTCCCCAGCTGACCGTGTACACCACAGGCGGACGGGTGCGGCCCCATTCCAAGTCCTTTATCGGGACGGCTGCCTGCGATTTTATCCGGAGCCACTGTGCGGATTATGCGTTTTTTTCCAGTCAGGGGGTCAGCGAGGAAAATGGCGCTACGGAGGCAAATGAGGAGGAAGCTCTCATCAAGCGGGCGTATGTGGCGGGAAGCCGGAAGGCGGTGCTGCTTTTCGACGAGAGCAAGTGGGGGAAGGAATACTGCTCCCGGATCTGTTTTCTGTCGGAGCTGTCGGCGGTTTTCCGGGCGGGGAGCGGGACATAAAGCGTTTCCTTCCGGCATAGACTGGCAGGGGAAGAAAAACCCCTGCGGGCTTGCGGACAAACAGTTGAAAAAGCCTCAGAAATATGCTATAATACATTAGTTATAGAATGGAGTACCAGACCTTGCGGCCGGCTCTGTTTTCGGAAAAGACCAACGGGTACGGAGGAAAGCTCCGTACCGGAAATGGAGGAATACATTATGGCAAAACAGCGAATCGCCGTCCTGTTCGGAGGAGCATCGTCCGAACATGAGGTCTCCTGCGTCTCGGCCAGCTCTGTGATCGCAAACATTCCGACGGATCAGTATGAGATCGTCTGCATCGGCATTACGAAAAAGGGAAAGTGGCTCTTCTATCCCGGCGAGGTGGAGAACATCGCCAACGGCCAGTGGGAGAAGCATCCGGACTGCTGTCCCTGTATGGTGACTACGGACAACACCAAAAAGGGCATTTATAAGGTGCTTTCCGACCAGACTTTGACCTTCCTGCCCATTGATTGCTTCTTCCCGGTGCTCCATGGCAAAAACGGGGAGGACGGCACCATTCAGGGGCTGTTTGAGATGAGCATGACCCCTTATGTGGGCTGCGGCACCTGTGCTTCCGCCATCTGCATGGACAAAGCCTTCACCCATGTGATCCTGGAAAACGCCGGGATCAACATGGCGCCGTACCTCTTGGTGAAGCGTTCCGACCGGTTCCGTCCGGAGCAGATCGCCCAGAAGGTCGTGGACACGCTGGGCTTCCCGGTCTTCGTAAAGCCCGCCAACGCCGGTTCTTCCGTGGGTGTCAGCAAGGCGAAGGACGAAAACGAGCTGGAGCAGGCGGTGAAGCTGGCCTTCGCTCATGACAGCAAGGTGCTGATCGAAAAGGCCATCGTGGGCATCGAGGTGGAGTGCGCCGTTTTGGGCAACCAGGAGCCGGAAGCCTCCATTTTAGGGGAGATTACCCCTGCCAACGAGTTTTATGATTACGAAGCAAAATACAGCAACCCGAATTCCGAGCTGCACATTCCCGCACGGATCAGCCAGGAGCTTTCCTATCAGATCCGGGACATCGCCGTCAAGGCGTTCAAGGCGCTGGGCTGTGCCGGACTTTCGAGAGTGGACTTCTTTGTGACGCCGGCCCAGGAGGTCTATCTGAATGAGCTGAACACCATGCCCGGCTTCACCTCCATCAGTATGTATCCGAAGCTGTGGGAGGCCACGGGGCTTTCGTACAGCGCTCTGCTGGACCGGCTGATCCGGCTTGCCATGGAAAGGGCGGAAAGCAATGGATAATCGTCCCATCGGCGTGCTGGATTCCGGGATGGGCGGGCTTACCGCCGTCCGGGAGCTGCTGCGGGTCATGCCAGAGGAGGACATCGTCTATTTCGGCGATACTGGGCGGGTGCCCTACGGGACCCGGAGCCCGGAGATTGTGGTGCAGTACGCCATTCAGGACATCAACTTCCTTCTGAGGAAGGGGGTCAAGATGGTCATTGCCGCCTGCGGCACGGTGACCACCACCCTGCCCCAGAAGCTGACGGAAGGGTTCACCTTCCCTTATACCGGGGTGCTGATCCCCACGGTGCAGGCGGCGGCTGCCGCTACCTGCAACGGGAAGATCGGGGTCATTGCGACAGCTACCACCATCCGCACCGGGGCCTATGAGCGGGAGCTGAAAAAGCTCGATCCGGAGCTGCAGGTGGTGTCGAGGGCCTGCCCGCTGTTTGTGCCGCTGGTGGAAAACGGCTATGTAGAGCGGGAGAATCAGGTGACCCGTCTGGTGGCGGAAGATTATTTAAAGCCCATCAAAGAAAGCGGCTGTGATACCCTGATCTTAGGGTGCACCCACTATCCCGTGATCGCAGGGATCATCGGGGATCTCATGGGCCCTTCGGTGACTTTGATCGATTCCGGACGGGCCGCAGCCGATCACGCCCGGCGGATTCTAGAAGAAAAGGAACTGCTGGCCGGCCGGGACGGGAAGGGGAGCTCCTCCTTCTTTGTCAGCGACGATCCGGCGCAGTTTGCTCAGAACGCCGCCCTCTTTTTAGGCGGGCAGTTCCGGGGACGGGTGGAAAAAGTGGACATCACCGCCTATCCCGATACAATCTGAAAGAAAGGCATTGGTATGAAAAAGGACGTAAGCATCCGCATCAAGGGGGTCTATACCTCCGATGAGGATCAAAGCACTGCCGAGCTGTTTACGCTGGGCAGCTTATATAAGAAGAACGATCACTATTACATCACTTATAAAGAAAGCGAGACCACCGGCTTCGACGGCTGTACCACTACGATGAAGATCGAAGCCCCCGACCGGGTGACCCTGACCCGGCGGGGCAGCTCCACCTCCCATCTGGTGCTCCAGAAGGGAATACGGAACGTGGGGCGGTACGACATGATGGGAAACCCCATGGAGATCGGGGTCTATACCGACAGCCTGGAAAGCTCCATCGGGGACTGCGGCGGGGACTTGCGCCTGCACTATACGCTGGACATGAATTCGTCTCTGATGAGCGAAAATGAACTGGAGATTTCGGTGAGCGAGGCCTGACCTCCCGCCTAAAAAGAAAGGATTGTTTCAAATGGCAAACCCCATTTTTGACGCAAAAAATCAGTGTCGGGAGATCCTGCTCGCCGCACTGGATCGCTGCATTGCGGAAGGAACGCTGCCTCAGGCGGAGGCTCCGGAATTTTCCGTGGAGATCCCCGGAGACTCCTCTCACGGCGATTTTGCCGCAAACCTTGCCATGGTCTCCGCAAGAGCCTTCCACAAGGCCCCACGGATGATTGCCGAGGCTCTTGCCAATGCGGCGGAGCTGACGGGGACCGCTTTCCAGAAGCTGGAAGTGGCGGGACCCGGGTTCCTGAACTTTACGCTGGCCCCCGGCTGGTTCGCCGGCGTGGTGGAATCGGTGCTGGAGGAGAAGGAGAACTACGGCCGCACCGACTTCGGCGGCGGCAAGCGGATGTTGGTGGAGTTTGTTTCCGCCAACCCCACCGGCCCCATGCACATCGGCAACGCCCGGGGCGGCGCTCTGGGCGACGGCATTGCGTCGGTGCTGGACTGGGCAGGCTATCGGGTTGACCGGGAATTTTATGTAAACGACGCCGGTAACCAGATCAACAAGTTCGGGCTTTCTTTGGATCTTCGGTACCAGCAGCTTTATAAGGACGGCATCGAGATGCCTGAGGACAGCTATCACGGTCAGGACATCATCGACCATGCCAAGAATTTCGCCGCCATCTACGGCGACAAATATATGAATGTTTCCGAGGAGGAGCGGCGGAAAGCGCTGGTAGCGTACGCCCTGCCTCTGAACATCGAAGGGCTGGAGCGGGATCTTGCCAAGTACCGCATCCACTATGACCGGTGGTTCCGGGAGTCCGCCCTTCACGCCGACGGGTCGGTGATGAAGGTGGTGGAGCTTTTGAAAGAAAAGGGTCACACTTATGAGGCGGAGGGCGCCACCTGGTTTAAAGCCACCGAATTCGGTGCAGACAAGGACTTCGTGCTGGTGCGCTCCAATGGTGTGCCCACCTATGTGGTGCCGGATATTGCGTACCACTACGGCAAGCTGGTGACCCGGGGATATGACAAGGCCATCGACGTGCTGGGAGCGGATCATCACGGCTATGTGCCCCGCCTGAAAGCGGCGCTGCAGGCGCTGGGAGTCGATCCCGACCGGCTGGACGTAGTGCTGATGCAGATGGTGCGGCTGATTCGGGACGGCGAGGTTGTAAAGGCCAGCAAGCGTTCCGGCAAGGCTATCACGCTGGTGACGCTGCTGGACGAAGTGCCCATCGATGCGGCACGGTTCTATTTCAACCTCCGGGAAGCCAATTCTCAGTTCGATTTCGACCTGGATCTGGCAGTGGAGCAGTCCAGCCAGAACCCGGTCTACTATGTGCAGTACGCCCACGCCCGGATCTGCTCGATTTTAAAGAAGCTGGCAGCTGAGGGCGTTTCTCCCCGGAAGGTGACCCGGGAGGAGCTGGAAGCCCTGAGCACGGCGGAGGAGATCGCCCTGATCCGGCACATCGCCCGGTTCCCGGCGGAGATCATTGAGGCGGCGAAGGCTTATGATCCGGCGAAGATGACCCGGTACGCTTTGGATCTGGCGACGCTGTTCCACAAGTTTTATACCGCCTGCAAGGTGTACGGCGAGGACGAGAGCCTGATGCAGGCCCGGCTGGCACTTTGCATGGCGGCTCGTTCGGCTCTGGAAAACGTCCTGTCAATCTTGAAGATTGACGCACCGGAGACGATGTAAAAAGGACCGAAACGTTACAGTCGGAGCGTTTCCGGCGTAGAATCGATGAGGAGATGGAAAATCCATGAAATTAGGTATGGTGGGGCTTCCCAACGTAGGAAAAAGCACCCTTTTCAATGCGCTGACCAATGCGGGGGCGGAATCGGCCAACTACCCCTTCTGCACCATCGAGCCCAATGTGGGCGTGGTGTCCGTGCCCGATGAGCGGCTGGACAAGCTGGCGGAGATGTATCATCCCAAAAAGTTCACCCCGGCGGTGCTGGAATTTATGGATATTGCAGGGTTGGTCAAAGGCGCTTCCAAGGGTGAGGGCTTAGGAAACAAGTTCTTGGCCGACATCCGGGAGGCGGATGCCATCGTCCATGTCGTCCGCTGCTTTGAGGACGGGGACGTGATCCATGTGGAGGGCTCTATCGGGGCCGCCCGGGACATTGAGACCATCAATCTGGAGCTGATCTTCGCCGATATGGAAGTGCTGGAGCGGCGGATCGCCAAGACCCAGAAGCTGGTTCGGGCGGACAAGAAGTACGGTCCGGAGCTGGATTTCTTAGAGCGGCTCATGGCTCATCTGGAAGAGGGCAAGAGCGCGAGAAGCTTCCCCTACACGGAAGAAGAGGCGGCGATGATCGCATCCTCCCCGCTGCTTTCCAACAAGCCCGTCATTTACGCCGCCAATATGTGCGAGGATGACTTTATAAACGGCTACGAGAATAACCCTCACTATCAGGCGGTGGCGAAAATTGCCGCCGAGGAAAAGTCTGCCGTCCTTCCCATCTGCGCCAAGATCGAAGAAGAGATTGCTGACATGACCGACGACGAGAAGAAGGAATTCTTAGCCGACCTGAACCTGAAGGAAAGCGGCCTGAACCGGATCATTCGGGAGGGCTACGCATTGCTGGGCTACATCTCCTTCCTGACCGCCGGCGAGCCGGAGGTGCGGGCGTGGACCATCACCAAGGGCACGAAAGCACCCCAGGCGGCAGGAAAGATCCACACTGACTTCGAGCGGGGATTCATCCGGGCGGAAGTGGTGGCTTTCGACGACCTGATGGCCTGTGGCTCCATGGCGGCCGCCAAGGAGAAAGGGCTGGTTCGGCTGGAAGGCAAGGATTACGTGATGCAGGACGGTGACATTGTCCTCTTTCGGTTCAACGTATAATCCGGAATGGATGAAAAACTGCCCGTTAAGAGAATCTTAAGAAAGATTTCCTTAGCGGGCAGTTGCGGTTTTCGTCGAAATGTGGTATACTGACCCCATCCCTTTGTGGAAAATGGGCTTTGAATAAAAAGGAGAGCCGGATATGGCAAAACGACGGAGAAAACTGAAGACAAAAAAACTGATCGGCACCTTGCTGGTACTGGTTTTGCTGGGATTTATCGGCTGGGGCGCTTATTATGTGGCCGATACCATCCGGCTGTTCAATAAAAGCAAGACGGAGCTGCCCTCCGATCCTTCGGACATCGGCATCGTTTCCCAGCCGGAGGAGTCGGAGCTTACCGATAATTCCACGGATCATTCCATCGTGAACATCGCCCTGTTCGGCGTGGATCGGCGGGATGAAACAGAAGCCGCCCGGTCGGACGTCATCATGATTGCCACGGTGGATAAGCGGCACAACAAGATCAAGCTGTCCTCCGTCATGCGGGACAGCTATGTGCCTGTGGAGGGCTATGGGAAGACGAAGATCAACGCTGCTTATTTCTACGGTGGTCCAACGCTGGCCATCAAGACCCTGAATCAGGTATTCGGTCTGGATATTTCCGATTATGTCACCGTCAACTTCCGGGAAATGGCCGCCATCGTGGACGCAGTAGGCGGCGTGGAGATCGATATTTCCGAGGCCGAGCGGAAGGATGCCAACCACAACATGATTGAGCAGGCTGCTATGGACGGCAGCAAGGTGGACACCATCGAGAAAGCGGGCCTCCAGACCCTCAGTGGGATGCAGGCGGTAGGCTACGCCCGGATCCGGTATGTGGGCAACGCCGATTTTGAACGAACCCAGCGGCAGCGGAACGTGATGCAGGCTATCTTCAAAAAAGGCAAGGCTGTGAGTCCCCTGCAGTATCCGGAGATGATCCGGAAGATGCTGCCGGTGGTGGAGACTTCTCTTGATCTGTCGGAGATCATGGATATGGCGGGGATCCTTCTGCGGGACGTGAGCATGGAAGATGTCCGCTTTCCCTGCAACGAAGATCTGATCGACGGCGGCAGCCTGAAGGTGGACGGGGTGGATTATCTCTACTACGATCTGGAAGCCACCCGGCAGAAGCTCCACGATTTTATCTACAACGACGTTATGCCGGATCAGCCGTAACTAAAAACCCAAAATACCCCTCCTGTAGCCAATGTCCGGCAACGGGAGGGGTATTTTTGATTTCAACTAGTTATATGCATGCAAAATAAAACAAAATGTATAATAGAATGCAAAAATCTTCCGGTTATGAGGAGGAAACTTAAGCAGAAGCGTAAATCCGAAGTCTTTCTTTGACGTTTCAAATCTCCGAAGAAAGATTTCGGAGATATGCTTCGGCTTAAGGTTTCTCCTCGTGGATGGAAGGTTTTGAAATACAATTAGAAGAATTTGCTTTGATAAATACAAATCGTATTTATTTTTTCTCTGCTGATTGGACGGCTGCTTTCATTTGGCGGACGTAGTCGGCGATGTGGGGGGCGGCGGAGCTGCCGTATTTGGCGATGATGCGGACGATGGCGCTGCCGACGATGGCACCGTCGGAGGGGGCTGCCACCTGTGCGGCCTGTTCCGGGGTGCTGACGCCGAAGCCCACGGCGGCGGGGATATCGGACGCTTCCCGCACCAGCTTCATCATGGCGGAAAGGTCGGTGGTGATCTCCTTCCGGATGCCGGTGACGCCCATGGAGGAGACAAGGTACAAAAATCCGTCGGCGTCGGCGGCGATGGTGCGGATCCGATCCTCGGAGGTGGGGGCCACCAGCGAGATCAGATTCACGGCGTTTTTCCGGGAGAAGGGGGTCACCTCGCCCTTCTCTTCAAAAGGAAGGTCAGGGATGATGACCCCATCCACTCCGGCTTCGGCGCAGCGGGCGAAGAATTTTTCGTAGCCGTAACGGAACACCGGGTTCAAGTAGGTGAGAAAGACAAGGGGAATGTCCGTTTTCTTCCGGAGCGATTCCACCGTTTGGAAGATCCGATCCAGATTCGCCCCGGCTTTCAGGGCACGGATGTTGGCTTCCTGGATGACCGGGCCTTCGGCGATGGGGTCGGAGAAGGGGATGCCTAACTCGATCAGGTCGCAGCCGGCTTCCTCCATGGTCAGGACGAACTCTTCGGTTTTTTCAAGGGAAGGATCCCCGGCAGTGACGAAGCCGATGAAGGCTTTTCCGTGGTCAAAGGCTTTTTTGATGTTACTCATGAATATCGACCCCCTGATAGCGTGCAATGGCGGCAACGTCCTTGTCTCCTCGGCCGGAGAGGCAGACGATGATGGACTGATCTTTTTCCATGGTGGGCGCCAGCTTCCGGGCGTATGCCACGGCGTGGGCGCTTTCGATGGCGCAGATGATGCCTTCGGTGCGGGCAAGATACTCGAAGGCGGAGACAGCTTCGTCATCGGTGATGGGGACGTATTCCGCCCGGCCGATGTCGTGAAGGTGGGCGTGCTCCGGGCCGATCCCCGGATAGTCAAGACCGGCGGAAATGGAGTAGACCGGTGCGATCTGCCCCTGATCGTCCTGGCAGAAATAGGATTTCATCCCGTGGAAGACGCCTAACGTCCCGGTGGCGATGGTGGCGGCGTGCTGGCCGGTATGGATGCCCCGGCCGGCGGCTTCGCAGCCGATGAGCCGGACGGAGGCGTCGGGGATGAAGTTGTAAAACATTCCCATGGCGTTGCTTCCGCCGCCGACGCAGGCTAAGACTGCTGCGGGGAGCTTGCCCTCTTTTTCGAGGATCTGTGCCCGGGCTTCCTTGCTGATGACGCTTTGAAAATCCCGGACCATCATGGGGAAGGGGTGGGGACCCATGACGGAGCCCAACACATAGTGGGTGTCCTCTACCCGGGAGACCCACTCCCGCATGGTCTCATTGACGGCGTCTTTTAAGGTCATGGTGCCGCTGGTGACCGGATGCACTTTCGCACCCAGCAGCTCCATGCGGTAGACGTTCAGAGCCTGACGGTCGGTGTCCTCTTTTCCCATGAAGATCTCGCATTCCATGCCCATCAGGGCGGCGGCGGTGGCGGTGGCAACGCCGTGCTGACCAGCTCCGGTCTCGGCGATGACCCGGGTCTTGCCTATGCGCTTGGCGAGGAGCACCTGGCCTAAGACGTTGTTGATCTTATGGGAGCCGGTGTGGTTCAAGTCCTCCCGCTTCAGGTAGACTTTTGCGCCGCCTAAGTCCCTCGTCATTTTTTCGGCGTAGTAGAGAAGGGAGGGGCGGCCGGCGTACTCTTTTAAAAGGGTGTTCAGCTCCGAGATAAAATCGGGGTCGTTTTTATAGAATTCGTAGGCTTTTTCCAGGCG
>USLH01000046.1 GCA_900555435.1 uncultured Oscillospiraceae bacterium | reverse complement strand
GGGGCAGATCCTGCAGCTGGGGGAACATGGCGTGCAGGTTCATCTCGGTGGCGCACACCGCAGACACGATGCAGCGCACCACGTTTTTCAGGTAGGTCTCATTGCGGTCCTCCACCGTGATGATCTTTTCCCAGTCCCACTGGTCCACATAGACGGAGTGGAGGTTATCCAGCTCCTCGTCCCGGCGGATGGCGTTCATGTCGGTGTAAAGGCCGGTGTTGGGGCCGAAGTTGTAGCGCTTTAAGGCAAGACGCTTCCATTTGGCAAGAGAGTGGACGATCTCCACTTCCTCGCCGATGTCGGAGATGTCGAAGGAAACGGGGCGTTCGACACCATTCAAGTCGTCGTTGATGCCGCTGTTCTTCCGGACGAACAGGGGAGCGGACACACGGGTCAGGTGGAGCTTCTGTGCAAGCTCCCGTTCAAAGGTGTCCTTGACCAGCTTGATGGCGATTTCCGTCTGCAGGATGTCCAGGGCCGGGCGGTAGCCCTCCGGCAGCTGGACCTTGGATAGTGACATATGACGGCCTCCTCTTGTGGGAATCAAAACTTTATTTAAGCATAGCATAAAAGCGGGAAAATAGCAAGAAAAACGAGAGCGCTGCTGAAGGCTGCCTTTTGTGGAATTTGGCGGAAGAAAAAAGAATCCCGGCTCCGGAATGAGGTTCCGGAGCCGGGAAATTTTGATTATTTTGCCTCGAAGGATTCACAGTCGGTGCATTGAACCATGGTGGGGTTTGCTTCATGGGTGCCGATGGTGACGCAGTTGAGGGAACAGTAGTTTTCCCCGCTGCAGTGGTGGGAGCACTGGGTAACGCTGCACTTGATGCTCCGGTTTGCGGTATCTGCCATACAGGACGCCTCCTTTCGTTTTTGATTCAAGAAAAGTATGCCCCGGATAAAAAAGGATAAACAAAAGGGGCGGAAATTTACGAAATTGTGATAGACGGGAAGGAAAAAAGAGGTATAATAAAACTGGAATACTTTGTAAAAAGCCGCACAGAGGAGGAAATGCTATGCTGTACGGAATCATTGATATGGGTTCAAACTCCGTCCGTCTTTCCATCTTTCGGGAGGAAAACGGCGTCATCACCCAAGTCATCGGGAAAAAGGTGATGGCGGGGCTTGCCGGGTATGTGAAAAAGGGGCGGCTGACCCAGTCGGGGATCGAGCGGGCCTGCCTTGCCTTGGAAGCCCTGCGGGAGATCCTTGAAAACTTCAATGTAGACGGGGCGGGGATCTTCGCCACCGCCTCCCTTCGGAACATCTGCAATCAGGACGAGGTCTTGAATCAGATGCAGCGGGTCACCGGCATCACACCAGAAATTATTTCCGGCAAGGAAGAGGCCCGTCTGGACTTCATCGGCGCCACCCGGTTCTATCCCATGGAGAAGGGACTGTTAGCCGACATCGGCGGCGGCAGCACGGAGCTTGTCTGGTTCGACGGAAAAGGCCCCCGGGATCTTCTGAGCATTCCTATGGGCTCCTTGGCGCTCCACACCCAGTTCGTTTCCGGCTTGATCCCCGGGGAGAAGGAGCGAGAAAAGATGCGGAAAGCAATCAAGGAGCAGCTGGACGCCGTGGACTGGCCGGTGGAGAAGGGGGCTTCCGTCTGCGGCATCGGCGGCACCATGCGGATGTCCCTGCAGCTTTGTCAGGAGCTTCTGGGGCTTCCCAAGGACGGTGCGCGGTTTACGACAGAGGAGCTTGACCGGGTCATCAAGATCGCCTGCAGCGATGAAGCGGAGCTCTCCAAGCAGGCCTATAAGCTGGTGCCGGAGCGGATGTTCAGCATGGTGCCGGGTCTTCTGATCGTCCGGGGGATCGCTAAGCGGTTTGACTGCACCGACTTCTTTGTGAGCCGGGCGGGCGTCCGGGAAGGGTACCTCATCACCCGGTTTTTGGAGCCTCAGAAGGTGGCTCCGGACGGGAAATTACAGAAACGGGCGGAAGGAATTTTATGAGTACGGAAACAGTAGATTATCGCAGCTGTATGCAGAACCGGGAGCTTTCGTGGCTCAAGTTCAACCAAAGGGTGCTGGAAGAGGCAAACTGTCCGGAAACGCCGCTTTTGGAGCGGTTCCATTTCCTTTCGATCTTTACCAGCAACTTAGACGAGTTTTTCATGGTGCGAGTGGGGAGCTTAATTGACTATATGCTCTTTTCTCCCGACTATTTTGACAACAAGACCGGCATGACGGCGGCGGAGCAGCTGTCGGAGATCTACAGGGCCTGCGTGCCCCTTTATCTGCTGCGGGACGAGGCATTTGCGAGAATCAGCCGGGAGCTTTCCGATCAGGGGATCAGCTATGTGGCCATGGACGCTTTGCGGAAGCCGGAGGAAAAGCTGGCGGAGGACTTCTTCGAGCGGGAGATTCTGCCGGTGCTGTCCCCCCAGATCATCGACCAGAGCCACCCTTTCCCCCACATCGGCAACAAGCAGCTGAATATCGCCGTGGCGCTGCACCAGGACGGCCACCGGGTCTTCGGAATCATCCCGGTGCCGTCGGTGACAAGGCGGGTGTTTACGGTGGATCCCTCTGAGCGGCGGTTCGTGCTGGTGGAGGACGTGATCTTACATTTTGCGAAAAGGTTTTCGAGAAATATAAGGTCTCCGAGAAAGCGGTGATCTGCGTCACCCGGAACGCCGATATTGATACCGACGCCGGGCTTCTGGACGAGGATACCGATTACCGGCAGCACATGAAGAAGATCCTCAAAAAACGGCTGCGGCTTTCCCCGGTGCGGCTGGAAATCCAGGGGGAAATGAGCGATGAGGCGCAGAAGTACCTGCGCTCCAAGCTGGAGCTCGACAAGGCGCAGGTGTTCCATTCCCATGCGCCGCTGGATCTTTCCTATTGCTTCGGGCTGGACGCGAAGCTGCCCTTTGATCTGAAGCGGTCGCTTCTGCAGACGCCCTTTACCCCCCAGCCTTCCCCCATGGTGGATGCGTCCCAGCCTATTATTGGGCAGGTGCTGCGGCACGATGTGCTGCTTTCTTATCCTTACGAGTCCATGAAGCCCCTTTTGAGCCTGCTGCGGGAGTCGGCGGGAGATCCGGAAGTGGTGTCCATCAAGATCACCCTTTATCGGATCGCAAGGCAGTCGGCGCTGGCGGAAGCCCTGATCGAAGCGGCGGAAAACGGCAAGGACGTGACGGTGCTGATGGAGCTGCGGGCCCGGTTCGACGAGGAAAACAACATCGAATGGGCCCAGCGGTTAGAGGAAGCGGGCTGCCGGGTGATCTACGGGATGGACGGGTATAAGGTCCACTCCAAGATCTGCCTGATCACGCGGCAGAGCAGGAACGGAATCCAGTACATCACCCAGATCGGAACCGGGAATTACAACGAAAAAACGGCGAAGCTCTATACCGACCTTGCCATTTTAACGGCGGATCCGGGGATCGGGACGGACGCCGCCGCCTTCTTCATGAACCTGTCGCTGTCGAATCTGGACGGCTCTTACCGGCATCTTTGGGTGGCGCCTGCCAATTTCAAGGAGAGCATCTTGAAGCTCACTGACCGGGAGATCGAAAAGGCGAAAAACGGGGAGGAAGCAAGGATCCTTGTGAAGTGCAATTCCTTCACCGACAAGGAAATCATCGAGCGGTTCATCGATGCATCCCGGGCAGGAGTGCAGATCCGGCTGGTGATCCGGGGGATCTGCTGTTTAACGCCCCGGATCCCGGGGATGACCGAAAACGTCCGCATTGTCAGCATCGTGGGACGGTTTCTGGAACACTCCCGGATCTACGCCTTTGGCGTCGGGGAGGATACGAAGGTATTCATCGCTTCCGGCGACATGATGACCCGGAACACGGAGCGTCGGGTAGAGGTGGCCTGTCCCATTTATGACCGACGGATCCGGCAGCGGCTCTTGGATATGATGGACCTCCTGCTCCGGGATAACGTAAAGGCCAGGGAGCAATTCGCCGATGGGCGGTACGTTTTGCGCACGCCACTGAACGACCCGCCGCTGAATGCCCAGGAGACGTTTATGCAGCAGGCCAAGGAGCCGCTGGAAACGTTCGAATGGGATCCGGTTAAGTCGGATGGGAAAAAGAAACGGCGGCTGTTCGGCTGGTTCGGAAAGAAGAAGTGACGGCCCACTGACCGGAAGATCGGGAGAAAAGAAAGGCAAAACAACGGAAGGGATGACGTTTGTGGAAAAATCCAAGGTCTATTTTACGGATATGCGGGCGCTGCCCGGGACGAGCCTATTGACGAAGCTCCAGCGGCTGATCCGCAAGGCGGGAATCGGCGACATCGATATGAAGGAGCGGTTCGTGGCGATCAAGATCCATTTCGGTGAGCCGGGAAACCTCTCCTATCTGCGGCCGAACTTTGCAAAAGTCGTGGTGGACGTTGTGAAGGAGCAGGGGGGAAAGCCCTTTCTCACCGACTGCAACACCCTGTATGTGGGGCGGCGGAAAAATGCGCTGGATCATCTGGAAGCGGCGTGGGAGAACGGCTTCACCCCCTATTCCTGCGGATGTCCCGTGATCATTGCCGACGGCCTGAAGGGGACGGATGAGATGCTTGTGCCGGTGGAGGGCGGCGAGTTCGTGAAGGAAGCGAAGATCGGCCGCGCCATTATGGACGCCGACGTGATCATTTCCCTGAACCACTTCAAAGGTCACGAGGCGGCAGGCTTCGGCGGGGCGCTGAAAAACTTAGGGATGGGCTGCGGCTCTCGAGCGGGGAAGATGGAGCAGCACAGCTCCGGAAAGCCTACGGTAGACCAGTCTGTCTGTCGGGGATGCCGGGTCTGCGCCAAGAACTGCGCCCACGGAGCCATTTCCTTCGGGGAAGACCGGAAGGCCTCCATCGACCACAGCAAGTGCGTGGGCTGCGGGCGCTGTCTGGGGGCGTGCAACTTCGACGCCATTTACAACGGATGCTCCAGTGCCAACGACGAGCTGAACTGTAAGATCGCCGAGTATGCCAAAGCGGTGGTCCATGGCCGGCCCCAGTTCCACATCAGCATCGTCATGGACGTGTCGCCCTACTGCGACTGCCATGCGGAGAACGACCTGCCCATCATCCCGGATGTGGGAATGTTCGCATCCTTCGACCCGGTGGCGCTGGATGTGGCCTGCGCCGACGCCTGCAATGCCATGCCGGTGCTGGTGGGAAGCAAGCTGGACGGAAACCTCCACGACCATGGGGACTGCCACCATGACCATTTCACCAACACTTTCCCGGAGACCAACTGGCACAGCTGCATCGACCATGCGGTGAAGCTGGGGATCGGGCAGAAGGAATACGAATGGATCACTGTCAAATAAGAGGGAAAAGAAAGCGGCTCCGGATTTTCCGGGGCCGTTTTTATCGGGAAGGGATGATTTTTTAGAAAAGATGTGCTACAATGAAGGAAGAATCTGACGGTAAAGGAGATTTTTTATGAACGACACCCTGCTTGAGCGGTTTTTACGCTATGTTTCTTATGAGACGACCTCCGATCCGGCTTCGGAGGATACCCCCAGCACCCCGGGGCAGCTGAAGCTGGCCGCCCTTCTGAAAAAGGAGCTTTCCGATCTGGGATGGGAAGCCCGGTGCGGGGCGGACGGGTATGTGTACGCCTCCCTGCCGGCATCCAAAGGCTGTGAAAAGGCGCCGGCAATCGGTTTCGTGTCCCACATGGACACCTCCGACGCCGTTTCCGGGAAAAACGTCAAGGCGAAGATCGTGGAGAATTATGATGGGAAGGACGTTTTGCTGGAAGGCTCCGGCGATATCCTTTCACCGGAGGCCTATCCGGAGCTGAAAAAGTATGTGGGAAAGACCCTGATTGTTACCGACGGCACCACTTTGCTGGGAGCCGACGACAAGGCGGGGGTCGCCGGGATCATGGAAATGGCACGTCGGCTGGCGGAGGATCCCACCCTGCCCCACGGGCCGGTGAAGATCGGCTTTACCCCCGATGAGGAGATCGGCAGAGGTGCGGATCTGTTTGACGTGGAAGGCTTCGGCGCCGACTTTGCATACACCGTGGACGGCGGCGGAGAAGGAGGACTGGAGTACGAAAACTTCAACGCCGCTTCCGCCATTCTGACCGTCCATGGGCAGAGCATCCACCCCGGCGCCGGAAAAGGGCACATGAAGAACGCCATTTTGATGGGGATGGAATTTGACCGGATGCTGCCGGCAGCGGAGATCCCTGCCTGCACCGAAGGGTACGAGGGCTTCCATCATCTGGATGCCATCGAAGGGGACGTGGAGAAAACGGTGATGGAATACATCATCCGGGATCACGACCGGAGGCTGTTCGAGGAGAAAAAGCAGCTTTTCCGGGATGCGGCGGACTTTCTCAACAAAAAGTACGGAGCGGGCACCTTTGAGCTTGCTCTCACCGACTCCTACTACAACATGAAGGAGAAGATCCTCCCTCGGCGGGAGGTAGTGGACTCCGCTCTGAAGGCCATGGAGAACCTGGGAATCACGCCGGAGGTCACCCCCATCCGGGGCGGCACCGACGGGGCACGGCTTTCTTATATGGGGCTGCCCTGCCCGAACCTTTTCACCGGCGGGCACAACTTCCACGGGCGGTTCGAATACGCCGTTTTGGAGGAGATGCAGAAGGTCCCGGAAGTGCTTCTGGAGATCCTGCGGATCAATGCAGAGTAAACCTTAACGATTTTTTGGTTAATCGTTAGTTTATATTGCTATCTTTTAAAAATCCGTGGACTTTTTGGAACCGCCCGTGCTATACTGAAGGCAGAAATGAAACATGAAGGAGTGTTTGATATGAAAATCATTCGTGCAAAGGATTATGCCGAGCTGAGCCGCAAGGCCGCAAACATCATTGCCGCTCAGGTCATTTTAAAACCCGAAAGTGTTCTGGGTCTGGCTACCGGTTCCTCCCCTCTGGGGCTGTATGCCGAGCTGATCAAAGGCTATGAAGCCGGGGATCTGGACTTCTCCAAGGTCCGCACCGTCAATCTGGACGAGTATCGGGGACTGACTCCCGACAACGACCAGAGCTACGCTTACTTCATGCGGGAGAACCTCTTCAAGCACATCAATATCGATCCCGCCAACACCAACGTCCCCGACGGCACCGAGCCGGACGCTGCGAAAGAGTGCGCCCGGTATGACGCCGTGGTGGATTCCATGGGCGGCGTGGACATCCAGCTGCTGGGCATCGGCCTGACCGGACACATCGGCTTCAACGAGCCTGCTGACGAGTTCAAAAAAGGCACCAACTGCGTGGATCTGGACCCCAAGACCATCGAGTCCAACTCCCGGTTCTTCCAGTCCATCGACGACGTGCCGAAACAGGCTTACACCATGGGCATCCAGAGCATCATGAAGTCCAAAAAGATCCTCCTGATCGCCAACGGCGAGGGCAAGGCGGAGATCCTTTACAAAGCCTGCTGCGGGGCGATCACCCCTCACATCCCCGCTTCCGTGCTGCAGCTCCATCCCGACGTGGTTGTGGTCGCAGACGACGCAGCCTTGAAGGTCATCAAGGAAAAGGCTCCCGAAGCCATCAACGGCTAAGATCTCACGGCCCCGCCTTTGCGGCGGGGCTTTTCCTTTTTCAGGAGGCGATTCGATGAAGACAAAACGCCGGAGATTGAAAAAACCGGTGAAATTTTTGCTACTTCTGCTTTTGATAGGCGGGGCGTTCTGGATCTGGCGGACGCTTTCCGATCCGAGGATCGTGGTCGCGCTGGATGCGGGTCACGGCGGCACCGACGTGGGCGCTGTGGGCGTTTTGAACGAAACGGAACTGACGGAGCCTACCGTGCAGTATCTGGCGGAATTGTTGGAGGCCGATCCGGCTTACCGGGTAGTCCTCTGCCGGGCGGCGGGAGAAACGATGAAATTAAACGATCGGTGGCGGAAGGCAAGGCTCCATCGGGCGAAGCTCCTGCTTTCCGTTCACGGAAATTCGGCGGCGGATCCCACCGCCACGGGGTTTGAAGCCTATCCGGCGCCGCCGGGGCGGGAATATCACGAAGAGAGCCTGCGGTTTGCGCAGCTTATCTGTCGCTCCATGGCAGAGACGGGGATCACCCTCCGGGGGCAGGAAGGGATCCGGTACGCCTATTATGTAGACGGGGAGAAGATCCTGCAGGATCCTTCAGCGGAGCCGTTGGAGGCGCCGTCCTTTGCCATGGTGGACTATCCCGGCTGCCCGGCGGTGCTGGTGGAGCAGGGGTTTGTCACCAATGAAGCGGATATGGAGCGGCTGGCCGGTGAAGAGGGCTGCAGGCAGGCGGCATGGCGGTATTATCTTGCCATCTGCGCTTATTTCGGGACAGAGCCGTCTTCCAAAACGATGGAAAATGTGGTACAATAAAAGCGCCGGGAGGAGGGGTCCCCATGGAAGAAGCGCCGGTAAGCTTTCGGGCGCAGGATGAGTTGGCGGAAGGGTTTCCGTTTAAGATCTATACGGTGCAGGGAAGGTTAAAGCAGCCCCTGCACACCCATGACTATTTTCAGATCTGGTTTGTCCGCCATGGGATCTGCACCCACTGGATGGGTGGAGAGGGGCATGAGCTGACCACCGGGAGCATCTTTGTGCTGCCGCCGGAGATCCCCCACTACATGGAATGCGAAAACGATGAAACGAGCCTTGTGGGGATGGAGTTCACCAAGGAATTCATCCGTCCCGATGTAGGGGAGGAGAGCTTCTGGAGCAGCTACCTGAAGCCCTTTACGGTGAGCCTCGACCAGGTGAAGCCCCGGTTTCCGCTGGAAGGCGCTGCAGCCCGGAACGTGGAGGCCATTTTCGACGAGATGCTGTGGGAATTCAAGCACCAGGAGGAAGGGTATCCGCTGTTCATCCGGGCGGATGTTTTAAAGGTACTCGCCATCGTTTCGAGACAGTACGGAAAAGAGCAGGACGAGGTGCGGCAGCTGTATCTGGATCGCTATAAGGATTCGGTGGCTCGGGCGGCGGCATATATCAACGAAAACTTCCAGAAGAAGATCTATCTGGAGGAGGTGGCGCGGATCGCCATGATGTCCGCCACCAGTTTTTCCTGCATTTTCAAAGAGGTCACAGGGCGGACCTTTACGGAACAGTTAAACTTCCTGCGGGTCAGGAAGGCCAAGGAGCTTTTAAAGGATCCCAACCGGACGGTGCGGGCGGTGGCTTATGAAGTGGGGTTTCAGGACATCGCTTATTTCGACCGTGTCTTCAAGCGAGAGGTGGGCGTCACCCCCAGAGGGTATCGCCAGAATCTGTAATTTGTTCGCAGTTTATTTAAATTTTTTTGATTTTTCCGGCGTCTTTTGTGCGATTTTGTGAAGATTGCATGAGAGAACGCCGGAATTTTTTACGTTTCAGCAAGGGAAAAACCGGGAGAATGGGCGGTTTCATTCTTGTGCTTTAGAGCAATATATGCTATAATATTTCTTGTCGGCAATAGGATTTTATTTACATTTTACAAGATTGCCGGCAAAATCCGCAGATAGAGACACAGCATTTCATTCTGCAAACAAAACCCATCACAGATAAGGAGCGGTACGGTATGAGACAGTATGAGGCAAGCAACATTCGGAATATAGCGGTCGTTGGCCACAGCGGCTGCGGAAAGACGAGTCTGGTGGAAGCGCTGCTTTACCGGACCGGTGTCACCGATCGGTTGGGGAAGGCTACCGAAGGAACAACGGTGTCCGACTACGATCCGGAAGAGATCAAGCGGAAAGCGTCCCTGAATCTTTCCATTGTCCCCATCGAATACAGCGACGTAAAGATCAACCTCTTAGACGCTCCCGGGCTTTTCGACTTTGCGCTGGGGCAGTGCGAGGCTATGCGGGCCGCCGGCAGCGTCCTGATTGTCCTTTCCGGCAAGTCCGGCCTTACCGTCGGCGCCCGGAAGGCTTATAAAGCAGCCGTGAAGATGAGAAAGCCCCGGGCATTCTTCGTCTCCAAAATGGACAGCGACCACGCAGATTTCTATAAAGTGCTGGAGCAGCTGAAGACGGAATTTGGGCCGTCGGTCTGCCCGCTGGTGGTTCCCTATGTGGTGGATCACAAGGTCAAATGCTACGTCGATCTGATCGGTATGAAGGCGTATTCGTATGAAGGCGGCCATCGTGCCGAGGTGGTCATGCCGGATATGGGCCACCGGGTCGAGGGCCTGATCAACGCCATTTCCGAGGCTGTTGCAGAGACGGATGAGGAACTGATGGAGAAGTACTTCTCCGGCGAGCAGTTCACCATGCTGGAGCTGATCCGGGGCATCCACAAGGGCATTTATGAAGGCACCATCACGCCGGTGTTCTGCGGTTCTGCCACCAATCTGGAGGGCCTGAGCCTGTTGATGGGCGCCATGGTCTCCATGCTTCCCTCTGCGGCGGAGGTGGCAAACGAGGAAGGGCTCTCCGGCGACGACATCGTAGAGGTGGAGTGCGACGCATCGGCTCCTACGGTGGCGTATGTCTTCAAGACCATTGCCGACCCCTTTGTCGGCAAGCTCTCTTATGTCAAGGTCGTGGCGGGTAAGCTGACGGCGGATGCGGAGCTAATCAACATGACCACCGGGCAGCCGGAGAAGCTGGGCAAGCTCCTCTACGTCCGGGGCAAGAAACAGGAAGAAGTGAAGGAAGTTCCTGCCGGCGACATCTGTGCCGTCAGCAAGCTCCTTGCCAATACCGGCGACACCCTCTGCTCGCCGAAGCGGAAGGTAATGCTCGCAAAGGCGGAATTCCCCGCCCCCTGCTATTCCATGGCTCTGACGGCTGTGGGCAAGGGCGACGAGAGCAAGATTTCTCAGGGTGTGGCACGGCTTCTGGAAGAGGATCCAACCCTGTCTTATACGCTGAACACGGAGACGAAGGAGCAGATCCTGAGCGGCTTAGGCGAGCAGCATCTGGATGTGACCGTGGCGAAGCTCAAGAATAAATTCGGCGTGGAAGTGAAGCTGGAAACGCCTACCATTGCTTACCGGGAGACCATCCGGAAGAAAGTGAAGGTTCAGGGTAAGCATAAGAAGCAGTCCGGCGGTCACGGCCAGTACGGCGACGTGTGGATCGAGTTCGAACCCTGCGACAGCGAGGGGTTGGTCTTCGCCGAGAATGTCTTCGGTGGCTCCGTGCCCCGGAATTTCTTTCCGGCTGTGGAAAAGGGCTTGCAGGACTGCGTGAAGAAGGGCGTCCTGGCAGGCTATCCGGTAGTCGGGCTGAAGGCGACCCTTGTGGACGGCTCCTATCATCCGGTAGACTCTTCGGAAATGGCCTTCAAGACTGCCGCCAGTCTTGCATATAAGGCGGGTCTTGCTCAGGCGTCCCCCATCATTCTGGAGCCCATCGGCTGCCTGAAGGTGCAGGTGCCCGACGACACTACCGGCGATATGATGGGCGAGCTCAACAAGCGCCGTGGTCGGGTGCTGGGCATGAACGCCATCGGTGACGGCATGACTGAGATCGAAGCGGAAGTCCCCATGAGCGAGATGCAGGACTTTGCCACGCTGGTACGGCAGATGACTCAGGGGAGCGGCAGCTTCGCCTTTTCCTTCCTGCGGTACGATCCGCTGCCCTCCAATCTGGAGGCGTCGGTCATCGAAAACTCCAAGCGGCTCACCCCGGACGCACAATAAGAAAAGAAGAAAGCCCCTCCGTACGGAGGGGCTTTTGCGTGTTTACGTTCAGGCAGGGCCGGCCTCTTTTCCCGTCTCTTCCGTAAGGGTTTTGAGGCCGAAGAGAAAATAGATCAGGCGGCAGAGTCACACAGCCGCAAGGATGCCGCAGGGGAATTCAAAGGGCCTTTCGAGTCATGTCCTTTCTCTGGACGAAGAATTCCAGGTGCTTCCGGTACCTCTTCGTGCCGATGAACCAGTCGTGGAGCTTCTGAGAAGAGTTGGCGAAGCAGAAGACAGTCAGCAGAAAGAAGGGAACGGTGGGCAGAATCAGCAGCACAATGCCGATGCAGCCTGAGACGAGAAAGAAAAAGCGTTTTTGGGTCATTCGGATCCTCCTGATAATTGGTTAGCATTGACCAACTGATGGCTCAACACAAATTTTTTTCTTCCACAAGAGGTATTCCGCCTTTTTCGGCATAGGAATAAAGCGAAGGGGGGCAGAGCGGATGCGGGGAAGGAAAAGGTGGCTGCTGCTTTTGTTTTTACCGTTGGCAGCAGGGATCTTCCTGCTTTGCAGGAAACCGGAGATCCCGGGGGGAACGGAAGCGGAACGGCGGGCGTTTTTGGAGCGCTTCGGCTGGGAGTTGCAGGAAGAATGCAGGCGGAAGGACTTGACGATCCCGACAAAATTTGACATCGTTTACGAAAATTACAATCGGATCCAGCGGGATCAGGGCTTCGACCTGCGGAAATACGCAGGGAAAGAGGTGCAGCGATTCCAATACGTTGTGACGAATTATCCAAACTATCCGGAGGGAATTCGTGCGAATTTGCTGGTTTTTAATGGAAAAATTATCGGAGGGGACCTTTGCTCCCTCGAATTTGGTGGCTTTATGCATGGATTTGAGAACCTAGAAGGAGAAAATGAGAAAAAATAAAACATTATAGGCATATAATGAGAAAAATCCGCTGAAATCGATGAAAATAACGGAAATTTACGGAAATGGTCAATGTAGACAAATCAGTTTTTGAAAGTTTGGGCAATAAAGAGCTTTTCAGAACCCTAAAAATTTGATATGATTATATCGAGGTAAACACTACCAGAAAAATTAGGAGGTCCATCTATGGCAAGCGTAACATTAAAAGGCATCTATAAAAAATACGCCGGCGGCGTTACCGCTGTTTCCGACTTCAACCTCGACATCCAGGACAAGGAATTTATCATTCTGGTCGGTCCTTCCGGCTGCGGTAAGTCCACCACCCTGCGTATGATCGCCGGTCTGGAAGAAATTTCCGAAGGCGAGCTGTACATCGGCGACCGTCTGGTCAACGACGTTGCTCCTAAGGACCGCGATATTGCAATGGTGTTCCAGAACTACGCTCTGTATCCTCACATGACTGTCTTCGAGAACATGGCTTTCGGCCTGAAGCTCCGCAAGACCCCCAAGGATGAGATCAAGCGCCGCGTAGAAGAAGCCGCCCGCATCCTCGACATCACCCACCTGCTCGACCGGAAGCCGAAGGCTCTGTCCGGCGGTCAGCGTCAGCGTGTTGCTCTGGGCCGTGCTATCGTTCGTGAGCCTCAGGTCTTCCTCCTTGACGAGCCTCTGTCCAACCTGGACGCAAAGCTCCGTGCACAGATGCGGACCGAGCTGTCCAAGCTGCACCTCCGTCTGGGCACCACCTTCATCTACGTTACCCATGACCAGGTCGAGGCTATGACCATGGGTACCCGTATCGTTGTTATGAAGGACGGCTTCATCCAGCAGGTCGACACTCCTCAGAATCTGTACACCAAGCCCACCAACATGTTCGTTGCAGGATTCATGGGTTCTCCTCAGATGAACTTCATCGATGCCAAGCTGGTTGAGAAAGACGGCCGTTACGTTGTCGCCTTTGGCGATGAAAACAACACCTACGAAGTTGCCATCCCTGAGAGCAAGAAGGTCGACGAGCTTTCCGAGTACGTCGGCAAGGACGTTGTCCTGGGCGTTCGTCCTGAGAGCCTCAAGGATGAGGAAATGTTCATCTCCGCCGCTTCTACCGGCATCATCGACTGCAACGTCGAGGTTACCGAGCTGATGGGCGCTGAGACCTATCTGTACCTGACCTGCGCTGGTGTCAACCTGACCGCTCGTGTTTCTCCTCGTTCTACCGTGAGAGCCGGCGACACCATCAAGATGGCCATCGACGTGAACAACATCCACGTCTTTGACAAAGAGACCGAGAAAGTTATCCTCAACTAAGGAATTTCTCCCTCGAAAAAGCGTCTTTTCGGACGGCACGGCTTTTGGGCTGTGCCGTCCTTTTGCATAAAGGAGCAAAAATGAAGGAACAGATGGATCCGGAGCTGCGGCGGTATGCGATCCGTGCCCCTTTTTCCCCGTGGATTTTGAAAGGAAGTCAGCTTGTGCTGCCGCTCGCCTTTCCGTTTGTGCCGACGCCGGGGGTAGCGGTTACAAAAGAACAGACGAGGGAGCAGACGGTTCGGGTCTTCACCCCGAAGGGCCTGCCGGAGAGGGCGCCGGTTTTGCTGTTCTTCCACGGAGGCGGGTTTGGTTACCCGGCGGCGCCCCATCATAAGCAGCTGGCAGCAGAGCTTTCAAAGCGGGTGGGCTGCCGGGTGGTGATGCCGGAATATCGGTTGCTGCCAAAATTCCCTTATCCGGCGGCGAGGGAGAATGCGGAAGCGGCGTGGGACTGGGCGCAGAAGCGTTTTCCGGGGCAAAGGATGGGGTTGGTGGGCGACAGCGCCGGGGGAACACTGGCGGTTTATATCGCCCTAAAAGCGGGGAGCGTGCCGGTGATGCTGCTCTATCCGGTGCTGGATGGGGCGATGGAAACAGATTCCATGAAGCGTTACACCGATACCCCCATGTGGAACGCCCGGAACAACCGGAAAATGTGGGAAATGTACCGGGCAGGAGCGGAGCTTTCCGAATGTTCGCCTATGGAGCAATCGCTCCCTCGGGGGCCGGTGTATCTGGAAACGGCAGAGCTCGATTGCCTTCACGATGAGGGAATCAAGTATGCTGAGCGCTTGATCCGGGCGGGGATCCCGCTGGAGCTTCACGAAACGTCCGGTACGGTTCACGGCTATGATGCGGCACGGAAAAGCCGGGTGGTTCGGGAATGCATGGTCAAGCGGGTCCGCTGGCTGCGGAAAAATCTGGAATAAAAGAAGCGGCGTCTTCCGAAAGGAGGACGCCATTTTTGTATGCGGAAAATTTCGATTCGGGATGTCTGCTCAAGCTCTTCGTTTATCGGCGGGTGATTTTTGTGTCTGTGCTTCTGCGCCGAAAGCGACAGAATTTTCCGGCCAGACCGGATATAATGGAAGGGACGGGGGGAAGGAGTATGGTTACGGTTTACGTCGACGTTTTGGTGGGGATGAATCTTTATGTGACCTGGTTCCTTCTGCTGGCCTCAGAGCGGCTGGCGGGGGTTCGGAGCAGCGCTTTGCGGCGGGGATTGGCTGCTCTTTGCGGAGGGCTTGCTTCGCTTCTGATCTTCCTGCCGGAGCTGCCCTTTCCTTTGTTGTTTTTTGGGAAACTTCTGCTTGCGGCGGGAATCGTCTGGATCGCCGGGGGGTACGGCGGGTGGCGGCGTTTCTGTAAGGAAATGATCTTCTTTTTCGCCGCAAATTTTCTCTTCGCCGGGGCGATGATCGCTTTATGGCTGGCGTTTTCACCGCCCCGGCTGGTGATCCGGAACGGGGCGGTTTACTACCACATCTCCGCCCTGACATTGGCCGTTTCCACCATTTTGGCATACGGCGGAATTCGGCTGTTTGCGTTTTTCCGGGAACGGCGAACGCCGGAGAAGCTCCTTTATCGGGCGGAGCTGGCCGTCGGAGATCGGCGGACGGTCTGCACGGTGTTCCTGGACACGGGGAACCGACTCCGGGGAGCAGGCGGGCTTCCGGCGGTCCTTTGTCGGCGGGAGATTTTTGCGCAGCTGTTTCCGGAGGAGGTGCTGGCGGCGCTTGAAGATCCCCAAAAGGCGGACGGTCTGCCGGAGGAGTGGAAAAGGCGGCTGACGGTATTGCCCTGTCGGACGGCGGCGGGGAGCCGGACACTTTGGGGGATCCGCACCGACGGATTCCGGCCGGAGAGGGGAAGGGCGGCGCCCTGCATCCTGATCCCGGCGGACGACCTTCCGGGAGAGGAGTATCAGGCAATTTCCGGGGTGCTGGAAGGGGTTACATAAGGAACGGAAAGGGATAGGAAAGGGTCCAAAAGGGAGCGGGACGGCTGACGGGCGCGGTCAAAGAGATGGTTGCGGCAGGTATGGCAAAATCGTCGGAGAAAAATTCGGCGAGTGAGTTTGGGGTCGGCTCGTTCCCTTCCAAAAACAGTTTGAGGAACAGAGGGGCTTATAGAAGACGGCGAGTTTCCTTGGAAGGTGGATGCGGCGGTTCTGATTTTGATTCTCCGGGGCGGAGCGGCTAGAAAAAAGAGGCGGCAGGGGCAGAAAATGTGTTGGCGGTTTTTCGTTGTGTCGGAGCAGTTGAGAGCAGGAATTTCAGGCTGGAGGGCTGCGGGAATGGACCTGTGGCTGCCGGCTTCTGTTGGGAAGAGGAATGGCAAAAAGCGGGCAGGAGGAGCAGCGGGACAGTTGAAAGCTAGTGGTTTTGGAATGGAGAGCTGCGGGTGCTGCTGGAAAGCGTAAAGGAAACAAGGGGA
>USLH01000045.1 GCA_900555435.1 uncultured Oscillospiraceae bacterium | reverse complement strand
CAAAAAAGCGGGACGTCCTGACCCAGCTGCAGCAGGCGCTGGAGATCGGGCGGATCCGCCCGGTGGAAGATTATGAGCAGCAGGCGGAGCGCCTTCAGGAACAGCGGACGGAGCTGAACCGCTATGTAAACGCCCTGCATCGGAAGCAGCCGTTCGGGTTTTCGGCTTATGAAGCCATCGCCCGGTATGAGGCTTATAAAAGTGCGCCTGCGGATGTGTGCTTTTTGCCGGAGGACCTTGAAAACCTGACGCCGGAAAAGCTGACGGAATGGGAAGACCGGGTAGGGGAAGTGGCGGCGGCAGCCGCAGCCTGCGGCGGGGCCTGCGGGCATCCCCTGCGGGAAATGACCGTTTCCGTGTACAGCCCCGGGCTGCGCAGCGGGGTGACTAGCCGGCTTTCCGAATACGGACGGGAGCTTTCCCGTTTTTCCGAAGAAATGGGAGCCTTTGCCAAGGCGGCAGGGCTTTTAACGGAGGACGGCAGCCGGGAATATTTGGAGAAAACCGTCGCTTTGGCAGGATTTTTGCAGGAGCGGGGGGATATCCCCGAGAGCCTTTCCTGTGTTCCGGGGCTTTCCGAAATGCGGGAGGAGCTTTCTGATCTTTGCGCTACGGGAGAAAAGCGGGACGCTGCCCGGGAGAAGCTGATGAAAACCTATCGGCAGGGGATCCTGTCTTTTGACGAGAGCTCCGCCCGGAGCCTTTGGGAGGAAGCATCGAAAAGCTGGTTCCTCCCGAGGATTTCCGGTCAGGGGAAGGTGTTAAAGAGCCTGCGGGCGCTGGCGGAGGATCCGAAGCAGGTCGTTCGGGCGGAGGTGCCCGGGACTCTGGAGGAGCTTCGCATCTATCAGGAAAACGAAGCGCAGGTAAAGGAGCTGGGAAAGGTCTGGGCGGAAAGGCTGGGGCCTCTCTGGAAGAACGGGGAAGGCAACTGGGAGAAGATCCGGGGAGCCTTTGCGGACGCCTGCGAGCTGCAGCGTCAATTATCGGCTCTCGGAAGCAGCGGAAGCCGCTGCGGCGACCCGGGACGGTTTCGTGAGGATGCCGGGACGACTGCCCTGAGAAACGACTGGCAGCTCCTTCAAAGAATCGAACAGGAGCTGGCGGAACGGACCGGCGCTTCTTTTGAAGGAGAAGCCCATCTGGCAGAAATGAGCGAGCGGAAGCTGCGGTGGAGCCGGCACTTAGACGGGCTGCGGGACTGGTGCAACTGGGTGTCCGTCCGGGAGAAGGCGGCGAAGGCTGGACTTTCGGCGGTGGTCGGCGCCTGCCAGTCCGGGGCGATTGCTCCGGAGGAGGTGGAAGACGCCTTCCGCCGGGGGCTGTATGCCGCCTGCGCCGACTGGAGCATCGAAAAAGAGGAGGCCCTCGCCTCCTTCCACGGCGCCATGTTCGACGCAAAGATCCAGAAGTTCCGGCGGACCTGCAAGGAATTCGAGCAGCTGACCCGGACGGAGCTGTCGGCAAAATTATCCGCACGGGTGCCGGCACCTACGGCGGATGCGGCTGCCTCTTCGGAAATCGGCATTTTGCAGAAAGCCATCAAAAGCGGCGGACGGATGCTTTCCATCCGGCGGCTGTTTGACAGCATCCCGAATTTATTGCGGATGCTCTGCCCTTGTATGCTCATGAGCCCCATTTCGGTGGCGCAGTACATCGATCCTCAGTACCCGCCCTTTGACCTGGTGGTCTTTGACGAGGCGTCCCAGCTTCCTACCTGTGAGGCGGTGGGAGCCATTGCAAGGGGAAACAGCGTCGTCGTAGTCGGCGACCCGAAGCAGCTGCCGCCGACCAGCTTCTTTGCTTCCAATCAGGTGGATGCGGAGCATTTTGACCAGGAGGATCTGGAAAGCGTGCTGGACGACTGCCTTGCTATTTCCATGCCGGAGGAGCATTTGCTGTGGCACTATCGGAGCCGGCACGAAAGCCTGATTGCATTCAGTAATATGCAGTACTATGATAACAAGCTGTATACGTTTCCGTCGCCCAACGATCTGGAATCCAAGGTGTCGCTGATCCGGGTCAAGGGCTGCTACGACCGGGGACGGACGAAGCAGAACCGGGCGGAAGCGGCAGCCGTGGTGGAGGAGATCCTGCGGCGGCTGGCGGATCCGGCGCTTTCCAAGGATAGCATCGGTGTGGTCACCTTCAGTGCGCCCCAGCAGAACCTGATCGAGGACCTATTGGAAGAGGCGCTGGATCGAAACCCTCAGCTGGAGGCAGTGAATGCCGGGGCGGAGGAGCCGATCTTCGTCAAGAACCTGGAAAACGTACAGGGCGACGAGCGGGACGTGATCCTTTTTTCCATCGGCTACGGCCCGGACGAAACGGGGAAGGTGGCTCTGAATTTCGGGCCGCTGAACCGGGATGGGGGCTGGCGGCGGCTGAATGTAGCCGTTTCCCGTGCCCGGAAGGAGATGCGGGTCTATTCCACGATCGGGCCGGAGCAGATTGACCTGTCCCGCACCCGTTCGGAAGGAGTAGCCGGACTCAAAGCCTTTTTGGAATTCGCCAAGAGGGGAAAAGAGGCGTTGGCTTCTCCCATCGACGCACTTGTGACGAAAAAGGCGGGCTTTTCCGAGCTGGTGGCCCGGCGGATCCGGCAGATGGGCTACCAGGTCCGGACGGACGTGGGCTGCTCGGCCTTCAAGATCGACTTAGCAGTGGTGGATCCGGAGAATCCGGACAGCTACCTGCTGGGGATCCTCTGCGATGGGGAGCATTACCGGGAAGCCAAGACGGCGAGAGACCGGAACATGAATCAGGAAAGCGTGCTGCGGCAGCTGGGCTGGCGGCTCTACCACTTATGGAGCATGGAATGGTGGGAAAACGAGACCGGTGAGCTTTTAAAGATCCGGGCAGCCATCGAGGAGGCGGCGGGTCAGGAGCGGATGGTTCCCATCGAGACGCCGCCGGCGGAAAAAAGCGGTTCCATTTTGACCGGAACAATCTGGAGCGGGAGGAGATCCCGGAAATGGTTCCGGAAACCTACCGGGTGGCCAAGCTGGAGAGCCGGTCGGCGACGGCGGAGGAATTCTGCCTGCCGCAGAACGACGAAGCTGTTCGGGGGCAGATGGAGCAGGTCTTAAAAGAAGAAGCGCCGGTGGCGAAAGAGATCCTGTTCCGGCGGGTGCTGGCGGCCTGGGGCATTACCCGGATGGGGGCGCGGCTGGAACGGCGGCTTTCCGGGATGCTGGAACAGATGGAACATAAAGCGACCCAAAGTGCCGGGCAGAGCTTCCTCTGGGCGGCGGGGATGGATCCGGAAGCCTATGAGGTGTTCCGGGCACCGGAGGACGGCGGCTTCCGCCGGGAGCTGGACGAGATCCCGCCGGAGGAGCTGTCGGCGGCAGTCCATGCACTTTTGCGGCAGCAGATCAGCCTACCGAAAGAGGATTTGGTCCGGGAGGTATACCGTCTCTTCGGTTTTGCAAGAACCGGGGCTTCCATTGCGGAAGCGGTGCAGGCCGGCATCCGGGAAGCGGAAAAGCGGGGATATGTGACCGTAGAAGACGGCCGCATCGTCCTGCGGGAAGATAATTAGGAAATGCCCTCTCTGCAGTCACGCAGGGAGGGCATTTCTTTGAAGAAAAGATACAAACTGTATTTTTCCATTTGATTTAACAAGCAGGAAAAGATAAAACGTTCCAGAAAAGAGCTTTTGGGAAAAAGAGCGGAAATTTTTGGCGTTTTGCCCATTTGCATGGGAAGCAGCTTGCGGTTTTTCGGAAAATGTGCGATACTGGACTTAATTGTACCGGAAAGGATGAGGAACATGAAAGGAATTCGGATCCTTGCGGCTGCGGGAGCGCTGCTGATGACGGAGTCGCTTTGGAGCTGCGGGCTGTTTCCGGCGGAGGAGGAGGAATTGGCGCCGCCGCTGGCTGCTCCGGCTGCGGTGAGCTATACCACCACCAAGGTGGAGCGGGGCGATATCGTGGACAGCATCAATGTTTCCGGGACCTTTGTGTCCACCCGATCCTATGAGCTGTCTTTTGAAAAGCGGGCGGGATATTTAAGCGAGATCACCGTCAAGGCGGGAGATACGGTGGAAGAGGGGCAGATGCTGGCCCGACTGGACACCGACAGCCTGAAAAAGGACGAAAAGCAGCAGGAGCTTTTCGTGGAGCGAGCGAAAATCGCTTTAGATGCGGCGAAGGCGTCGGAAAATGCCACGCAAAGCTCCATCCGGCTGGCGGAGATCGATTATGAGCTTCAAAAACTACAGCTGGACGAGATCCGGACGGAGCTTTCAAAGCAGACCATTTATGCCCCGGCGGACGGGGTGGTCGCCTATTTGTCAAAGCAGAGCATCGGGGATTACGTTTCCGCCCGGAGCACGCTGATCCGGCTGGTGGATCCGGAGTCTTTACAGGTAGAGTACAGCGGGGACAAAAGCGCCAGCTTTGATTTGGGGCAGGAGGTCTTTGTGACCTTCGACAAGAAGGAGTATAAAGGCACGGTAGTCATGACTCCCTCCAGTGCCCCTTACGAGAAGCAGGGCGAGGGGAAAAGCGCCGTGCGCATCGAGATCACCGATCCGCTGCCGGAGGAAGAGCTGCTGGGGAAATCGGTCAGCGTGGAGCTGATCCTACAGAAGCGGGAGGACGTGATCCTCGTCCCCCGGAACGTGGTCTCCATGTATTCCGGCGAGTCCTATGTGCAGGTGCTGGAGGACGGTATCAAGAAGGAGCGGGTCATCGAGACCGGCATCAAGAACGCCGCCTATATCGAAGTCATCAACGGCCTTTCCGAAGGGGAAGAGGTCATCATCAAGTAACGGAGGGAGTATGCTATGTTTCGGTTTTCCCTTCGGAAAATGCGGAAGAACCGATGGCTGACCCTGAGCCTGTTCATCGGGTACCTGATGGCGGTGGCCATTGTAGCCAGTATGCCCATTTACAGCCATGCGATCTTAAACCGGATGCTGCAGAAGGACTTAGCGCAGGTGCAGATCCAGTCCCGGGGCTATCCCGGGCGGGTGGCGGCGGAGGCAAGCCTCAGTGCAGGTTCGGCGCCGCAAAAGGTAAAGACGGCAACGTTTCATCGGTACGATCAGACCTTTGAAACGGAAATCCTGCCGAAGCTGGGGCTCCCGGTCCAGGAAAAGGCTGTGCTTACGGTGGCGCAGAACCTGCGGGTCGCAAGAAAAGGGCTGCCGGAAGAAGAGCTGCGGCAGAATTCCCAGTCGGGGAGCTTATCCGCCTGTACGGGGCTTTTCGACCACGTTTCTTTGGTCGAAGGGCGGCTGCCTTCCGGGAAAGCGGAAAACGGCGTGCTGGAAGTAGCAGCCAGCGAGCGGGCACTGCAGGAGCTGGACTGCGTGCTGGACGGGGAATATGAGATCTATCGGGTCAGCGTGGCGGGGGGTTCGGCGTTTTCCTATGTGACGGAAGTGAAGATCGTGGGCATCGTGGAGCCGACGGATCCGGCCAACCTTTACTGGGTCATGCCGTTTCCGCAGTTCAACGAAACGCTGATCTTGGATCCGCAGCTGTTTTCCGAGCAGTTCGTGGAGGTGGAGGAACCACTCTTCAATAAGGTTTCATGGGCGGCGGCGCTAGACTATACCGCCATCACGCCGGAAAGCTGCGCTTCCATTGCGGAGACGGCGGCTTACTACGGGGACACGAACACCTATCCGCCCCGGCTGCGGACGGCGTTCGGGACGATCTTGCAGAAATATGCCGTCCGGCGGCAGTCGCTGACGGCGATGCTTTGGATCATCGAGGTACCGATCCTTCTGATGCTGCTCTTTTATATCTTCATGGTCTCCCGGCTGATTTTGAGCTATGAGAAAAACGAGATTGCCGTGCTGCAGAGCCGGGGCGGGGCAAAGGGGCAGATCACAGGCGTCTATCTTTTGCAGGCGGTATTTTTGTCGGCGACGGCGCTGGTCTCAGGGCCGTTTTTAGGGCTTTTCTTCTGCCGGGTCATCGGGGCATCCAATGGGTTCATGGAATTCGTGAACCGGAAAGCCCTGCCGGTGGCGCTGACGGAGACGGCACTCTGCTACGGGGCAGTAACGGCGGGGGTGCTGGTGCTGACCATGCTGGCGGCGGTGGTGTTCAGCCGGGAAAGCTCCATCGTTTCCCTCAAGCGGAGCAAGTCTGGGCGGGGGAACCGGCCGCTGTGGCAGAAGCTCTTTTTAGACGTCATCTGTTTGGCGGTAGCACTTTACGGGTTTTATAATTTCAAAAACCGCCTGAAGGTCGTGCAGGAAACCGGGGCGGCGGCTTCGGACATTCCCATCGATTTCCTGCTTTACGGCAGTTCGACGCTCTTTCTTTTAGGCGGGGCGCTTCTCTTTTTGCGGGTGTTCCCGCTGCTGGTGCGGCTGATTTACGGCATCGGGCGGAGAGTATGGGGGCCGGTGCTTTACCTGACCCTTCTCAACGTGTCCCGGTCGGCGAGGCAGAACCAGATGATCTCGCTGTTTTTGATCTTCACGCTGTCCATGGGCGTATTCAATGCCGTGGCGGTACGGACACTGAATAAAAACGACGAGGATCGGATCCGTTATACGGTGGGGGCGGACATCACCCTGCAGGAGGAGTGGCCCAATACCGGCGGGGGCAGCGTTTTCGGCCCCGGCGGGGAGGAGACGGCCAGCGACGACCCGGTCTACTATACGGAGCCACGGTTCACCAAATATGAGCAGATGAAGACGGTCTCTTCCGCCGCTCGGGTGCTGACGGTGAAGAAGACTTCCCTGATCGCCAGCTCCAAGCGGGTCAACGGGCTGACCCTGATGGGGGTCGTGCCCGACGAATTCGGGCGCACCTGCTGGTTCCGGAACGGGCTTTTGCCCCACCACATCAACGAATACTTAAATCTGCTGGCGTCGGAACCAAGGGCGCTGCTTCTGTCCAACAAGGTGATGGAGGAAAACGAGCTGTCACCGGGGGATACGGTGTATCTTTCCATCGGGGACAACAAGGATTCCGTGCAGTTCATCGTATATGCGGGCATCGACTATTTTCCCAGCTTCAACCCGAACAGCGAGGACTCCAACGGCCTTGCGGTGGGGAACCTCATCTACCTGCAGCAGGAAACGAAGCTGGAGCCGTACCGGATCTGGCTCAAAAAAGCGGAGGGCGTCACTTCGGCGGAGGTGTATGAGGAGCTTACCGGAATGGGGGTAAGGATCCAGTCCTTAAGCGACGCCACTTCCCAGGTGACAGAAATGAAAAACGACCCCATGACCCAGGGGATCAACGGATTCTTCACCCTGTCTTTCCTAGTGACCATGGCACTGACCTTTGTGGGGTTCTTTCTTTACTGGATCCTTGCCATCCGGGGGAGGCTCTTACAGTTTGGCATCCTGCGCTCTATGGGGCTTTCCCGGCTGTCCGTGATCTTTGTGCTTTTGTGGGAGCAGATCTTAGTTTCGGTCACGGCGATCTTAGCGGGGCTGGGGCTCGGGACGCTGGCGGCGGAGCTGTATGCGCCGATCCTGGAATGCAACGTGGATGCGGCGTCGCAGGTGCTGCCCTTCCAAGTGGCGGCGGCTTCGGCGGATTACTGGCGGATCATCGGGGTTGTGGCCGCCATGATGGCGGTTGCAGCACTGGTGCTGGGTCGGACGGTTTACCGTCTCCGGGCGGGAGAAGCCCTGAAGCTGGGCGAAGACTAAAAGGAGGAAATGCAAATGGACGAAAAAGAAGAGCTGTTCCGGACGGAAGGGCTCAGCCGCAGCTTTTCCTCGGCGGCGGGAGAGGTCCATGCCCTCCGGAACGTGAGCTTGTCCATCCCCGCCCACGGGCTGACGATCTTAAACGGAAAATCCGGCTCCGGCAAGACCACGCTAATAAACCTCTTAGGGGGGCTTGACCGCCCCACTTCGGGAAAGGCGTTTTTTGAGGGGCAGGAGCTCTCCGCCCTGAGCGAGCGGGCAAGGGATAAGATCCGGCGCACCCGGATCGGCTTTGTGTTCCAGTCGGTGGCACTCATTTCTTTTATGACGGCGCTGGAAAACGTGGAGTTCGGGCTTCGGGTAGCAGGCTGCCCGGCAGCAGGGCGGAGAGAGCGGGCGCTGGAATGTTTGGAGCAGGTGGGGCTTTCCAAGCGGGCAAATCATCTGCCCCAGGAAATGTCCGGCGGCGAGCAGCAGCGGGTGGCAATCGCCCGTGCCATCGCCCATCGGCCGGGGGCGGTCATTGCCGATGAACCAACAGCTCAGCTGGATTCCACCATGGGGCTGCAGGTGATGGCAGTGTTCAAAAAGCTCATTGAATCCCAGGGGACGACGGTGATCCTGACTACCCACGATCCGGATCTGCTGGAGATCGCCGACCGGGTCTTCACGCTGAAGGACGGGATGCTGGTGCCGGAGGAAGGGAGGAAGGGCGAATGATCCTCTGCGAGAATCTGGTAAAGATCTATAAGACCGGAGACATCGAGGTGGTGGCCTTACAGGGGCTGGATCTGACGGTGGAGGACGGGGAGCTGATGGCCATCGTGGGCAATTCCGGCTCCGGAAAATCCACCCTCTTGAATATGCTTGGGGGGCTTGACCGTCCCAGCGCCGGGCAGCTTTTTGTGGACGGGAAAAACCTTCTGAAGATGACCCCGAAGGAAATGACGGAGTATAAGCGTTCCACCGTAGGGTTCGTGTGGCAGAATTCCGCAAGGAACCTGATCCCTTATCTGACGGCTCAGGAAAACGTGGAGATCCCTTTGGAGATCAGCGGGAAAAAAGTGTCGGCGATGCCGCCGCTGCCGGGAGGGAAGGTCTGCCGCAGCGGAAAGGAGCGGGCAGGGGCGCTTCTGGAGCTGGTGGGGCTTTCCCATCGGAAGAAGAGCAGGCTCACGGAGCTTTCCGGCGGTGAGCAGCAGCGGGTCGCCATTGCCATCGCTCTTGCAAATGACCCGAAATTGCTGCTGGCGGACGAGCCCACGGGAGCGGTGGATTCCAAGACCACCAACGAGCTTCTGCGGCTTTTCCAGCAGCTCAACCGGGAGCTGGGGCTGACGGTGGTGATCGTCACCCACGACCGGCTGGTGTCTTCCTTCGTGAACCGGGCGGTGATGATCCGGGACGGGCGGACCAGCAGCGAGTTTATCCGAAGGCCGGCGGATCTTTCCGGGCTATCGGAGCTGTCCGACGGGGAAGAAGAGGCCGTTCCACCGCCGGTGGAGGAGCTGGCGGTGGTGGACAAGTCCGGGCGGGTGCAGCTGCCGAAGGAGTATCTGGACGCTTTGGGCGTTACCGGAAAGGAGAAGCTGCGGACCCATCTGGAGGAAGGGCGGATCGTTTTAACACCGGAGGGAAAGGAGCCGCCTGATGGGAAATCCTGAAATATTACACAAAGATGTGGGGGAGTCTTTTGGTCATTTGGCCTATTGCGTCCCTTGGGAATATTGTGTATAATGAAACCGATTACAAATCAATCGACAACAGGAAAAGAGGTTCATAGTTATGGAATACGGACTGCAAATGTACAGCCTGCGGGACATCACCGGCGAAGACCTGAAAGGTGCGCTGGAAAAGGTTTCCAAAATCGGCTATAAAGGCGTGGAGTTCGCCGGGTTCTTCGGTCACTCTGCGGAAGAAGTGAAATCCTGGCTGGATGAATACGGCCTGACCGTTACCGGCACCCACACCGGCTGGAAGGAAGTCGCCGAGCATTTTGAGGAGACCGTGGCTTACCACAAGACCATCGGCAACAAGAACATCATCGTTCCCGGCGCCGACCTGACCTGTGAAAAATCCATCGCCGAATTCGTGGCGTTTGCCAACGAGTTCCAGCCCAAGTTGGCGGCGGAGGGCATCTCCCTGCAGTACCACAACCACCATCGGGAATACCTGCCCAACAAGGACGGCCAGATCCCACTGGATGAGCTGGCAAAGCGCACCAATCTGAATTTCGAGATCGATACCTACTGGACCTTCGTGGCCAGACGGGATCCGCTGGAGGTCATCACCCGGCTGAAGGACCGGATTCACTTCATCCACCTGAAGGATGGCAACGGCGGTTATCGGGGCTTTTCCTTAGGTCAGGGCTCCGCACCGGTGAAGGCGGTCTGGGAGCGGGCCAAGGAGCTGGGCTTCTACATGGTCGTGGAGAGCGAAGGCTGCGAGCCTGACGGCGTCAGCGAAGTCACCCGGTGCTTCGAGTACCTGAAGTTGCTGGACAAATAAGCAATGAAAACTGCCGCTGCAGGGCCTTCCTGCGGCGGCAAATTTTTTGGGGCTTGTTTTCCGAAAAGAAATCCGGTAAAATGAGAGAGAAAAGGAGCGTGAACGATTTTGTATTCCTATGAGCTTCACTGCCACACGGCGGGGGTCAGCAAGTGTGCCAGCGCCACCCCGGAAGAGGGGGCGGCGGCGTATCTCGCAGCCGGCTATGCAGGCGTGGTAGTGACCAATCATTTCAATCACTATACCTTTGAGGACGTCCTTCCCGAAGACGCTTCCTGGGATCAGGTAGTGGACTTCTATCTGGAGGGCTACCGGCGGTTCAAAAAGGCGGCGGAAGGGAAGCTGGAGGTCTTTTTGGGGATGGAGATCCGGTTTGACGAGAACGGGAACGACTATCTGGTCTTCGGGGTCACGGAAGAATTTTTGCGGAACCATCCGGAGATCATCAACATGACCGCCGGGGAGTTTTCCGCTCTCTCCCGACAGGAGGGGCTGCTCTTTTATCAGGCTCACCCCTTCCGGAACGGGATGACGGTCACGGATCCGAAGCTGCTGGATGGGATCGAGAGCTACAACGGGCACCTGAATCACGACTCCCGCAACGACATCGCCATGATATGGGCGGAAAAGCACCATTTGCTTCAGAGCAGCGGGTCGGACTATCACGACCCGGGACGGGAAGCAAGAGGCGGGATCTTAGTCCCGGAGCGGATCCGGACGCAGGAGGAGCTTCTGAAGGTACTGCGGAGCCAGCCGCTGCTTATCCGGAAATAGGAGAAAAGCAATCGCCCCGAAGCTGCGTTTTAACGTGCAGCTTTGGGGCGATTTTTGTGAAGAGAAGGATCAGCCCACCCAGATGGTGCCTTCAGGGAGGACCTGACGGCTGCTTTTGGAGCCGGAGGCAGCGGAGATGGAAAGGGCGAAGGAGACCGGCCCCACCCGTCCGCAGAACATGGCGAAGATCAGCATGATGCGGCTGAAGGAGGACGCCGTGCCTGTGACGCCGGCGGTAAGGCCGGCGGTGCCGAAGGCGGAAACGGCTTCAAAAAGGGCGTCCACACTGGAGACGGCGGGGGAGGAAGCAAGGAGGATGCCGGCGGTAAGGATCACAAGCAGTACGCCCAAAGCGGTGACTGCCAGCGCCTTATAGACGACGCTTTTATCGATGCGGCGCTTGCGAATGATGGTGTCCTCTTCGCCTTTCATCACGGAGAAAACGGTCATGATGAGCACCACTGCCGAGGTGACCTTCACGCCGCCGCCGGTAGAGCCGGGAGCCGCCCCGATGAACATCAGGACGGTGGAGACCAGCTTGGAGGCGCCGGTCATGCCGGGATTGTTTAAAGCATCAAAGCCGGCAGTCCGGGTGGTGACGGACTGGAAAAAGGCGTTCAAGAGCTTTTGCCAGAAGGGCATGGAGCCGATGGTTTTAGGATTATTCCACTCCAGAAGAAGGAAAAGAAGGGCGCCGCCGGCTAACAGAATGCCGGTGGAGGCAAGGACGATCTTGGTGTGGAGGAAAAGCTGCCGCCGCTTCCGGTAGTTCCATAAGTCCTGCCAGACTACGAAGCCCAATCCGCCGCAGATGATGAGGGCGGACAGGGTCAGGAGAACCAGGGGCTGGTCATTAACGGAGATGAGGCTTCCGAAGGCGCCGTTCATCCCCAAAAGGTCGAAGCCTGCGTTGCAGTAGGAGGAGATGGCGAAGAAGGCGGACATGAAAATGCCGTAGCGGCCGAATCTCGGGACGAAGTAGATGGAGAGGAGCAGCCCGCCCAGAAGCTCCATGACGGCGGTGAAGAAGACTAAAAATTTCGTGAGCTTCCCGGTGTTCAGCCGCTGGTCGGAGCCTACGGACTCCTGGGTCAGGTGGGCGGTGCGCAGCCCCACTCGTTTGCCAATGAGAAGGTAGAAAAAGCTGGTCAGGGTCACTAGCCCTAAGCCGCCCAGCTGGATCAGGGTGAGGATCACGGCCTGCCCGGCGGTGTTGAAGTAGGTGTAGGTATCATAGACGATGAGGCCGGTGACGCAGGTGGCGGAGGTGGCTGTAAAAAGGGCGTTCAGGAAGGGGGTGAAAACCCCCGCCCGGTTGAAGACCGGAAGGGTCAGGAGAAAGGCCCCCAGAAGAATCAGCAGCAGAAAGCTGCCGACGATCAGGAGGGAGGGGTTTTGGAGCAGGCGGTTTTCTTTTATTTCAATGAGCATGGGATGCTTAGGCTTCAAAGCGGACACCTCGGATCCGAAAAATGGACGTTTTCTTAAATTATAGCAAATCCAAAGGAAAATAGCAACGAAAAGCGGTTGCGTTTCCGAAAAAGCTATGGTATCATGAAAAAAATACCGCAAATGGGGGCTGTTTTATGAAATTTGAGATCTGCGGGGATCAGTTTTGCAAAGACGGGAAGCCGATCAAGCTCATTTCCGGAGCCGTTCATTATTTCCGGAACCTGCCGGAGACTTGGCCGGATATTTTTGAGAAGTTAAGAGCCATGGGCTGCAACTGCGTGGAGACCTACTGCGCATGGAACATGCACGAGCCGAAGCCGGGGACGTTTGACTTTACCGGGCGGCTGGACATCGTCCGGTTCATCAAAGAGGCGGAAAAGGCGGGGCTGATGGTCATCGTACGGCCCGGCCCTTACATCTGTGCCGAATGGGAGTTCGGCGGGCTCCCGTGGTGGATTCAGAGGGAAGAGGGACTGGAAATCCGCTGCCGCAACGAGGTGTACATCCGGTACTTCGACCGGTATTTGGACGAGCTTTTAGGGCGGGTGCGTCCGCTCCTCTGCACCAACGGAGGGCCTGTGATCCTCCTGCAGTGCGAGAACGAATACGGCTACTACGGCGACGACCGGGAGTACCTTTCCTATCTGCGGGACGGGTACCGCCGCAGAGGGATCGATGTGCCGCTCTTTACCTCCGACGGGGGCAGTGAGGACAGCCTCTTGGACGGGACGGTGGAAGGATGCCTGCCCACGCTGAATTTCGGAAGCCGGGTGGAGGAAAACTTCAAGGTCCACGATCAGCTGTTCCCCAATTGCCCCAAGGTATGCATGGAGATGTGGGACGGATGGTTCGACGCATGGGGCGATGAAAAGCACCACACCACCGATCCGCAGGTCTATGCCGGAGTCGTCCGGGATATGCTCAAAAAAGGCAGCCTCAACATCTATATGTTCATCGGCGGCACCAACTTCGGCTTTACCAGCGGGGCAAACCACTACGAAAAGTTTGCGCCGGATGTAACGAGCTATGATTACGATGCCCTTCTGACCGAGTGCGGCGACGTGACCGAGAAGTATAAGGCCGTGCGGGAAGTGATCCGGGAAGCCACCGGGAAGGAGCTGTTGCCGATCCCGAAGGACCGGGAGAAGAAAGCCTACGGGAAAGTCGCCCTGACCCGCAGCGCAGGGCTGCTTTCCAATCTGGATGCTCTTTCTTCGCCGATCCACAGCGACGTGCCGAGAGCGATGGAGGAATACGGCATCGGCTACGGTTACATCGCCTATCGGACGGTGCTCAACCGGGATTACCGGGATGCGAAGCTCAGCTTCGAGAGCCTGGGCGACCGGGCGCAGGTGCTGGTAAACGGGAAGCTCCAGGGGATCGCTTACCTCAATGACTCCCTAGAAGTGACAGTCAATGCAAAGAAGGGCGATGTCCTGACCATTCTGGTGGAGAATATGGGGCGTGCCAACTTTGGGCCGAAGATGATGCGGAAAAAGGGCCTGCCCGGCCGGGTGCTGCTGGGTGGGAAGATCCATTTTTCGTGGGACGTGTACCCGCTGCCCATGACCGATCTGTCGGGACTTTCTTTCGGCGGGGACGAGGCGGAAGCGCCTGCCTTCTACGAAGGGACGTTCACGGTGGAAGAGCCGGCGGACACCTTCTTGCGGACGGATTCCTTCAAAAAGGGCTTCGTGGTGCTCAACGGCTTCAATTTGGGGCGGTACTGGGAAGTGGGCCCTCAGAAGACGCTGTATGTTCCCGGGCCGCTTTTGAAAAAAGGCGAAAACACGCTGCTGCTCTTTGAATCCGACGGGAGAAAGGGCGAAGCGGAAGTGGAGTTCGTGGATCGCCCGGAGCTGTAAGGGAAAAGGAAGCTGATCTTACCGGCTCCCGAGAACCGGGAGGACGTTTTAGGGTTTTACGGGGAACTTTTCACAAGCGGCGGCAGCTGCATCGGCTGCGGGAACGGGCGGGATTACGACCGTTGGCTGAAAGAGATGCAGAACCGGCACGCCGGCAGGAGTGTACCGCTTCAAATTCGAGCGGACGGAATCCCTGCTGAATTGCGGCGGCCGTGTGGGATATGCTGCGGGGATCCTCCGTCAGGGGCTTATTCTTGCAAAGGGAGCCGGATTCGACCGTTTCCTTGCGGTCTGCGATAAGGATAACCTTGCTTCCGAAAAGGTGATCCTCAAAAACGGGGGCATCCGGGAAGACAAGCGCTGCGACAAGGAAGAACAGGTCTTCGTAAAGCGGTTTTGGATCGACTTATAAAAATACCGCCCTTCGGATATTCCGGAGGGCGGTAAAATTTTACGCTTCTTCGGGCTTTAATGGGAAGACGTAGGTGGTGAGCCCCCCGTCTATGCCCCGGAAGGTCAGGCGCTGCTCCACGGTGAAGCCGGCCTTTTCCAGAGCGCGGCGGGAGCCGGCGTTTCCATCGGCGACCCATGCCCGGAGAGTCTTGAAAGAAAGCTCCGGCGCCTTTTTTTTGGCGAAGGCGAGAAGCTCTCCGGCATAGCCCCGGTTCCAGAAGCTCCGGGAGAGGAAAACGGTGAGGTTTGCGGAGGTGGGATCCTTTTCGTCGGCCTTCAGGGCGAAAACGCCGATGAAGTAGCCTTCTTCCTTGGAGGTGACGAGGTACCCATAGTTGCCGCCGGAGGTCAGCTCATCGATCAGGACAAGGGCCTCCATGGGGTCGGTGTGGGTATCGAAGCGGAGGTAGCGGGTGACTTCCGGGTCGGAGGTCAGGGAGAAGACCGGCGGCAGATCCTCCCGCTTCAGAGGGCGGAGGAGGAGATGCTCAGTCTCGTACCGTTCCGCTACAGCAGTTTTTTTCGGGTCGAGTCCCAGCAGGGCGCCCTGATACGTCCGGCTCAAAGTAAGAAGGCAGCGGAAAAATTCCACATCGTATTCGGCGAAGGCGGGGGACGCCTGCTCCCGGACGGTGGATAAAATGGCTTCTTCCCGCTCCGGGACGAAAATTTTCATGCTGTGGGCACCTTTATATTCCGCCACCTTGCCGCAAAGCTCCATGCGGCGCTCGAAAAGAGACTGCATCTGGCGGTTGATGGCGTCGATCTCCTGACGGATCTCATTCAGCTCCATCTTCAACTTCCTCCTCCGGTTCGGGTTCTGATTCGGGCTTGGGGACCCGTTTGCAGCAGCGATCCAGAAGGGCTTCGGCTTCTTTCACATAGAAGGTCGTCCCGCCGGCGTCGATGATGTAGTCGCAGCGGTCGGAGGCAGTGTAGTTGGCGCCGGTGAGCTGATCCAGCTGAGCCAGCTTCCAGAGGGCGGTGATGCGGCTCAGGGTGAAGGTGGCGTTGTCATAGAGATCCTCATAAATTTCCCGGGCACGGGTGACGTTTTTTCGGCGGAAGGCGAGGGCGCCGTCGATGATGTTCAAAAGCTGCCGGCCGTTGGCGGCGAAGTTTGACTTTTCCTTGGCGGAGGCGACCTGTTTTTTTACCTGCTCCCGGATCTTGATGATCCGGTCTAAGTCACCCTCGGATTCCAGGCAGCTGACCATCAGGTTCTGGCACTGGAGGTAGAAAAGGGACTTGCCGGGCTTCATGGAGATCTTTTCAAGCTCCTTTTTTGCGTCCTCCCAGTTTCCCTGATAGTAAAGGGCACGGGCAATGTTCAGGGTGTAGATCGGCGCTTTCCAGCCGCCGTCCCGGATGGGGCGGAAGATGGCCTCGTACTTGACGGGGTCGCAGTCGAAGGTGAGGATGCGGTTGACCTGATTCAGCTTGAGGGTTTTTAAGACCCGGATCAGGTAGTTTGCAAACAGCGCCACGATGGCTTCAAAGATGCCGTTTACAAGGATTGTCTGTCCGGAGATGCCCCGCCAGATAAGGAA
>USLH01000044.1 GCA_900555435.1 uncultured Oscillospiraceae bacterium | reverse complement strand
AGAGCCGGAGCCTCAAAGCTCCGGCGGGAACCGTTATTTGCAGTCGGAAACGGAAGGCTCGGTCAGATTCTGGCCGGCAGCTTTTTCCTTCTTCCGGCTGGGAACGGCGTTTGTCAGCTCCTGTTCAGGGGCAGGCGCCGGGCGGTTCTGTGCGTTTTTCTTCATGTTTTTCACCTCGCTTTTCGAGGTTAGTATCTGCGGCTCCCGGCGGTTTATGCGGGCGCCAAACAAGAAAGGATGAATCGTCATGTCCGGACATTCCAAATGGAACAACATCAAACGCAAAAAAGAAAAGACCGATGGTGCCAAGGCACAGATCTTCACCAAGATCGGCCGTGAGATCGCAGTTGTGGTAAAAATGGGCGGCGGCGACCCCAACAACAACAGCGCCCTGAAGGTGCTGATCGCCAAGGCAAAGGCCAACAACGTCCCCAATGACAACATCGACCGCATCATCAAGAAGGCCCTGGGAGACGGCGACAAGAACAGCTACGAGAACATCACCTATGAAGGATACGGCCCCAACGGCGTTGCTGTCATCGTGGAATGCCTGACCGACAACCGCAACCGCACCGCAGGCGACGTCCGCCACATCTTCGACAAGTTCGGCGGCAACTTAGGTACCAGCGGCTGCGTTTCCTTCGGCTTCAAGCAGAAGGGCGTGTTCGTCATCAATAACGAGGACGGCGAATACGATGAGGATAAGGTCATGGAGGACGTGATGGACGCCGGTGCGGAGGACTTCTCCATGGAAGACGACATGGTCGAGATCACCTGCGCTCCTGCTGACTTCAGTTCCGTGCTGGAGGCGCTGCAGAACAAGGGCTACACTTTCGAGACCGCCGAGGTCCAGATGGTCCCCGATCTGTATACCCGTCTGGACGACGAGGATCAGATTAAGAAGATGGGTCTCCTGCTGGAGAAGCTGGAAGAAAACGATGACGTTCAGCATGTTTGGCATAACTGGGAGAACGAGGAAGATTACGAGGGCTGAGAAGCCTTCTAAAAAAAGCCGCTTGCCGGAGATGATTCCGGCAGGCGGCTTTTTGCGGTTTCATCAGGCTGGGTCGGCGGCTTTTCCGCTTCCGTTTCCGAAGGTGACGGGATAGTCGATGCGGCGGACGGTGCCGTCGGCGAACATATCCTCATACTGTCCAATGAGGGACAGGGTCTTTTCCCGGGCAATCTCTAGGATCTCCGGGACGCTTTCCTTCCGGAGCACTTCCGGTTCGTCGGGATTCCGCCAGCCCCGGCGGCGCAGGTTCAGGGCGTCCCATTGGGGCTCCGCCACCTTGGCGTGGGAAACGAAATCGCTCCACGCAGGCTTCAAAAGTCCGGCGGCAAAAGCAAGGTGTGCCAGGTTCCTTCCCCGGCGGTAGAGGAAATCTTCGATAAAAAGAGTGTCCCCGAAAGCCGCTTCCGCTTCCGTCTGGGGCAGCTCCACGTCGTAGACCTGTCGGATCACGGTGCAGAGCATGGCGGCGATGGCTTCCTTCTGGAGGGCGGGGAGATGGTGCTCGTCGCCGGGGTGGAAGTCGGAGATGTGTCGGCCGCCCCGAAGGCTGTAAAGGGCAATATCAATGTCTGTTTCCACCTGTCCGTGGACGGTGCCGCAGGTGACTCCGGGGTTCCGGGACTCACCCTTTCCCTGCAGGAAGTAGACGTAGGGGTGGATCTCGCTGTCCAAGGAATAGTGGCAGAGGAAACCGTCTAAATAGGCCGTGCAGACCTCCCGTTCCCAGCCGGACTGCTCTATGGCATAGCGGGCCATGGCGTAGAAAAGCCCTGCTGTATCTTCCTCATGCATCCGGTTCGCCAGCGGGTGGTAAGGGCCGCCGCCCTCCCAGAGCCGGCGGTAGAAAAAGGGATCCGGCCCCTGACATCCCCAGCGGAAGGCTTCCGGATATTCGGTGAGTCGGGCGTGGACGGCGCCTCGGGAAGACTGGATCACTTCGCTTCCCAGAAGGTCGTGAGTCAGATAATCAGCCATTTTCTCTTGCCTCCTAAAAGAATCCGTTTGGATTTGTGAAACTTTTTTTCTTTTATTATACCCAAAAATGCTTTACAAAGAAAGTGATTTCTTGTAAAATTAAAGATGCGTTCAAAGTAAATTCACAGGAGGATGCGACATGGCGTCTGAAAAACTCACCAAAGGCGAGAAAAGCTGGATCCTTTACGATGTGGCGAACTCGGCGTTTACCATGCTGATCTCGACCACGATCCCGATCTTCTTTCACGGATTGACCGACAGTGCGGGGATCTCTGCGGCGCAGTCCACGGTGGTCTGGGGGAACATCACCTCCATTACCGTGCTGATCTTAGCGATTCTGTCGCCGATCCTGGGGGCGCTGGCGGATTACAGCGGCATGAAAAAGAAGCTGTTCCTGTTGTTTTTGATGGTAGGCCTGGCAGGGCTTTTCTCACTGTCCGCCGTGACGGAATGGAAGGCGTTCCTCTGTCTTTTTGTTGTGGCAAGGGTGGGATATTCCGCCTGCAACGTCTTTTATGACTCCATGCTCACTGACGTGACCACCGATGAGAAGATGGATATGGTTTCCTCCCATGGCTTTGCGTGGGGGTACATCGGCAGCTGCGTGCCCTTTATTCTGGGCATCGTGTTGATTTTTACAAAGCCCTTCGGGATGTCCACGGTGCTGGCGACCCAGCTTTCCTTCCTCATCACCGGGATCTGGTGGCTGCTGCTGACCCTGCCCCTTTTAAAGAATGTGAAGCAGACCCACTGTCTGGAAGACCGGAAGGGCAAGGTGGGGGATGCGTTCCGGCGGTTGGGGCGCACCTTCGGGAAGATCCGTCAGCGGAAGGATCTGCTCTTCTACATCCTCGCTTACTTCTGCTACATCGACGGCGTGTACACCATCATTTCCATGGCGACCACTTACGGGAATGAGGTGGGCATCGATTCCACCCAGATGATCTTAGCGCTGCTGCTGACCCAGTTCGTGGCGTTCCCCTGCGCCATCTGGAGCGGCAAACTGGCGCAGAAATACGGGCCCTTGAGACTCATCAAGATTTTCGTTGTGGCCTATGCAGGCATCTGCGTCTTTGGCTTCCAGCTGGACAAGGCTTGGGAGTTCTGGGCGCTGGCGGTGGTCGTGGGTATGTGCCAGGGCGGCATTCAGGCGCTGTCCCGTTCTCACTTCGGCAAGCTGATCCCCAAAGAGGAGTCCAACGAATATTTCGGTTTCTTTGACATCTTCGGGAAGTTCGCCGATTTCTTAGGGCCGCTGATCCTTTCCTTCTGCGCATCGGTCTTCGGGGCGTCCAATTACGGCATCCTGGGGCTGATCCTGCTCTTTGCGGTGGGATACCTGCTGCTGCGGCTTTCTGAGCGGGAGCAGAAAAAGCTGGCGTGACCCTCTGGTCATTCTCTTGAAAATGTGGTACAATAAATTCCGGTTCCGGTTTTTGCGGAGCCGGAATTTTTCTTTTGAAAAGAGGGCCTCTTATGGATTATGTGCAGCTGCTTTCTCGGGAGGAGATCCGCTTGCCTTTGCCGCAGGAGCTGTTGGCGGGGAAGCGGGTGCTGGTCACCGGAGGAGGCGGTTCCATCGGGTCGGAGCTTTGCCGGCAGATTGCCGGGGCAGATGTGAAAGAGCTGGTGGCGCTGGATGTGAACGAAAACGGAGCCTACGCCCTTGCCTCGGAGCTGAAGGGCTGTCCGTTCCGGGTGGAGATCGGCTCCATTCGGGACCGGCGGCGGATGGGGCAGGTGTTTTCCCGGCTGCGGCCGGAGCTCGTTTTTCACGCCGCCGCCCACAAGCACGTCCCGCTGATGGAAGCCTGTCCCGGAGAGGCCATCAAGAATAACGTCTTCGGCACCCGGAACGTACTGGAAGCCGCCTGCAGTGCCGGGGCGGAAAAAGTCCTGCTGATCTCCACGGACAAGGCAGTCTGTCCCTCCAGCGTCATGGGTGCAACCAAATTTCTGGCGGAGCAGCTGACCCGGCTTTCCTGGGGGGAGACCGCCTGTATAGCGGTGCGGTTCGGGAACGTGCTGGGGTCCGCCGGATCGGTGGTGCCGCTTTTCCTGCAGCAGATCGCAGCAGGCGGGCCGGTGCGGGTGACGGATCCGGGGATGACCCGGTACTTCATGACCATCCCGGAGGCGGTGTCGCTGGTGCTTCGTGCGGCTTTGGAAGGGATGGGCGGAGAACTTTTCGTGCTGGACATGGGGGAGCCGGTTTCCATTCTGCAGCTGGCGGAGAAGCTCATCGCCGATTCTGGGAAAGAGATCTCCATCGAATACACCGGTCTGCGGCCGGGGGAGAAGCTTGCGGAAGCGCTGCTGACCCAAAAGGAAGCGGTGAGAGCGGAGCAGCGGCGGCGGATGCTGGCGGTGCGGCCGGATGCGCCGGACCGGCTCGTTTTGTCTGATGCGATGGAGGAGCTTGCCATTGCGGCGGAGCTGGATGAACCGGAGGTTCAGCGAGAGGCGATCTTCCGGGCGGTAAAAGCCTTAGGCGGCGCGGCGGATCCGGCATAAGAAGAAAAATGTGAAGGGAAGGCAGGCGCCTTCCCTTTTTTGCGGATGGTTTTAGGTATAAAATCGACGAATGTTATAAAAGAATGTCAAACCGATTGTCATTTCTGTCGATTTTTTAAAAAACACCTTGCTTTCATGAATATCATAGTTTATAATTGATATGCATATTAGAATGAAAGTGCGGTGATCGTTTTCAGATGAGGAAAGACGGGATGGAAACCAAGAGGAAGATCCTGTCCGTTTGCGTCCGGCTGTTTCTGGAGCAGGGATACAAGGAAACCTCGGTGAGTCAGATCGTAGAGGAAGCAGGGGTGACCCGGGGCAGCTACCAGAACCTGTTCCACACAAAGGACAGCATTTTGCTGGAGCTGGCGGAGACCATGTTCAGCGGACAGTTCGGCATCGCCCGGAGCAATGTGGGAAACGGGCTGCCGCCGGTGTATGCCTATGCGGTGGAAACGGCGATTCAGTTGACACTGACGGAATTAAACGAGTACCTGCGGGAGATTTACATTGAATCCTACACGCAGCCCGATACGTCGGAATACATTTACATCCATACGACAATGGAATTGAAAAAGATCTTCGGCTCCTATTTCCCGGATTACAGCGAAAGCGACTTTTACGAAATGGAGATTGGTACATCGGGACTGATGCGGAGCTATATGGCCAAGAAGTGTGACATTCATTTTCCTTTGGAGCGGAAGCTGGAGCGGTTCCTGACGGCGGCCATGCGGGTGTACCGGGTGCCGGAGGAGGAGCAGGAAAAGGTGCTTGCCTTCCTTGCGGGGCTTGACGTGAAAGCTATGGCGACGGAAGTGATGCAGCAGCTGTTTCAGTTTTTGGAGATGAAATACGACTTTTCTTTGACGAGACCGGAGGGAGCCTTATGAACAAGCGAATTTTAAGCGTTTTCCTGACCATCTGTATGGTGGTGGGACTTTTCCCGTCTTTGGTGAATGCGGAAGATATCACGATAGTGATCCCGCCTTTTATCGATCAACCGGAAACCCCCGTCAGCGAGATCATCAAGCGGATGGAGGAGGACATCCCGAAAGTTCCGGACGGCGTGGTGACCCCTTACGGGACGGAAGGAAATATCACCCTTCTGGAAAAGAGCGAGCTTTTTATCAACACCCCGAACGGTCTTACGGGGACGTATAAGCTGTCGGATTCCTTACGGTTTACTACGGCAGTGGGACTTGATCTTTCCGGTTTGAAATTCGTGCAGAGCGTCGGCTTCGACCCCACCGGCTGCGGCAAGAAAGATTGCATTGCAGTGATGGGCTTTAAGCCGAATGCGAATAACAGCAACGGCGCCCTGCACGTTTTTATCTACAATTTGGAAAGCAAGAGACTGCTTAAGACCTATGTGCTCGATGACGGTTACATGGGCTGGGTCGCTACAAAGCTGGACACCGTGGACGCCAACAACTTCTTTTCCATCACCGCCGGCGACTATAACGGAGACGGACGGGATTCCTTGGTAATCTACGACGGCATTTTCCGGGGAAGCGGCGACCTCGGCCTGAAAGAGATCGTCTTTGACGGTACGAACTGGAAAGATCCCGTCAACGTTTCGGTGACCCGTTCCCGCAACGAGCTTTTTAACCCCACCTACATGAAGAGCAGCTTGAAATCCTCCTGGGATCCGGGCAACAAGCTGCAGGTTGCCATGAAAAGCGGCGACCTGAACAAAGACGGCATCGATGAGCTGGTCATCGTTTCCGGAGCCGGCGACATCGCGAAGGACTATCTGAACGCCGACAGCACTCTCTATCTGGCTTCTACTCCGACCCTCGCCGTAGCCACCGGGCAGAAAGGGACGAGCGGCATCGGAGAACTGAAGGTGCAGAACCGGGGGATCGCCATTATGGGGGAAAACGACTGTACGATTACGGCGTCGAACGTCGCCATCGGAGATATAGACGGCGACGGCGTAATGGAGATTGTTGTGGCAGGCTTTTTGGCAGAGACCTCCAGCTCGGATTCGATCCAGTTTGAGAAAGGCTCGCTGGGTTATTCCATTTACCGGTTCACGGATAAATTCTACTGGTTCAGCAGCAACAATGGCGCCAGGCTCAAAGGAGCGAACGTTTCCGCCATCAGCTCAGGCGACAGCCTGCGGGATAATGAGACCGCCTGGCAGCAGTTGTCCGTGGAGATCGCCCATTTCGACGGGATCAACAGCAATCCGTATGTGTTCATCAACGGCTATGTCTATCAAAGCCGGTTTGTTGCAGGAGGGTATGTGTTAGAGCGGGTGTCTTCCTCCACATCCATGGATCAGACCGACAGCAAGAAACAGAACGATCAGAACTTTGCCTTCAACTTCCTTGTGACCAGCTGCAACGGCACCGACGTCAACGAGGTTTTCATTTTGGATGCGGCAGTCGGCAACTTCTACGGCAGTAATTCCGGAAAAGAAAGCATCGAGATGGTTGTCGGCTTCAAGACCGACAAGAACAGCCAGTATTATTTCCGGAAAGTTTCCATGCGGAAGGACGATTCGGGCAGCTGGAAGCTGGAGGTTAATCCGTATTATTTGAACGTTGCTTCGGAAGCGACTGCAGGCTATACCTTTGCCGCAGTGGATGTTGACGACGACAGCATCATTGCCCGCTACAACAGCACTCAAGCCGCTTACACCGACCCTAACGTGGTTGCGTTCCTGCAGGCAGCACCCTACTACTCCGATTTAGGCGCCGGGAACAGTTCCACGGTTTACAGCTACTCCGAAAGCTATACCCAATCCACGACCTCCGGCTCGGAATTCTCTTATGGCCTTGGGATCTCGGCGGAATTTTCCACCCCGGCGGTAAAAACGGAAGTCAGCACCACCATCAGCGGCAGCATTTCCAATGCGTTTACCGAATCCCTGACCACGGAGTATACCACCTCCTTTGAAGCAAACGACCACAATCAGGTCATCGTCCGGCGGACGTTGGTTTATCTCTATTGCTACGATATTTTAACAGGAACGGACATAAATGGAAAGCCCGTTTACGAGACCTGCGGCTTGGTTATGTCCGTGCCCCAGTATCCGGTGCTGACCTCCCTGTCCATGGAGCAGTACGACGAATTTGCCGCAGCTTACAACGCAAAGTACGGCGCAGGAGTCGAGGGCTACTCGTCCTATTATCTGGATGTGATGGGGAAGAACGACGGCGCCCTGTTAAAGAAGTATTACCTGAACAACGAAGGCAACCCCTTTTCTTATGCGTCGGATGTTTCCGCTTATTCCAACGGCTTCCATATGAGCAAGGGCGACGTGTGGATGGAGCTGTCTCATTCCGGCGGCACCTCCCAGCTGGCGTACAGCACTTCCATCGGGACGGAACGCTCTAAAACCGCCAGCGACAGCGTTTCGGTCAATATGTCCCTGTCGGTGGGCGGGAGCTTTGCGGGCTTCGGCGCTTCAGTCGGGGTCAGCACCAGCTTGAGCTCCTTGAGGAGCAGAGGCGTGTCTGAAGCAAAAGTCACCACCACCCTGACCAGCGGCTCCGTGCAGAACCTGCAGAGCAACCAGACGGATTACAGGTTTAGCTGGCAGCTGATCGGCTGGAAGACGGATCCCAGTGACGGGCTGTTCAAGGATGTCCCCTTTGTCGGGTATGCGGTCAAAGGCACCGCAGCCCCTCCTCCCTGCGTCAACGACCTGCAGTATGCAGCTACGGATGAAGCCGGAAAAGTCCGCCTTTTCTGGAGCAAGCCGGAGGAAAAGGAAGGCCGCACGGCGATCGATCAGTACTATATCTACCGGACGGATCAGGGCAAGCGGGAATACGTCGGCTGGACCGATGCAGATGTGACAGAGTACATGGTCACGTTCAATCCCCCCAGTGCGATGTATATCGTCGTGACCCAAGGCACCAACAGGCTTTCCAGTATTGATTCCAATGAGATATTGGTCATCTCCACCGTAAGTGAGGAGCAGGTCCAGAAGATGATCGACGAAGCCGGCGCTAAGCTGGAAGCGTCTATCGCAGCACTGAAAACCGCCATCGAAGAGGGGCAGTCCGAAGCCATCGCTCAGGCAATCGCCGAAGTGACCGCCGCTTATAAAGAGGCGGACGCCCTGCTGAAGGCGGATCTGGAAGCGGATCTGAGCGAGCTGAAAGCGAAGATGAAGGACGCCGATGATGCGCTGAAGGTTGCTATTGATCAGGTTCAAGCAAACCTTGATCAGGCGGTGGAAGACCTGACCCGATTGATCCTGGAAGGCGACCAGGCCAGTGCGGAAGAGCTGAAAAAGGCCATCACGGAGCTGTCAAACGCTTACAAAACGGCGGACGATCTGATTAAAGCGGATCTTTCGACGCTTTCTGAAAAGGTGGCGAAACTGGATGAAACCCTGTCGGCGGTGGATGCCGCTTTGCAGCGCTCCATCGAGCGGGTGCAGACAAATCTGGATCAGGCGATCGAATATCTGACCCGGATGATTGAGTCCGGCGATCAGAATAGTGCCGACAATCTGCAGAAGGCGGTCAGCGAGCTGACGGAAGCCTACGGGGCGGCGGATGCGTTTTTGCAGTTGGATTTTTCCGACCGGCTTGCCGCTTCGGAAAAAGAAGCCGGTGCGAACCTGCAGGCGGCCGTGGCTGCGGCGCAGACGAAGCTGAACGAAGCCATTGAAGCGCTTCAAAAAGCGATTGCCGATGGCGACGCCGCTAATTCCGCAGAGCTGAAAGCGGCGGTGGAGACTTTGACGAAAGCCTACGAAGCGGCGGACGCTGCCCTGCAGAAGAATCTCGACGAAGTCCAGAGCACGCTGGAGCAGGAGATCGAAGCCCTGCGGACGGAGCTTCAATCCCTTCGGGAGCAGATGAACACCGGCAAACAGGAGACCGACGAAAGCATCCAGACTATGGCGGCGGTCAACAGCACCCAGCAGACGGAGCTTAATACCTCGAAGGGGTTAGCAACGGCGGGGCTGTGCCTTTCCGGCGTGTCGCTGCTTGGGAACATCGCTTTGCTGATCGTATATCTGCAGAAGAAGCGGAAACAATAAAACAAAACGCCCCTCCGCTCGGAACCATTCCGGGCGGAGGGGCGTTTTTATGTGTAAAAGAAAACCGCCGCAGACGAAAAGCCTGCGGCAGTTTGAGAAATCCGTGCCTTAGTCGTTCACGAAGGGCAGGAGAGCGATGTGGCGAGCACGCTTCACAGCCACGGTCAGCTGACGCTGATGACGGGCGCAGGTGCCGGTCACACGGCGGGGAATGATCTTCGCCCGCTCGGAAAGAACCTTCCGGCTGTACTTGCCGATGGTCTTGTAGTCGATGTTCTCCACTTTGTCGACGCAGAATGCGCAGACTTTTCTGCGGGGCTTGCGGCCGCCGCGATTATTACGATCCATCATGATGGAGTTCCTCCTTTACGATATGCTTAAAATCGGCTCAGAACGGCAGGTCGCCGTCGTCCGTATCCACTTCCTCGAACTTTCCGAAGTCGCCTACGGAAAGGCTTCCGCCTCTCTGAGGCTCCTCAAACTGAGGGGGTTCGGTGGGGAAGGGGATGCCGCTGCGGTCGTTGGCCATGCCGCCGTTCGGTTTGCTGTCGGCGAAATAGGCCTGATCGACCATGACCTCGTAGGCCGTCCGCTTCGCTCCGGTCTTGTCCTCGTAGTTCCGGGACTGGAGGCTGCCCTCCACCGCAATCATGCGGCCCTTTGCGAAGTATTTGCTGATAAACTCAGCTGTTTGACGCCATGCTACACAGGGAATGAAGTCCGCCTGTCTTTCCGCACTGCCCTTGGGCTGGTAGTTGCGGTCAACTGCCACCCGGAAGGTCGCTACGGAAACGCCGCTGCCGGTCTGTCTCAGTTCAGGGTCGGCCACCAGCCGTCCCATCAGGATCACACGGTTCAGCATAGCAGATCCTCCTTACACTCTGGTAACGACCAGAGAACGCAGAATGCCGTCGGTAATGTTCAGCCGTCTTTCAAGCTCCATGGGGAAGGAAGGAACGCTGTCAAAGTTGTACAGCACATAGTAGCCTTCGGTCTCATCGCTGATCTCGTAGGCCAGAACACGCTTGCCCCACTCGTCAACAGACTCGAGGGTGCCGTTTTCCTTGATGATGTCAGAGAACTTCTCAACCAGAGCCTTGATTGCATCTTCGCCCTGCTTGGTGCTGAACACCACCATTGCCTCGTATTTCTCGTTTGCTTTTGCCATTAAAAGCACCTCCTTTTGGACATATGGCCCCGAAACGTTTGGGTCCGGAGCAAGGATCGTCACAGACTTATGCCAGTAACAGAATAATTATACCAGTCCCGCCTTCCTTTGTCAAGTAAAAAGCTCCCTTTTTCCGGTAATTTTCCCCAAGCGGGCGGAATGCAGGAAAAGACTGGTCTGCATTTGCGGTTTTTCGGCAGATTTGTTGTATTGAAAGGAAAAGTCCGTTATAATGAAGAAAATGCAACCGAAAAGAGGCAAAAATATGACGAAAATTCAAGCGCATCGGGGCGCCTGCTCCGAGCGCCCGGAAAATACAATGGCGGCCTTCCGGCGGGCCATCGAGCTTCACGCCGACGGCATCGAAACGGACGTGGCCCTCCTTGCGGACGGATCCCTTATCATCCACCACGACGACAAGTTCGGTCGGACAGTGCCGGGCTTAAGCGGCTCTATCTACGACCACACCTTTGAGGAGATCCGGAAGCACAGCGCCGGCGCTTATTATTCCGAAGAATACAAGGACGAAAAGGTCCCCACGCTGGAGGAACTTCTGGAGCTGATGCAGGGCAATTCCATGATCTTAAACGTAGAGCTGAAAACGGCTCAGGGCTTCATCAACGGGGTGGAAGACCGAGTGGTGGAGCTGCTCCGGCAGTACCATATGGAGGATCGCTGCATCATTTCCTCCTTCCACCATCCCTATTTGGCAAACATCAAAAAGCGCTACCCCCAGATTCCTGTAGGCGCCCTTTATTATTCCACCCTTGGCTGGAAGATCCCGGATCTGGCGGATTATGCGGCGGCAAATCATTTTGATGCCCTCCATGCGTGGTATCCGTTGGTGAATGAGGAGCTGGTGGAAAAAGCTCATCGCATGGGCATTGCCGTCAATGTCTGGACGCCGGACGAGGAAGCGGACATCGACCGGATGCTCGATTTGGGCGTCGATACCATCATCACCGACGATGCAGCCTTAGGCATGAAGCTGAGGGATGCGTCTGAAAGCAAATAAGAGGAGGAAGCACATATGGTCTACACCAAACCCATCACCGGAAGCTGGTTTGAATTCCTGCATCACAACACCGCCGAAGGAAAATACTGGAACGAAACCATCACCGCCTTTACCGAGGAGCAGTGGCGGCTGAAGCTCCGGGAAATGAAGGAAGCGGGGCTCAAATATGTGGTGCTCATGGCCACTGCCCTGTACGACAAGGCGTATTTTAAAACCGATATTTTTCCCGAATGGAAGATCGGCTGTGCCAATCCCATCGAAGTCCTGCTGGACGAAGCGGATAAACTGGATCTGAAGGTTTTCATCGGCACTGGTTTTTACGGCGACTGGACCAAGCCCATCGAAAATATGACCGACAAGAAGATCCTTGCCCGGATGCTCCAGGCTATCAACGAGCTGGCGGCGCTCTATGGCCATCACAAGAGCTTCTACGGCTGGTACTATCCCGACGAAACGTGGATCGGCGGCCATATGTCCAAGGAGTTCGTCAATTATGTCAACCTTTCTTCTGCGGAAGTCCATAAGATGGGCGCACACTTCAAGACCCTGATCGGGCCTTACGGCACCCGGGACGTCATCGCCGACGATCCGTACGTCCGGGATCTGGAGGGGCTGGACATCGACTTCGTTGCATATCAGGACGAGATCGGCGTCCAGAAGACCAAGGTTGAGGAAAGCGCCGGCTTCTATGAAGCACTGAAGCGGGTTCACGACAAAGCGGGCCGTTCCAAGCTGTGGGCTGACGTGGAGGCGTTCCAGTTTGAAGGCGAAGTCTACCATTCCGCCCTGCTGCCCGCCCCTTTCGAACGGCTTCAAAAGCAGCTGGAGGCGGTCTCTCCCTATGTGGAGGAGATCCTCATCTATGAGTATCCCGGCCTGTTCAGCAAGCCCGGCTCTTCCGCTTTTGCCGGCCATCCGTCTGCGGCGAAGCTCTATGCTGATTATATGAATTACCGGGCGGCGCTGGAAAAATAAGGCGGCAAAAAGGCTTGCTTTTTGCGGGGAAATGTGGTATAGTGATTCTGCTTGAAAACTTTTCTTTGTGACAGGCACGCATATAATGCTGCGGATATGGCGCAGGAGTTTCTACGCAGTCTCCGGAAAGGACTGCACTATGTGTGACTGGCTCCTTTTTCGGTTCCGTAAATGTTTGAGAGGGTGAAGCGATTCGCCCTCTTTTTATTTTGCAAAAAAGCCGCCTCCGGACGGGAAACGGCTTTGCATTTACAGATAAGACAGATAGTGCCCGAACCCCTCTTCCAAAAGCAGGGGGATCAGCGAAGAAAAAAGGGTAGCAAGAAATCCCAGCAGGAACAGCCCTCCGAATACGATTGCCCCGATGATAAAGATCCAGAGGATCGCTTTGTGGTCGTTTGCCTGTTTCTCCGGCGGGGCGGAAAATTGCTGAAATCCGGCAGGCTTTGGCGCAGGAGCACCGCATTGGCTGCAGAAAGCGCCGGTTACTTCCTGACCGCAGTGTGGACATATCATAAAAAGTCCCCTTTCTCTCCATGAAATTTGCCGGAATCGGTCGGATTCCGTAAAAAATACACGTTTTATCAAAAAAGATAATGCTTGTACTAAGTATATAATTTTTCCCAAAAGAAATCAAGAGAAATTTCAGAAATCTCATAAAAACTCTTGACAATTTTAAAAAAATAGAGTATGATATTTCTAACGCATGGAATTCAGGTGACATTTGGCATGGAAAAAACGTTCCCCGACTCTTCAAAACCTCGTTCGGATCAGGCGCTGCTTGCGCTGTATCGGGCGGGAGATGGAGATGCGGCGGCGGTTTTGCTGTCCAGATATATCCCTTTGATTAACCGTTATGCGTATCAGTTTCGCAGTGTGCTGGATCCCGATGATTTGATCCAGGAAGGTTCCATCGGCTTCTTGGATGCGGTTCGGACATACGATTTGGCGTCTGCTGCCCAATTCAGCTCATATGCATCGGTTTGCATCCGCAACCGAATGCTGAAGGCTGTGGAAAAAAACTCCAGCAAAAAGGCCGGCATCTTAAACAACAGCATCTCCTTGGATGAGATCGGCGAAAGCTCCGACGGGTTGACCCCGGAAAAGATCTTCATCGAAAAGGAAAGCTTCGCGGCAGTCTTAGGAGATGTGAACAACGTACTCTCCCCCTTAGAGCGGAAGGTTCTCTTTTCCCATCTTGGCGGCTGCGATCGGAACACCATCGCAGAGTCCCTGCATATCTCGCTGAAGTCCGTTGACAATGCTCTGCAGCGTGTCCGGAGGAAACTGAAATCCATTCATCGGGCGTGATTTTCACGTCCGCTCCATCATCTGCCCCAAATAGCTTAATCGCAGAGCGTTGCAGAGACAAAGGTGGCGGTGCAAATCCGTCTGCGGGCAAAAAAATTTATCCTAAGCGAGGTATTTTATCATGTTCCAAGACAAAACCCTGAAGTGCAAAGAGTGCGGCCAGGAGTTCGTGTTCACCGCCGGCGAGCAGGAATTCTACGCAGAGAGAGGCTTCGAGAACGAGCCCCAGCGCTGCAAAGAGTGCCGTAACGCTCGCAAAAACAACACCAAGGCTCAGAGAGAGATGTTCACCGCTACTTGCGCTTCCTGCGGCCGTGAGGCGAAGGTTCCCTTCAAACCCCGCGAGGATCGCCCTGTTTACTGCAGCGAGTGCTTTGCGAAGATGAAAGAGGAAGGCTAATCCATTCCCGATTTATTAGGGAGGCAGAGAAATCTGCCTCCCTTTTCGCATATTCGGAATCTTTTCTAATCGTGTTGAAAAACCTTAAGCCTTCACACACCTGCATTTTTTCAAAGTCTCGCTGTAACCGGAAAACTTCGGAGAATTCTAGTTTTTCTCCTCCGTATACGCCGCATCCAGGTTCTGGGAGAAGGCGGGGATGCAGGTTTCAAAGAAGAAATCGACTTCCGGGAGGTGCAGCTCCCGAAGGGCTTTTTCCTGACAGGCCAAGGCGTGGGAAAACTCCCGGTTCCCCGACTGGGTCTCCTGCAGGCACTTGATGTAGGCGGAGAGCTTGTCCGCTGCTTTGACATAAGGGCGCAGGCCGGCGTCTTCCTCCATGGAAAAAATGGCGCTGTAGTGGGGACGGAGTTTTTCAGGGAGTCGGCTGACCAGTTCCGCTTCGGCGGACTCCTCCACCTCCCGATAAAGGCTCCGGAGGGCTTCGCTGCGGTACTTGATGGGGGTGGGCATATCCCCGGTGATGATCTCCCCGGCATCGTGGAAGAGGGCTAAAACGGCACAGCGTTCTGCGTCCAGCTCCTTCCCGAAATACTCGTTTCCGATGAGGCACAAAGCGTGGGCCAGCACGGCGGTGTCCAGGCTATGCTCCGCCAGATTGTCGCTGAAGGTATTGCGCATCAGCCCCCAGCGGTCGATGTGCTTCATCCGCAGGACGAGGGCGTAAAAGCTGTTGTTCATACGGTCGCTTCCTTTTTATGGTTTTTCTTTTATTTTACCAAAAAGAATGCAGAAAGTCCATTTCAAAATTAGGAAAGGTATGGTATAATAACCTCAAAGGCAATTGTTTTTCAAACAATTGCCTTCTGTGCCCGGCATAGAACGGGGCATTCCGCCCACATTGAAGAACATTGTAGCGCATCCGACTTTGCCTTCGGCAAAGCTGCGGCGGTTTCACCGTTCGCCAAAATCGTCAGATTTTGGGCGGATGCGCTGTAATAACCTCAAAACCTTTTGCTCTCGTAAAAGTGCAGAGCATGGTTTTCAGGAATGAAACGATCCGCCTGTTAAAAGCAGGACAAACAAAACATAGGAGTGAACGAATTGAACGCCGACCGTAAAAATTCGCTTCGTCAATACGCTAAGGTCTTCGGATTGGGATTGCTGACGAGCTTTCTTTTCTTCCTGCCATTCCTGATCTGGGATAAGGGCTACTTCATCTATTACGGGGACTTCAATGTCCAGCAGATCCCCTTTTACAAAATGACCCACGACGCCATCCGGTCGGGAAACGTTTTATGGAACTGGTACACAGATCTGGGCGCTAATTTCGTGGGCTCCTATGCGTTCTACCTGTTGGGGAGCCCTTACTTCTGGCTGACCTTGCTGTTCCCAAGCAAGGCCGTGCCCTATCTGATGGCGCCCCTTCTGATGCTGAAGTTCGGGACGGCGGCGGTGACTTCCTACGCCTATCTGCGGCGGTTCGTGAAAAATGGGAACTATGCGGTCATCGGGTCGCTGCTCTACGCTTTTTCCGGCTACAGCATCTATAACATCTTCTTCAACCACTTCCATGAGGTCATCGCCTTCTTTCCCCTGCTGCTGATCGGCATGGAGGAGTTCGTGATCAATAAGCGCCGGGGGGCTTTCGCCCTTGCGGTAGGGCTTTGCGCCGTGGTCAACTACTATTTCTTCTTCGGAGAAGTGGTCTTCTGCGTGATCTATTTCATCGTCCGGGCAGTCTACGACCGGAACGATCCGAAAGGCTTCTATTTAAGCTTCAGGACCTTCCTGCTGCTGGCGCTGGAAGCGGTGATGGGTCTTTTGCTGTCCGCAGTACTGCTGGTTCCGGGGCTGCTGGCGATCCTCGGAAACCCCCGCACCTCCCAGTTCCTTTTCGGCTGGAGCGGCATCTTCTACGGAAACGTCCAGCGCTACGGCCTGATCATCAGCAGCCTCTTCTTCATGTGGGGCTTTGCCCATGGCATCCTCGAGGTGCTGAATCCGCATTTCCAGGAGTCGTTCCATATCAGCAAGGCAATGTCGGCCCTGACGCAGGCTGCTGTCTATGGTGCCTACTTTCTGATGGCGCTGCCTGCCGGATGGATTATCCGGAAGTGGGGCTACAGGAGGGGAG
>USLH01000043.1 GCA_900555435.1 uncultured Oscillospiraceae bacterium | reverse complement strand
CAGCGGGGCCTTTGCAGCAAACTCCCGGGAAACGATTTCCTGCAGGGAGAGATAGATGTGGGCAGCGATGTTGATGGGATCGACCCCCGTTTCCGGCATGGCGCCGTGGCATCCTACTCCGTGGGCAGTGATGCGGAACAGGGTGCAGCCGGCCATGAAGGTGCCGCTGCCGCAAATGAGGAGCCCCGAAGGGGTCCCGGAGTTCACATGAAGGGCGAAGCCGGCCTGAGGACGGGGAGAGCCTTCCAGTACGCCGGCAGCCAACATAGTTTTGGCTCCGGTGAAACCCTCCTCATCGGGCTGGAACACCAGCCGAACCGTTCCGTTTAATTCCGAGCGGTATTCCTGCAAAAGTTGGGCGGCTCCCAGCAGCATGGCTGTGTGCATATCGTGCCCGCAGGCATGCATTTCTCCGTTTTCCGAAGCAAAGGGAAGGCCGCTTTCCTCCCGGATCCGCAAAGCATCCATGTCCGCCCGGAGCAGAAGGCAGCGGCCGGTGTCTTTTCCGGGCAGGTCGGCGACCAGTCCGCCGCCCAGCTCTTTCGGGGCGTACCCCAACGCTTCCAGTTGTTCCCGGACATAGGCAACGGTGTTCGGCAGGTCCGGGCCTGTTTCGGGGAACTGATGGAGATGGCGGCGATGGGCGGTAATGACGGGGCCGATGGCTTCCGCACGGCGAAGCAGCTCTTCCGGCAGATTCATAAGGGATCCTCCTTTTGGATTCTTTCAGAGACACATTTCTACTTTATCAGTATACCACGGTTCCGTAAAAAAGAAAAGCAGCGCCCTCTTTTTTCGTAAGAGGACGCCTTTTGTTATTCTTCTGTTTCCAGCAGCTCCTGCAGGCCATAAAGGATGTTAGTGCAGCACCAGCCGGTATAAACGGAATACATTCCGCCTTCATCAATCTGATTGTTCTGATTGGCGCGGCCATCCCATGTGTGGGTCTTCACGTTATAGGAACCCCGCCAACCGCCGTCCCAGAGGGGAAACTCGCCGCTGCACTGGATGGAAACGAGAAAATCTGCCAGCTTCACGGCCGCCTGGTGCCATTTGGGATCTTTCGTAAGCCGGTAAACCTGATTGAACGCCTGAAGAGCGAAGCCCTGGGTGTAGACCAGATCCGCCAGATCCGGGTTGGTCTGGAGGGCACAGTCCATGCAGCTTTCGTTGCAGTTCAAAATGGCTCCGCTTTCGTGCTGTAGCTGCAGGAGAAAAGCGCCGCTGCGCTCGGTAAGCTCCCGGTAATGGTCGGAACCGGTGACCTCATAGGCCGTACCGAAGGCATAAAACGCCATGGCGGTTTCTGAAGAAACAGGCCGCCAGTCTTCCCCGTGCATCACTTCATAGGTGGTGCGGCGTTTGGAAGGATGTGCTGCTCCAGTGCTGTCATGGCTTTTTCGGCGCAGTGGTAATAGCGTTCTTCCTTCGTCAGCTTCCAGAGCCGGAAAAGCCCGACTGCCGGCCAGAGGATGAAGCAGGGGCCTTCCGCCACCCGATTGACGCAGCGGGAGTCGTCCATGCCGAAAAGGCCGGATTCCCGCTGGCGGCTGCACCAATAGTCGGCCAACGGACGGGCGATGGTGAGAAAGCGGGGATCGGGATTGTTTTCGTACATCTGGCAGAGGGCGTTTAAGATCTTCCCGTTGTCGTTCTGATAGACTGCTTCACTGTTGGCAAGGCCGCGGATGGTTCCGTCAATGACATAAAAGGGGAAGGCGCCTTTCCAGATGGAAGTGGGAGAGGTGTCCTGCGTTTTTATGAGCCAGCGGAGGATTTTTTCCGCAAGGGAGTCAAATTCGTCGGAGCCGGTCCGTTTCTTCTGCATCTGCAGCACCCGGAGATATTCGGTGTTGCAGTCCGGGCGGACCCAGCAGGTCCGCAGGTGTTCGTCGATGCGGATCCGTTCGTAGATCCCATAGGTTCCTCCGTCAAAGGTGAGCATCTGTCCGTTGATCCAGGAAATCCCCTGGGCAACAGCCGCAGAATAGGCTTGATTCATGTAGGGCCCTCCTTATAGCAACAAATCGGCTGAAGTGCAGCGTTATTGTGGATATTATAGCATATCTTGCTAAAATGTCAACTGCAAATCTTCTGTTTTTGTATATTTAAAAGGGGATTTTCCGAAGAATCTTCAAATTTTTTTGTCGATCCTGCAAAGACTTTTCATGAGAAGATCGCTATAATGAGGATAACGGCCGCCGGTTCGAAGAGAAGGCGAGCCAAATGACAAGGAGTGATCATCATGTATCGAATCGGTGTTGTAAACTTGGATACGTCCCACCCGCTGGCGTTTTCGAGGTATCTGAACAAGGGCGACCGGGCCCACTATACGGCGGTATATAACGACAGCTTCCGGGGCGACGACGAAGTGGAAGCCTTCATGCAGATGAACGGGATCGAAAAGCGTTACGATTCCGTGGAAGAGATGGCGAAGAACGTAGACATCGGCTTTGTTCAGGGCTGCAACTGGGATAAGCACCTGGAATATGCCAAGGTTTTTATCAAAGCAGGCAAGCCGGTCTTCATGGATAAGCCTTTCGTCGGAAATCTGAAGGATTGCTTGGAGGCGGAGAAGCTGGCTCGGGAAGGGGCGAAGATCTACGGCACCTCTTCTCTCCGCTATGCCCAGGAAGTGGCGTCCTTTGCTGCCCTTCCGGTAGAAGAGCGGGGCGAGATCGTCCATATCACCGCAACGGTCGGCGTGGACGAATTCAACTACGCCATCCATGCAGTGGAAACGCTGATGGGCCTGGTGGGACCGGACAGCCGTGCGGAATCCGTCACATATGTAGGACGCACCGGTTGGGAGGGCGCTCAGTGCGACAGCTACTTCGTCCGGTTCAAAAACGGCGTCTCCGCCGATTATCACATCTATCTGAATGGGTGGCAGGCCAGCACCATGACCGTTATCACTACCAAGAAGACCGTGGCTACCATCATTGACGCAGGCGTCGCCTACGGTGCGATGCTGGATCGGGTCTGTGATGCGCTGGACGGAAAAGAAGAAGCTATGCCGCCGGTGGAGAGCTTTACCGAATCCATCAAGATCATGCTGGCAGGACGTTCCTCTCAGCTGAAAGGCGGCGTGCCGGTGCGGCTTTGCGAGCTGTCGGAAGCGGATCCCGGCTTTGACGGAGATCTCTTTGCGAAAGGCTATGCAGCGGCGGCCCGGAAGCTCTATCTTCCTTCGGAGGAGAAAGAATGATCGTTATCCGGGATGCATCGGCCGAGTTTATCCGGGAGCCGCTTCTGGCTCCCTTCGGATTTAAAGGAAACCATGTAGACGAGCTGTGGCAGAGCGTGGTGCGACTTCGTTCCGACTGCAAAGAGGGCGTCGGGCTAGGCGTTCAGAGCGTGCTTTGGTCAGATGCAGCAGTATTTGCGGATAATTGCCCCAGCGGCGGGAATACGCTGATGTTCGCCATGACCTGTCATGCGGTGAACCTCTGTAAAGGCATGGCGTTTGAGGATCCGCAGGAGCTTCTGGACCGGCTGCTTCCGGAGGTGCTCGCTTACGGGCGGGCGGTGACCGGACGGCAGGATCTGCGGATGACCTTTGCGCTGAACGCATTGGTTCCGGTGGATTTTGCGGCGTGGGTTCTCTATGCAAGGGAAAAGGGCATCGATAGCTTTGACGGGCTGATCCCGGAAAGCACCCGCAGCGCCATGGCGTTCCGGCAGGAGAAGCTGGGCCGGATCCCGCTGATCACTTACGGAATGGGAAAAGAAGCGGTCGAAAAGATCTTGGACGGCGGGGAATTCCTTTTGAAAATCAAAATCGGGTCGGATCCGGAAGGGGATCATGACCCGAGGAAGATGCTGGAATGGGACAAAAACCGACTGACCTTTCTGCATGAACTGGCGAAAGACCGGGAGACTCCTTATACGGAAAACGGCCGCATCGCCTATTATCTGGACGCCAACGGGCGGTACCCGGATCGAGACACGCTGCTGCGGTTTTTGGATCATGCGGATCAGATCGGGGCGCTTTCCCGGATCGTTTTGCTGGAGGAGCCGCTGGACGAGGAAAACGACGAGGATTTAAGCGATGTTCCTGTCCGGGTGGCAGCGGATGAAAGCGCACACTGCGAAGCGGACGCCGTCCGCCGGATGGATCAGGGCTACAGGGCAGTGGCGTTAAAGCCAATTGCCAAAACCCTGAGCATGACCTTCCGGATCCTTGAGGCGGCGCATCAAAGAGGCATACCCTGCTTCTGCGCCGATCTGACGGTGAATCCGGTGATGCTGGAATGGAATAAGAACGTGGCAGCCCGGATCGGAGCGCTGCCCGGTATTCGGGTCGGCGTGGTGGAAACAAACGGCGACCAGAACTATAAGCGCTGGGAGGAAATGTGCGGCTATGAGCCTTGTCATGGCGCAGATTTCACCCGGGCAGAGCAGGGTGTTTTCCATCTGGGGAAAGATTTTTACCGCTGCAGCGGCGGCATTTTGGAAGACAGTCCCTATTACTCCGGACAGTTTGGAGGAGAAGGAAAATGACAGCGACGGTACGGTTTGGACTCATCGGCTGCGGAATGATCGCACGGCTTCATGCAGGCGCCATTCGGGAGATCCCCGGGGCGGAGCTGGGCGGCGCTTTCGATCCGGTTCCCGGTCGGGCGGAGGCTTTTATGAACGAGCAGGGAGGAAAGCCGTATCCGTCGGTTGAAGCGCTTCTTGCGGATCCTGCCATTGACGCCGTCTGCATCTGCACACCCAGCGGCACTCATGCGGAACTGGCCGTTCAAGCGGCGGAAGCCGGAAAGCATGTAGTGGTGGAAAAACCCATGGCCATCACTTTGGAGCAGCTTTGGAAGGTGAAGGAGACCTGTCGGAAGACCGGCGTCAAGTTCTGTTGCATTTCTCAGCTGCGGTTCACAAGGGATTATCGTCTTATTCGGGAAGCGGTGGCGGAAGGGCGGCTGGGACGGCTGGTCTGCGGGGACATTTACATGAAATATTACCGGGACGAAGCCTATTACGCCGGAAGCTCCTGGCGGGGGACCCTTGCCATGGACGGCGGCGGAGCCTTGATGAATCAGGGGATCCACGGGGTGGATCTGGTGCAGAGCATCATGGGGCCGGTGAAGAGCGTGTTTGCCCGGAGCCGCACCCTGCTTCACAAAATCGAGGCGGAAGACACCCTTTCCGCCGTTCTGGAATACGAAAACGGTGCTTTGGGTGTCATCGAAGCCGCCACCTCCACCCGCCCCGGTTACAGCCGGCGGATGGAGATAAACGGCACCTTGGGGGGGATTACCCTGACGGAAGACCGGATCACGGCTTGGAATCTGGATGCTTCGCCGGATCTGCTGGTAAACCCGGTGGAAAGCGGCGTTCGGACGGCGGGGGATCCCACCGCCCTGGCGGCGGAATGCCATCGGGAGCAGCTGGCGGATATGGTCGCCGCCATTCGGTCGGATCGTCTGCCTCTGATCGATGCAGAGGAGGGAAGCCGGGCGGTGGAGATCATTCTCGCCATTTATCGTTCCGCCAAAACCGGAAAACCGGTAGAGCTTTCCGAGCTGCGGCAGGGGTTTTAGACCGGACGGCTGTTCAAAGTGATGTAGCGACTGTCCTGATGGGTTTTCCGATAGCATAAAGGGGTACAGCCCTCCCGTTCCTTGAAGCTGCGGCTGAAATAGTGGATACTCTGGAACCCCACCAGCTCCGAGATCTCGCCGATGCTCAGATCAGAATTGGCGAGAAGCTCTCTTGCTTTTTCCATCCGGAGATTGTTCAGATAGCGGATGGGTGTAGTGCCGTAAAGCTCTTTGAACAGGTCGATGAGGGTCGTTTTGCTCACATGGGCAAAATGGGTCAGGTCGTCTAAGCTGATGATGCGGTTGAAGTTTTGGTTGATATAGGCAAGAAGCTGGGACACAGGCAGCCCTTTATAGGTGCTGGTCAGGGCCTCCGCCTTTTCGTACTGGATCACAGCAGCGCTTTTCTCGCCCCGGCAACTGCGGATCAGGCTGATGAGAAAGATGGTAAAGGTCATATTGATGACCTCGCTGCTGAAGGCTTCTTGCCGCTGGGCTTCCTGAAGGAGGTTTTCCAGCTGAAACAGACAGGTCTCCAGATCCGTCAGAGGGATGCAGTCCGGAAGGATCTGCAGTTCCCGGTCGAAGCTTTCGTTTAAAACGGAAAACTTGATGTCAATGAATTTGGCCGGTGAGGAGGCTTCTTCACAGAACACCCCGTGAGGAATATCCGGTCGGGCCAGCAGTGCCGTTCCCCGCAAGGCAGGGTAGGGGGTTTCGCCGATAAGGATCGTGCCTTCTCCGCCGGTGGGCACCAGAAGCTGGTAAAACCGGTGAGAGTGAGGAGAAGTATTTCCGATCTGCGGATATTTGGCGATCCAGTAAACGTTGACCATGGAAGGACGGCTCCTTTGCGGGAAATTTGCGGACTTTTCTTTTATTGTAGCACATTTTCAAAGAAATGCAAAGCACCGAATCTGTAAATACTGCCGACGATTCTGCAAATACAAAACCGACGGCGTATGATACAATGAAACCACCGCGACAAAGAAAGGATGTCAGATGATGAAAATTGCAATGATTCTGAGCAATGCCATGCGGCAGAGGCTCTTTTCGGAAAAAGCCATGGAGAAACTGCGCTCCTTCGGCGAAGTGGTCGTCAACGAGACCGACGATACCAGTCCGGAGCAGGTGAAAAAGGTGATTAGTGGCGCAGATGTGGCCATCACCTCCTGGGGCAGCGGGCACATCGACGGCGAGATCTTAGCGGCAGCGCCGGACTTAAAGCTGGTGGTTCATGCGGCGGGAAGCGTAAAACCCATCGTTTCCGACGAGCTGTGGGAAAAGGGTATCCGGGTCACCGGTTCTCCTAAGCCCTTGGGAGAAGGCGTTGCGGAGACAGCGCTGGGCCTTTCCATCACGGCTTCCAAAAACGTCTACTGGCTGTCGAAGAATATTGCGGCCGGCGGCTGGGAAGAGGGAAAGGACAACATCCGGGAGCTCTTTGACATCACCGTGGGCGTTGTCGGCGCCGGTTGGGCCGGAAAGCACTACATCCGGCTGATGCGCAATTTCGGCGTGGATATTCTCATGTACGACCCCTTCATCTCTGCGGAAAAGGCCGCCGAGCTGGGAGCGGAGAAGGCGGAGTTCGAGGATTTGCTGAAACGGAGCGACATCGTTTCCATTCATGCGCCCTCTATCCCCGAGACCTATCACATGTTCAACGCCGAGACCCTGAAGCTCATGAAAAAAGACGCAGTCTTAGTCAACACCGCCCGGGGCTCTCTGATCGATGAAGCAGCTCTTTACGACCACATGAAGGCGGGCAATCTCAAATACGCCTGCCTGGACGTGACAGATCCGGAGCCGCCGGCAGTGGATCATCCTCTGCGGTCGCTGCCGAACGTAATCTTCACGCCCCATCTGGCGGGACTGGTCAACAACGGTCAGCGCCGGATCGGCATTCACACCTGCAGCGAGCTTGCCAAATTCTTAAACGGCGAAAAGATGGACTGCGAAGTCACCCAGGAAATGCTCAAAAACATGGCATAATCAAAACCGCACCGCAGCGAGGTTTCGGCTTCGCTGCGGTTGCTTTTTGGGAAAGTTTCCGGTATAATGGGGGAGGAAAACGACCATTTGGAGGAACGGATCGCAGAAAACAACGCAGAAAGGGTGCGGGGATGTACCGGCTGGATTCACTGATGGAGATGAAACGGGAGGCCTTTGAGGAGATCTTCCGGGTAAACCTTTTGAGCGATTTTCTGGTGAATCGGACGTTTCTGCCCTTCCTGCATCACCACCAGCGAGCTGGCGCCGTTGGATCTGCTTTCCTTTACGGGAATCTATGCGGTAACGAAAGGGGCACTTGATAAGTACGCTTACTCCCTTGCCATGGAGCTGCAGCTGCTGGGCATTTCCGTGGAGACCGGGATGCTGGGGGTGTCCACAAGGGAACTGGATCGGTTCTGTGAAAAAACGAAGCTCTATCCCTGCAACGCCAGGCGGTTCCATCGGATTGTGGATAGGGTGGAAGCCAGATCGATCCTGCCGGAAAAGATCGGGAAAAAAGCGCTGGAGATCCTCAGAAAAAAACACCCGGCTTTTGCTTACGGCATCAACCGGAACCCGCTTCTGCGGATTTTGGATCTCTGCCCGAAGCGGCTGCAGCTGTTCGCCATCCGCCAGGTGCTGAAACAGGAGAAATAAGATGGTAAAAGAATTGATGCATGACCCGCTGTTTCTGGCGGGGGAGTCCCTGCCTGCAGGGGAAAGCGATCGGCAGACGGCGGAGGATCTTCTGGACACGTTAAAAGCCCACAAGGACACCTGCGTCGGCATGGCCGCCAATATGATCGGCGTGAAAAAGCGGATTGTTGCGTTTTTGGACGAAAGCAGCGGGAAGCCCTGCTATACCATCCTCTTCAACCCGGTGATCCTCAAAAAAGACGGGCCTTACGAAACGGAGGAGGGGTGTCTCTCTCTGCTGGGCGGGCCTAAAAAATGCAAACGGTACCGCACGGTCAAGGTACAGTTTCAAAACGAGCGGATGCAGCTGCGGGTGAAGACCTATCACGGCTTTACCGCCCAGATCCTGCAGCATGAGATAGACCACTGTGATGGTGTGCTGATCTGAAAAAAGTGAGAAAAACAACAAAACCCCTTGCCTTTTGCGGGGGGTTATGCTTTAATAAGAGCAAGTCAAGTCCTGTCGAAAAGGAGAAGTTTTTATGGAAAATTATACGTTTCAGAAAGCGGTCCCCGTCTGGGAGGCGGGAAGCGGGACCGTTATGAACCGCTGGCTGCAGTTCCGGACGGAAGCGAAAGGCGGGCAGCCGGTGGTGCTGGCCCTGACCGGCTCCAGCGCCTATGTGGTGAAGGTGAACGGCGTGTTTGCAGCCTTCGGTCCTGCCCGGAGCGCCCACGGGTTTTACCGGGTGGACGAACTGCCTTTGACCGCACTTTGCGATCGGGAGAAAAACGTAATCACCGTCACGGTCATGGGCTACAACTGCACCAGCTTTTACCACCTCTGCCAGCCCTCCTTCCTGTGCGCCGAGTTGATCTGCGGGGGAGAAGTGACGGCTTTTACCAGCGGAGAGGGATTCACTGCCCGGCTTATGACGGAGCACGAAGAGAAGGTGGAGCGGTTCAGCTTCCAGCGCCCCTTTGTGGAGGTTTACAATCTGGATTCCTCGTATCAAGCGTTTGAAACGGAAGCGGATGTCTCTGATGTTCCCACGGTCACGCTTATTCCTACGGAGAAAAAGCGTTTTATCAAGCGGGGAAGCCATTTAAATACCTACGGCCATATCCCGGTGAAGAAGCTGGTGCGCCGGGGCAGCTTTGATTTCCGTGCGCCGGATTATGACATGAAGTATCAGCGACACATCTTGAACATTTCGGAGAAAATGACCGGTTTCCGGCTGGACGAGCTGTCCACCAACTCCTTGGTGGAAGCGGCCAGTGTTCAGACCCGTCAAATGGAGACCCTGGATCTTCCCGAAGATGGTGCGGACCTGGCAGACGGGGAGTTTGCCGTCTTTGAGATGGAACGGAACACCACCGGACAGGTAGAGCTGAACGTTTCCTGCGACCGGGATGTCAAGGTGCTGGTCACTTACGGGGAGCTTTTGGAAAAAGAAGGCAGCGAACCGGTGGATTTCCGTCATGCGGGGACAGTTTGTGTGACGGTCTGGCGGCTCAAAAAAGGGGAGTACCGCCTTTCCACCATCGAGCCCTACACGGGAATGTACATCAAGGTCGCCGCAGTGGGCGGAAACGTGAAGGTCTCCCGTTTGGGAATGAACTATTTCGGAGCGGACGAGCCGAAGAAAGAGTATGCGGGCGATGATCCGGTTCTGAAAGAAATCTTCGATGCAGCAGTGGCGACTTATCGGCAGAACACCTTTACGATCTTCATGGACTGCCCTTCCCGGGAACGGGCGGGGTGGCTTTGCGACAGCTTTTTCACCTCCCGGACGGAGTGGACGCTGACCGGAAAGAGCGAGGTAGAGCGGGTCTTCCTTGAAAACTTTCTGCTGCCGGAGAAATTCCGGTGGATCCCCGAAGGGATGCTTCCCATGTGCTATCCGGCGGATACGCCCGACGGAAACTTTATCCCCAACTGGGCCATGTGGTATGTGATCGAGCTGGACGAGTATTTCGGTCGCACCGGCGACCAGGAGCTGATCGACCGGGCAAGGGATCGGGTCTACGGGCTGATCAGCTACTTCAAGCCTTTTGAGAACGAGTACGGTCTGCTGGAAAAGTTGAAAAAGTGGGTCTTCGTGGAATGGTCCCGCTCCAATGATCTGGTGCAGGACGTGAGCTTCCCCTCCAATATGCTGTACGCCCGGATGCTCCAGAGTGCGGCGCAGCTTTATGGGGACGTGGCACTGCTGGAGAAATCGGAGCGGATCCATAAGGCGATCAACGATCTGGCGTTTATGGGAACGTTTTACTGTGACAATGCGATCCGGGGTGAGGACGGGAAGCTGAAGATCTCCGGGGAAGCCACGGAGAGCTGTCAATATTACGCCTTCTTCTGCGGGACGGCTACCTTCGAGAGCCGGCCGGAGCTGTGGCAGATCCTGTTAAACGACTTCGGCCCGGAACGGATCGCCGATTGGCCCCATTTCCGGGAAGATGCAAAATGGAAGGAAGTTTCTCCCTCCAACGCTTTCATCGGCGATTTTCTCCGCTTGGAGTTGATCTTCCGCAGCGGGGAAAGAGAAAAGCTCATCGAAAACATCAAAGGCTTCTTCCGGAAAATGGCGGAGACCACCGGGACTCTCTGGGAAAACGAAACGTCCAACGCCAGCTGCAACCATGGCTTTGCCTCCCATGTTCTTTATTGGATGGATGGGCTTGGGATGATAAAGGACGCTTGAATCGAAAGTCAAAATTAAAAAAGAGCCTTCCGCATTCGGGACAGTCCCATAAGGCAGTAATCTGAATGTAGGTACGGTGTAACCCCGTGAGGGGTTGCACCGTTTCCTCGTTATTAGGCAACAATGCGGCATTTTTGAGGATTTTTGTCCATTTCTTCTTTCAATGCTCGCATTTGCTCTGCATCGGGCAGTGTAATCATACCTACTGCTGTGAAGTAAATATCTACCTTCACATAGCAATGACCGCTTGATTTATCATTATTATGAACTTCAATACGGTCGATAATTGAATTGACTAAGGTTGGCGTAAGCTCTCGCATATCTGTGTATTCTCTAAGACTGCGAACTAAAAGGCGTAGGTCAATAACCTTCTGCTCATCCTTTGCCAATTCTTCCTTCATTTCTGCAACGGAAGCAATTAGCTCTCTTTGCTCTCGTGTGTAATCCGAAAGCATTGCCGTGTAGCGTTCTTCCTCCATACCACCGATAACCCTGTCCTCATACAGACTCTTGATTAAGCGGTCAATATTTTTGATACGCTTTTCGTTACGCTCTACCGCTACCTTCATCTGTTCATATTCCGCTTTTTCCTTAGCGTTTTTGTTCTTGGCTAACATATAACGGAACAATGGCTCTTGGTCTTTTACAAAATCGGCAAGTCCACTTATTGCTTCCTTCACTATATCCTTAAGCACAACGTCACGGATATAATGGATTTTGCAAGTTCCTCTGCCATCTTTATAATTGGCACAGCGAAAGAACTCTTGGTCACGGCGTAAACTCTTTGAAGCACAAAAATGAAGTTTAGCACCGCAATCGGGACAGAACACCAATCCCGAAAATAGACTTGCCCGTCCCGTCTTGGTAGGGCGGCGTTTGTTTTTTCGAAGCTCCTGCACCTTTAACCAATCCTTCTCGGATATAATCGGCTCTTGCATATCAATTCGATGCTGGCATCGCTCAATAGCCTGTTTGCTTTCTTGGGTTGGGTGGACTTAAAAGTGAAGTCCATTAAACTCCAACGTCAGATATACTGTCCCGAAGAAACGGAGCTGACAAAGGCAGAGTATGTTCGCCTTATAAACACCGCAAAGCAGAAAGGCAACGAACGCCTTAATTTGCTAATTCAAACAATATGCGGCACGGGTATCCGTGTCAGCGAACTGCAATATATTACGGTGGAAGCGGTAAAATGCGGCGAAGCGGTGGTATCTCTTAAAGGTAAAACAAGAACGGTGTTTATTGTAAAGGAGCTAAAACAAAAACTGCTCCGCTATGGAATAACTCAGGTAACAAACGCAAAAGGTGGAATTGATCGAAATTATTATGATGAATCAGGAAGACAAACCAAACAAATCACCAATCACGATCACGGTCGACCGAAACAACATAATTATGGAAAGCATGGAGAGCACGCACATGATTATACTTACAATGAAAACGGTGACTTGACTGGTCGGCCAAGTCGAGAATTAACGGAAAAAGAACGAAAGGAGAATAGTGATATATTATGAGTATTTATGAACTTAAGAAACATCTTCGTAGTTTGGTTGGTCATGTTACTTTTGACTATAACGGACATTCATGTGGAATTGATCCATTAGCCAAAGATTTATATGCCTTATGGTATGGCGACAACGAAATAAATCTCACCTCTGTTGATGAGGTCATAAGTTTAAACTTCTTCGATGGAAAGTCATTGGAAGATATTTGGAACAATATCACAAATCTGTTCTTTTAAGAGCCGCTAAAAACGCACCTCCTATTATGAAAGGAGGCAATGCTATGAAATACTTTTTGGCAGCCAGCGATCGGCAGCTCGGAATTTGCTTGCGGATGCTGTATGGACGCTGGAATAGCTATAAGGGCGTCGATAATAGAATTGCCGTTCTAAAATTAGGCGCAAAAGATCAAGCCTTATGTGTTTTCCAAAAAAGAAAACGCCCAAGGCTTATTTGTGTTGTGAAAATTTCGACAAATTCCTGATAAATCATACTTTTCTCATCTGAAATTATTGCTTTTCGTGCTGTTGTATGCTAAAATAAATATAGGTATATCCATTTATAAAGCTTACAACATAAACTTCATTGTGTTGCTTTTGTAGATCAATAGGAGGATGAAAAATGGCACAAATCGCTGAAATAATTAAATATGAGGGCGATAACAGCACTTTTATATGGAAACATCCATGCGAAGATTTTAACACCACTACACAATTGATTGTTCACGAAAGTCAGGAAGCAATCTTCTTTATGAACGGTCAGGCACTTGATTTGTTTGGTGCAGGTCGTTATACGCTCGAAACACAAAACATTCCATTACTTAGAAAATTCGCCAATATTCCGACCGATGGAAAAACTCCTTTTCATTGCGAGGTCTATTTTATAAACAAAACCGAGCAAATGGCGATTAAATGGGGTACAGACAGCAAGGTACAATACATAGAGCCTACATATAAATTCCCATTGTCTATCGGTGCTTCCGGTGAAATGGCGTTAAGCGTCAATGATTCCAGAAAATTGCTTGTAAAGCTTGTAGGTACTGAACGGGTACTGGAGAGGAACCAGCTTGTCACTTTCTTTCGAGCTTTCTTGATGACCAGAGTAAAAACCTATATTGCACAGGAAATGAAAGCAAGCGCCATCAATATCTTTGAAATTGATGAAAACTTGGAACAATTCTCTAAAGCTCTCCAAGATCGTTTGTACGGAGATTTTGACGAATACGGAATTACTCTTAACCGCTTCTTTGTAACAACAATCGTAAAGCCCGACGGTGATCCGCAGTATGAGAAATTCAAGGAACTTCATTTCCGCCAATATGCCGATATTGCAGAAGCAAAGCTTCGTCAGCAGACAGACATTATTTATGCACAAACAGAAGCGCAAAAAACTGTCATTGATTCGCAGGCACAGGCAACCAAGCGTGCGCAGGAAGGATATACATACCAACAGGAGCGAGGCTTTGATGTAGCAGAAAAAGTTGCGCAAAATGAAGCGGTTGGTGAATTTACCAATATGGGCATAGGATTTGGCACAATGGCAGGCGTTGGAGGCGCTGTGGGCGGCATGGTCGGTGGTATGATGAACGACACCCTGAATGCAGCAATGAATCCACAGCAACAAACAGCTGCACAACAGGTCGGCGGCGGATTTTGTGAAAACTGCGGCGCTGCATTAACGCCCGGTGCGGCATTCTGCGATGAGTGTGGAACACCCATTGCAAATGGAGACACTTGTAAAAACTGTGGATATAAGTTTGAACGTCCCGGGAAATTCTGCCCAAAGTGCGGAGCAAAAAGGGAGGGGTAAAAGATGAAGAAAAATACAAAATTAGCTTATGCTGTTTTGGGTATCGTTTTTATCCTTTTTAATGTCATAGCCTTTGCTGTGCCCACGGACAAAATAATAACCTTTTGGATTGCCTATGCGTTCACGGTTGTTGCCTTTGCTTTACAGATAGGAATTTGGAACGCAGCTTTCAAAGTAGCCGAAACATTAAAAAGTAAGTTTCTCGGTGTCCCGATTGTTTATGTGGGTATTGTTTATCTTGTTTTACAACTAATTGTATTTGCAGTCTTTATGTTTTTTCCTCTAATTCCGTCTTGGATAGTTGTGATAGCGTGTGCTTTGATTTTAGGAATCTCCGCAATCTCCCTGATCAGTGCCGATGTTGCAAGAGGTGAAATCAATCGTGTAGAAGAAAAGGTAAATCAAAAAGTATTCTATATTCGAGAACTTCAAGCTGACGTTGAAATGCTGGCAGAGCAGGAGCAAAATCCTGAAATAAAAACATCGCTCACAAGGCTTGCCGAGAAAATCCGTTATAGCGATCCGATGAGCAACATCGCACTTGCTGATTTGGAAGCAAGAATCCGGGAAAAAGTGACGGCACTCAGAACAGCTGATTATAAGCCGGAAATCATTGCGGAACTTGATTTGCTTTTAGCCGAGCGGAATCGGAAAGCAAAAATATTGAAATGATTCGGAGGATAAAAAATGAAACAACTCACTTGTGAAATGTGTGGTAGCACAGATTTAATTAAACAGGACGGAGTATTTGTTTGTCAATCTTGTGGCTGCAAATATTCAGTTGAAGAAGCCAAAAAAATGATGGTAGAAGGAACAGTTGATGTATCAGGTAGCACAGTAAAGGTTGATGTGTCAGATAAAGTAAAAAATCTTTACATAATGGCGAGACGAGCAAAGGACGATAATAATGCAGAATTAGCGTCAAAATACTACGAAATGATTACATTTGAAAATCCAAATGATTGGGAAGCATTATTTTATTTTAATTACTTTAAAGCCAGACAAACCAATTTGCAAAATATGGAAAATTCAGTGATTCGCCTTGCTAATTCGTTAGATAGTGTATTCGACTTGATTGACAAGAGTGACAAAACAGTAGACGAAAAATGGAATCTTGCAAAAGAAATAATTGAAAATATTGATACTCTTTGTGAGTCCTATGTCTATTGGGCAAAATCTCACTATAGAAAATTTTCACAATTAGATAGCTCTATTTCAGACCTTAAAGATCGAACGTTTGCTATTGCCGAGCTTCAAAAAAATATGGCCGACCTTTTAGAAAAATATTTTGCCGAAAATTCGACACAAGTAGTGATTTCCTATTTGAAATTATATGTTAAAAACTATTTATTGCTCGATACTATAGGCAAAGAATTTATCAATATAACATTACAATTTCACTCAAACGAGTTAATAGCTGCAGAAAAAAGAATAAAAGCATTAGACCCAAGTTATGTGCCGTTAATCAATGCAAATACTCAAAGAAATTCCGCATCAGATCAAAATTCAGATCAAAATTCAGATCAAAATTCAGATCATCCTGTCACTACTAAAGGTAAATGGACAAAGAAAAAAGTGGGTATATTATGTCTATTTTTGGTAGCTATTATTGTACTAATAGTAGCTTTTAGCAGATTAACTGGTAGTAAAGATACTATAGTTGGCACTTGGCAATGGGTAGAAAATCCTTCTTCTCAGGTTACATTCACAGATGATGGAAAATGTATTATTACAGGACAAAGCGGCGACTCTATAGAGACTTATAGTATTTCTGGAAACAAAATTACTATAAATTTTGGTGGAGTTAATCCTGTAAGTGAAACTTACACTTTTTCTATTGAAGGAAATAAATTAATAGTAGGACCAGACACATATACAAGAATGAAATAGTATCAATTACGCTTAGATAAAATAAAAAAATTCATCAGTTGAGGAGAATAATAATGCTTATCGAAAACGAGAATGCCCCAAATGAGCAATACATTTTTCAGCATAACAATGACCGCTTTAGCGAGGTAATAACTTACAGGAAACACCTGATTAATAAAATCAAAGCCGATCCGAATGCGAAAGAAAATAGGGCAATTCAAACCTTTTCTTCCGAAAGTGTAACAAGCGAAAGATTTGAAGCATTTATAAGAATCGCAAGAAATGCTGGGTATACTATTTACAAAGTTGAAAAGCTTTAAAACATAACAATTCAAAGTAAAATCCGATGAACATAAAAGAATTACTGTTTATCGGATTTTTTGTATTCTATTCAATTGTTTTGAGATAAGGTACAATAAGTTGCGCAAATTGAAAAGAGCATAAAAGAAGACATAGCTTGCAGGCTCTGGTAGAATGAAGTCACGACACACC
>USLH01000042.1 GCA_900555435.1 uncultured Oscillospiraceae bacterium | reverse complement strand
GATCCAGTGATCCCGATGCAGCCCGTTTCCGGGCAGGAAGCGATAATCGGAAAGCACCTCGCTTCCCAAAAATCCGGCAAGGGACAGTTCTTCCCCTTCCGGAGCCGCCAGCAAAGCTGACCCCCGGCTGCCGCAGGCTTCCCCCACCGCCGTCATGGCCGACAGCATCGCCTGCTGCACCAGCAGCATATCCCGGCTCTTGAAAGCAAAGGGCAGCTCCAACGGGCTTCCCGCTCCGTTGGCTTCAAAAAAGCCATCCAGTGCGGCATCCACTTCCTCCGCCAGCTCCTTCATTCCCGAAAGGCTCCGGATATGGGCGGCGCAGAGGCTCATCTTCTCCTGGAACCGCTTCCGGGCAGCCGGGAGATCCGTCTTCCCGTTGCGGAGCAGCTGTTCCATCTGCCCCCAAACAGTCTGAACGGCTGCTTTTGCTTCCCCGGACAGCTCTTCGGCCGGCAGGGGTTTCTTCCCGGAAAGGACGATGTCCTCCGCCGCCCGAAGGGAGCCTGCCTGGGTGGAGTTCAACGCCGACCCGCCGGGGCGGCTGACCCCGAAGGTACCGGCGGCTTCTCCGGCCGCATAAAGTCCCGGAAGAGTCGTCCGCCAGTGGGCATCCACTGCAAGACCGCCGTTGTTGTGCTGGGCGCAGACGCTGACCTCCAGCGGCTCCTTGTACAGATCGATGTCGTGGGCGGCATAGAGCTCGATGGCCTTGCGGTTCATCTTTTCCAGCCGGGCGATGGGCGTCGCCATCAGCGCCCCGGACCGCTCCAGATAGTTCCGGGTCTCCTCGGAAAGCCCGCCGAAGCCGTTTTCCAGCCCCTTGGGATCCTGCCGGAAGTCCATGAACACCCGATTCCCCTTGTGGAACACCTCGTGGTGAACAAGGATGTCAATGAGGGACGACCCTGCCACCTTATTGGTGTCAAAGGGCCACTGATAGCCCTTTAAAAAGACCAGATCCAGCGCCTGCTCCGGCTTCTCAAAATATTCCGTCAGAAATTCCCGCTCGTTGCCCTGAGAGTCCACGGCAATGTACCGGGGCAGCACCTGCTGATACGTCCCGGACACGTTCCAACGGAACTTTACGGAGGCTAACCCGTACTGCCATTCCTGGATGTTGCAGGCTGCAGCTCCGGCTTCCAGCGCCATTCCGGTCATGCCGGTCTGGCTTTCCGGATAAACGGAGGCGTCGTAAGCGATCGCCGGCCCGCCGGTAGCTAAGATCACCTGATTGCAGCGGAACACCGTTATACCCCAGTCGCTTTCCGACAGCCGGTTCTTATCGATGGCGGCGACTCCCGTGACCCGCCCGTTTTCCTTGATGAGCCGCACGGCCTCCATGCCGTCATAGATCCGGATCCCCTTCCGGAGCACTGACGCTTCCAGCTTCTCGGTCATGATCTTGGAGGTCAAAGGCCCGCAGGAGGTGGCCCGCTGCCGGGGATCGTGGTCAGTCTTATAACCCACATATTCGCCGTATTCGTTGGTGGGGAACGGCACGCCCAGATTCACCAGTTTCATAAAGGAGCGCACCGATCCCGCCGCTTCCGCCAAAGCCGTATCTCCGTTGACGCTGCCCCCCTGAAAGAGGTTTTCCGCCAGCTCATAAATGCTGTCCGCCCCATCGGAGCAGAGGGAGAGCTTATAGTAGGTCTGCTTGTCGCTGCCGGTGTTCCGGGAGGTGCCCATGTTGACGCCTTCCGTAAGGATGGCGATGTCCGTCCGCCCCATGTCATAGAGGGTATCGGCAGCATTGAAGCCTGCGCAGCCGCTGCCGATGATCAGGGTATCCAGAGCAATGACCAACGCCTTCTGCCCGCCGAAATCGATAAATTTCACAGTCGTTTTCCTTTCCGCTTACAGCCGCTGGATGTGGAAGCCGCCGTCGGCGTTGAGCACAGTGCCGGTGCCGAAGTCCAGCAGTCCGGAGCAGGCGGCGGAGACGCAGTTGGCCACGTCCTCCGGCTGGCCGAACCGGCGGATGGGGGTCACGCCCTCGGCGATGAGCTTCTCATATTTTTCCTTGACCACGGCGGTCATGTCCGTCATGATAATGCCGGGCCGCACCTCAAATACCGAAATATTCTCCTCGGCCAGACGGTCGGCAAAGAGCTTCGTCACCATGGAAATGCCCGCCTTGGACATGCAGTACTCGCCCCGGCTCACCGAGGAGGTGTAGGAGGACATGGACGCAATGTTGACGATGTGGGGGTTGTAGTCGGGCAGTCCCGCCTTTTTCATGGCGATCATCCGCTTGGCCCCGGCCTGGCACATGAAGAAGGTGCCCTCCAGATTGATGCGGAGCAGCCGCTCCACGCTTTCCACGGTAGTCTCCAGAATGTCCAGCCGCTGCTTGCAGGCCACGCCCGCGTTGTTGACCAGAGCGTCAATGCGGCCGTACTTCTCGACCACGGCGTCCATCAGCGCCTCCCGGTCCTCGGGAACGGAAATGTCGCAGCGGAAGTAATCCGCCTCGCCGTGCCGGTTCAGCTCCGCCAGCAGATCCTTGACCTCTTCCTTCTCCACCACGTCGCAGAGCACGGCAGTGTAGCCGTCGCTCATGAGCTTCTTCACAGTGGCCAGGCCGATGCCCCGGCGGGAGCCTGTAACGATTGCGATCTTTTTCATAAGAAAATCCTCCTTCAATATTTGCGTTCTGCTGCCCCTTTATCCGGCGGCAGTGTTTATACCCGTTTTTCCTTGCTGTTCACATTTTCCTGATAGAGCTTGGTGTAAACCGAATCCCGTACCACGCAGCCCGCCATGGAGCCGAACCGCATGAGCTGGGTGCATTTTCCGCAAGTGATGCAGCATTTTCTAGGGTCCAGTTCCCGCCCTGCCAGCACCTCTCTCGGAAAGTCCGGGTCCGCAAAGCTGAGCCGTCCGAAGCCTGCCAGCTTAAAGTACCCATTCTCGATGCCGCCGGCTGCCAGCTGGGGAGCAAACTGCCGCAGATAGGAAAGACCGGAGCCGATCAGCACCAGATCCGGATAGGCGTCCTGAATCGTCTTGGTGCAGGCGAGCATCCGTGCCACACCCACCAGCGGATCCTCCGGGGACTCATAGGGCTGGATGTCGGCGGGGCGATTCACATGGGGGTTAAAGTAAGGGTTCCCGATGGTGATGTCCAGAAGGGGCAGTCCCAAATCCTTATGAAGGATCCCCACCAGCTTCACCGCCTCGGAAAGCTCCGGCTCCACCCCGCCGTTTTCGGAAACGCCGAAGCCATAAGGGTAAGGGAAACCGTCGTAAATATTCAGCCGGGAGGCGACACAAAAGTCCGAGGAAACGGCAGCCTTCGCCGCCTGAATGGACTCTCTTAAAAAACGGGTGCGGTTTTCAAAGCTGCCGCCGAAATCGCCGGGGCGATTATAAGCAGAGAGCAGTTCACTTCCCAAATACCGGTGACAGGACTTGATGTCCACACCGTCGAAGCCCGCCAGCTCCGCCAAATGGGACGCTTCTCCCATCCGCTCAATCAGGCGGCGGAGATAGTCGTCGCTGACGATCCGATCCGCCGGGATGGGGTTTTCTTTCTCGAAAATGGGGTTGTTGTAAGCGATCAGCGGCTCCGGCACGCCGTGGGGCTTGCTGTACCGGCCGGAATGGGTAGCCTGCATGAGGATGACGGGAGCAAAACCGTTCTTTTTCATGGAAAGCTCCCGGATCCGGTCGGTCATGGCCTTCAGGGCGTCCAAGCTCTTTTCGTTGATCCAGAGCTGTCTCGGATTGGCACGGCCTTCCTCCCAGACGGCGGTGGCTTCCTCCCAGATGAGGCCTGCCCCGCTTTCGGCGAACTTGTCGTACCGCCGCAGGGTCAGCTCCCCGGGACAGCCCTCCGCTGTGCCGTCGCAGCCCTCCATAGGCTGGATGGCGATGCGGTTGGGAACCGTTTTTCCCTTTATTTCAAGCGGATTTTTTAACAGGGACGTGTTTTCCGAAAGCGGCAAAATGATTTGCTGTTTTTCCGCTTCTGAACGGACGTCACCGAGGGTTTTGTAATGAAACATTTCCGTTTCCTCCATTTGTTGTGATAATGCGGTTTTTCCGAGGAATTCCCCTTTTTCTTTCCTTATTTTTATGATAAAATAAATGGAAGAAAAAGAGTCTGCATTTGTTTGCAAATCGTATGTAAAATTTGCTTGTTTTTTTAAATTCGTTTCTTTGAAAGCAAAAAACGCATATGATTCCGCAAAAAAAGCTGACACAAAAAGGGCCTTCCGGGATATGATTAAGGTACAAAAAAGACCTCTTTGGAACAGAAAGGGTGCTGACTTATGAAAACTGGTATGACCTCTGTGACCTTCCGGGAAAAATCCGTGGAGGAAGTCGTTTCTATTACGAAAGAAGCAAACCTCACCGGCATCGAGTGGGGCGGCGACATCCACGTTCCCGCCGGGGATCTTCCCGCAGCGGAAAAGGCTGCCGCTCTTTGCAGAGAAGCGGGGCTTTCGGTACTCTCCTACGGTTCTTATTTTCATGCCGATGAGGGGGAGGATTTCTCCCCCGTTCTTGCTTCCGCCAAAGCGTTGGGAGCGCCGGTGATCCGCATCTGGGCGGGTCGAAAAACCTATGAGGAAAGCACACCGGAGGAGTTTTCCGCTTTGGCCTCCCGGATCCGGGAAGCCGCAAAGGCTGCCGCAGAAGTCGGCATCCGGGTAGGCTTCGAGTTCCACCGCCGCACCGCCACCCAGACAAAAGAAGGCGCCGTCGCCCTTTTAAAGGCGGTAAACCAGCCCAACGTGGGCTGCTACTGGCAGCCGAACCCCGACGTTACCTTTGAAGAACAGCTGGCGGAGATCCGAGTTCTTGCCCCCTGGCTCATGAACGTCCACGTCTTCAACTGGTCTGCCGGAAACGAAGCCCATCTGCTGGAAGAAGGGAAAGAAACGTGGCTTTCCTATCTTTCTGAGATTCAGAAAGCGCCCGGCCGCCACGACCTGATCCTGGAATTCGTAAAGGACGGCAAGGACGAAGCCTTCCGCTCCGATGCCGCCGCATTGAAAGCGTGGGTGAAAAAGCCCGCCGCCGTTTTCGTCTGCGACTATCCGGAAAACGTCCACAACGTCTATGACTCCCACACCATGGCAATCTTGAACAACGCTCTGGAGCTGCCGGAGACCATCGTAAGCTCCGAAACGCTGGAAGAAAACCGGGCGATCTTAGAGCCTGCCGAGTATCTCTTCTCCACTTGGGGAATGCCCGCTCTTACGGAGGAGCAGCTTGCAAAGTATCTGCCGAACCTGAAAGCCGCATTCTACTCTGCCGGATCGGTTCAGCATTTTGCCCGTCCCTTTTTAAAGAGGGGCATCCGGGTCTTCAGCGCATGGGCCGCCAACGCCATCCCCGTAGCTGAATACGCCGTAGCTCAGATCATCTTAGCCGGAAAAGGCTTCTATCAGGGTCTGCGGATTCAAGATAAGGAGGGGCGGCAGGCCGGCTCCGACTACAACCGCTCCTTCCCCTGCAACTACCGGACGAAGGTGGGCATTTTAGGCGCCGGCATGATCGGCTCCCATGTCTGCCAGCTGTTAAAGTCCTACGATCTGGACGTGCTGGTCTACGATCCCTTTGCCAGCGACGAAAAGCTGGCCGGCTTAAACGCCAAGCGCGCCACGCTGGAGGAAATTTTCTCGGAATGCCAGACCATCTCCTGCCACATCGCAAACCTCCCCACCACCAAAGGAATGCTCAAATACGAGCACTTCTCCCGAATGAAGGAAAACGCCACCTTCATCAACACCGGACGGGGCGCACAGGTGGTGGAGGCGGATCTGATCCGAGCGCTGAAGGAAGTTCCCACCCGCACCGCCCTGCTGGACGTAACTTTTCCGGAGCCTCCGGAAGCCGACAGCCCCTTCTGGACCATGCAAAACGTCTTCCTTACTCCCCACATTGCCGGAAGTATGGGGAAGGAGGTCGCCCGGATGGGCAGCTACATGGCCGAGGACTTCACCCGTGTGTTAAACAGGGAAGCGCCTAAGTGGGAAGTCACCTTAAAAATGCTGGAAACCATGGCCTGATCGCCGGAAAGGACGCCTATGAGCCCCCTGATCTCCCAGCTCCGCTACAGTGAGAGCACCCAGCCCCAGCACAGTCACTATCACCTCTCCGGAGAGATGATCTTCGTAGAGGCGGGCGAAGCCTGCTTTTCCATCGACGGGCGGGAGTATTCGGCTAAAAGCGGCTCCATCGTCTTTATCAACAGCTTTGAGCAGCATTCAGTGGAGGTCCGCTCCACCCCCTATTACCGCTACTTTGCCATCGTGGATGCCGCCGAGCTGGAGCGTGCCTTCCCTGCCTCCAACCTGCCAGCGATTTTCCGGAACCGTCCAGCTGGCTTCTGCCACTGTGTAGATCTTTCTGGCGAGGGCGATTACCCCCTGCAGCTGTTCCGGCGGCTCCAAAAGGAATACGAAAACCGGGAGCCCCGCAGCGACCAGATGATCCGCAGCATCATAGAGCAGCTTTTGATCTTAGTCTCCCGCAGTTGCCCGGAAAATTTTGCCATCCGGGAAAGCGCCCCTTCTGCCCGGATCAGCGAGGTGCAGAGGTACATTGAAGCCCACTTCACCGAGGATCTGCGGATCTCCAATCTGGCAGATCGGTTCTTTTTGAACCACTGCTACCTGACCCATCTTTTCAAGGAGCAGGTGGGCTACAGCCCCAAGCAGTACATTCTCTTAAACCGCCTTTCCTACGCTCAGGAGCTTTTGGAGACCACCGGACTGCAGGTGACGCAGATCGCCTTCAAATGCGGATTCGGAGACACCAACAACTTTATTCGGGCCTTCCGGGAATGGTACGGGGTCTCGCCGAATCAGTACCGGCAGGGGTATGGAGAAAAATAAAAACCGCCGCAGAGGGATCGATCCCCTTCTGCGGCGGTTTTGTGTTTTTTATTCTTTTCGTTCCGGCACGAACATCATGCTGAAGCTGACCGCCAGCAGGAGGCAGCAGATCCAGATGGATCGTGTCCCCAAGGCAAGGGTCAGGATGCTGCCCAAGCCTGCACCGACGCCGAAAATCAGAATCACGCTGAAATAGGTCAGAGCCTTCCAGAGAATCTCCTTCTCCCGGATACGGAAATAGGCGCAGAGGGCCTCCATCCCGGAGCGGAGGTTTCCGATGCACATGGTGCTGGCATAAGCATGGCCCCGAACCTTGTGGAAGGTCTGGACCTGCATGGCGCAGACAAAGGACACCAGCGCATTGGCAAGAGGCTCCAGAGCGGGCGGGAGAAACCCTACCCCCAGAAGCAGGAAGATCTCGCAAAGCAGGATAATCTGCCGCCAATGGATCTTTTCACAGGCCTTCAGCCGGATGTGGACGCATTCCGCCACTGCCGTTCCTACAAGGAAGGACAATACAGGGATCAGGTATTTGACCACCGTCATCCACTCCCGCTGGAACAGCGCCGTGCTTAAGAGCACAATGTTTCCCGTCTGGGCGTTGGCGAAGACTTCGCCCCGGCAGGTGTAGGTATAAGCGTCCTGAAAGCCGCCGGAGAGGACGATGAAGACCGCCGCCCGGAAGCTGTCGGACATCTGCCCCCGGAAGGGCTTAATGGCGCACATTCTGCTTCCTCTTTTCCGGGAAAGTGAAGACAAACGCTCCATAGGAGAGCATGAAACCCAGCGCAAAGAGAATCATGACAGCATAGCTGCCGCCGGAAGCGCACTTTTCGATCACACCGAACAGGAATCCCAGGGAAAAGGTCACCGAAAGGAGCCGGTATTTTTTCTTTTCCTCACCCTCCAGCCGAAGGAGCCGCAAAACCAGCATCAGGGCCGCCGCATCCAGCAGAATGCTCATTAAAACTTCAAACATCAATCCCATTTTCAAGCCAGCTTCCTAAAAAAGTCCCGTCAGGGGCAGGTCTGCCCTTGACATTCTTGATCAAGATCAGTATAATACAAATAATTCCATATGTAAAATATATGTTTGACATGTTCACAATATCTATTCGATATAGAAGGGCCTTAAATGTATATCACCTGTGATTCCTATCGTATTTTTTACTATGTCGCCAAATGCGGAAATGTCTCAAAGGCCGCCAAACTGCTTTTGAGCAACCAGCCGAATCTGACCCGGACGATCAAGAAGCTGGAAGCAGAGCTTCACTGTCCGCTTTTTTCCCGTTCCAACAAGGGAATGAAGCTGACGCCGGAGGGGGAACGGCTTTACGAGCACATCCGCATCGCCATGGAACACATCGAAGCCGGAGAGTCGGAGATCCTCAGCAGCCGGAACCTGGAAAACGGGACGGTGTTTCTCGCCGCCAGCGAGGTGGCGCTCCGGTGCCTTCTGCTGCCGGTGTTAAAGGGGTTCCGGCTTTTGCATCCCGGCATCCACATCCGGGTCAGCAACCATTCCACCCCTCAGGCCATCGACGCTTTAAAGGAAGGGGCTGCCGACTTAGCGCTGGTGACCACGCCCACTGTGCCCTCCGCCTCTTTAACGGAAACGGCGGTGCGGCCCATCCGGGAAGCTGCGGTTTGTTCGCCGTATTTTTCGGGTCTTCTTGGGCGGGAGGTCTCTCTCTCCGAGCTGCAGGATTACCCGCTGATCTCTTTGGGAAGCGGTACCAAATCCTATGAATTCTATTCCGCCCTTTTTACCACCCATGGACTTAACTACAAGCCGGACATCGAAGCCTTTACCGCTGACCAGATTCTTCCCATGGTAGAAGCCGACCTGGGGATCGGTTTTGTCCCGGAGGAATTCCTGCGGAAAGGCGACGGTGTCTGTCGGATCCGCTTAAAAGAGACAATCCCGGAGCGCAGCATCGTCCTGATAAAGAGAAAAGAGCAGCCGCTGAGTGCGGCCGCCCGGGAATTGGAACGCATGATCCGGACGCAGGGGCAGACGGAAAGTTCGTGAACCCCCGTTGGGAAACAGCTCTTGACAAAAGCATTGTTAATGAAGGCGTATGAAAAAATTGGGTAATTCTTATGGAAGCATCAAAGAAAAACCCTCTGGATATGCTGCACGGATCCATCCGGGACAAATTGCCGAAATTTGCGCTGCCTGTGGAGACTACGGCGATTTTGGAACAGCTTTTCAACGCCTCCGACGTGGCGATCGTCGGAAACCTTACCGGCTCCGAAAGCACCGCTGCCGTCGCACTGCCGTAGGGGCAAACAGCCCCATCATCGGGCTGATCGTCAACCTCTTGGGTGCAAACGTAGTGATCGCCCACGCCATCGGACGGGGCGGAAAGGAAACGGTAGAGAAAGCGCCGTCCTTGTGTCCTTTCTGGGCGGCGGACTGGTGGCGCTTTTGGGGCAATGGATCGCCGGGCCGCTGCTGCTTTTCTCCAAGGGACACCGGAGCTGCCGCAGAGCAATTTTTAAAGCTGGCTATAAAAGAATAAAACCCTCGCACACCTCCGAAAAATGAAAGGTGTGCGGGGGTTATCTTTTCCCGTGGAGGATTCCCTCCTATTTCACCAGATAAATGCAGGCCGCTGCAAGGAAAGGTTCCGGCGCTAAGGTGCAGATGTTCCAAAGCCCGGCGGTCAGGGACTTTTCCTCCCCGCTGCGGACAAGCTCCCCGAAGCAGAGGCTCACCGCCTGAAGCTTCCCTTCCCGCAGCACCCGTTCCACCAGTTCCCGAACCGACGTTTTCCCGCTCCGGAGCTGGGAAAGGGCTTCCGAAGCCATGGGTTCCACTGACCGGAAGGCCGAACGGAGCGCCTCCCGGAAGGAATCCAGCGTATATTCCTTCGTGGGATCCAGATTCAGCTGTTCCCCGGCGATCTCGATGCCGGCTAACAGCAGCTCCTCCGCAGAGCGCAGCCCCCCTCTCCGCTTCCGCAGCGCCCGCTGCAGCCGGAAAAGCATCGTCCGCTCCATTGCCTGATTTCTAAGTTCTATCCCCTCGTTCCAGCTGCGGAACTTCTCCAAAAGCCGCCGCACCGGGGCGAGGTACTCTTTTTTCAGCTGCGCCGCCGTGCCGGGGGCAAAGGCGTAAGCCGTCCCCTCCGAAAGCCCGTAGGAGCGCTTGGCGTCCAGATACCCCAGCGCCATGTTCCGCCGGGAAAGCTCCGGCTCGAACCAGAGGAACGGCCCCAGGCTCCAATAGGAACGGATGTACCGGACGGGTACCCCGTAGGTCTTTTCCTTCCGGACTATACCGGGGCCGTCCAAATCAATGGCGAGGACTTCCTCCGCTCCCATAGAAACCGCCAGATTGATGGGCATATTGTCGTGATAGCCACCGTCGATGTAGTGGGCGTCCCCGATCTGTTTGCTTTTAAATGCCGGGAAGCAGGCGGCAGATGCCAGCAGGAAATCCCGCAGCTGCCCTTCCGGGATCTGGCTCTTGGTCAGCTCCATCGGCTTCATGGACGGGAATTGCACCGTTACCAGCCCGAAATCCACATCGGATGCCCGAACCTGATCCTCGAAGACCACCTTTGCGATGGTCTTTTCCAGCGGGGAAAAGTCTGCCCCGCCGGTAGCCGCCGCTTTTTTGACGAACGCCATCCAGACGTTCCTTTCCCAGCCGGGCTTCTGATAGTCGGCGACCTCCGGAGGGATGGTGAAGTTCACGATGTCGTCCGTGTGGATGGTCTCCCACATTTCCCGGGCTTTTTCATAGTCGCCCTGGACCAGCATGGCGCCGTTCAAAGCGCCCACCGATGCACCGGTGACGATCTGATACTCAATCCCCATCTCCCGCAGCGCCTGCCAGACGCCGATCTGATAGGCTCCCCGGGAGCCGCCCCCTGCTAAAACCAATGCAAGCTTTCCCATTTTCCTTCTCCTTTCAGACCAGTTCCGTGTAATTGCGGTCGATACCGACCACGGTATAATAATTGGCGTCCGGATCTAATGCCCGGACTTTTTCCTGGATCAGCACTTTCAGCTCTGATTCCGTATACGGACAGTCCGATGGCACCGCCACGTCGAAGATCAAATTGGTGTGGCTGTAGCCCTTCACCACCCGGAAATCGTGGAGGGTGATTCCCTTTTCAATCGAAGCGACCGCCTCGACTACCTGCTTATGCAGAGCGTTCAGCTCCGGATCGTCCATCACGACGGGATCCATATGAACCACCAGATGAAGCCCTGAAGCGGCGAAATCCCGCTCGATCACATCGCAGAGATCGTGGCTGCGCATGACGTCTTCTTTTGCATCCACTTCCACATGGACGGTGGCAAAGCACCGCCCCGGGCCGTAGTCGTGGACGACCAGATCGTGGATCCCCAGCACCCCGTCGTAGGTCTTCAGCCGCTTCATCACCTGGTGCACCAGCTCCGGGTTGGGCGCTTCCCCAAGAAGAGGGCTCAGCGTATCCTTGATGAGCATCACCCCGGAATAGAGGATGAAAACGGCGATGGCCATACCCATCCAGCCGTCCAGATTGACCCCCGACCACTTGGAAATAAGGGTCGCCAGCAGAACGGCGGAGGTGGCGATGACATCGTTGCGGCTGTCAGCAGCCGTGGCGATCAGAGCGGTGGAATCGATGCGGCGGCCGATGTTCCGGTTGAAGAGCATCATCCAGAATTTGACCAGCACGGAAGCGGCCAAAACTCCTACGGAAAGCCAGCTGAAGGGGGCGTCCTCCGGATGAAGGATCTTCCCGAAGGAGGTCTTCACCAGACTGAAGCCCACCATCAGGATCAGCATGGCTACCACCAGCCCGGAAACGTACTCCATCCGGGCGTGGCCGAAGGGGTGCTCCTTATCCGCCGGCCGGGAGGACATTTTAAACCCGATCAGGGTGACCACCGAAGAAGTGGCGTCCGACAGGTTGTTGATGCCGTCTGCCAGAACGGAGATGCTCCCGAATAAGGCGCCGATCAGTGCCTTTCCGCCGCCTAAAAGCAGGTTGCAGACAACGCCGACCAACCCCGCCATCCTTCCGTACCGGGTCCGCACCTCCGGATCCTTTGTATTCGGATAATCCCGGACCAGTCTGCGCACCAGAAATTCTGTCATAGGGTTTAATCCCTCCAAAATGTTTTTTGCATCTTATGCAGGATAAATCAGATTTGATTTTTCCTTTTAAAAAACGCTCGTTTCTTTTTTCATTTCCGCCAAAATCGCCAGATTTTGGAAGGCGGTGACGCCGCCGTTGTGCCGAAGACAAAACCCAACGATGCAATGTTCTCTATCCGGGGGACGGCTACGCCCCGGTTCTGCGCTTTGCGCAGAATGCATTTGCCCGATGGGCAAATGCCATTGAGGCTATTATACCGTCTTTTTCCGGATCAATCAAGGGGGAAGCGAAAATTCGGACAGGGAGGCGGGCGGTTTCTCCGAAATTCGGCAGGCTGCAGTATTTTTCTGCTCCGACGATTGAATCTGAGAGGAGAATATGGTACAATGGAGGTGATCTGCCGGATAAAAAAGGGCAGTCCCGGGTGTGCCCAAGGGCATAAGAGAGAGCCGAACCCGGCGGCATGGGCGTTTTACGTTGTCAGAAGGACAGAAAGGACAGCTATGAAAGGATTCAAACGACTGATTTCGGCGCTTTTGGCGCTGGCCACCGCACTGACTTTACTGGTCACTCCGGTTTCCGCTGCGGACGCTCCCAAGGAATTCCGGGCCGTGTGGGTCTCCACCATCTACAATCTGGATTATCCCAGCACCACAGGGCTTTCCGTGGCGCAGTTAAAAAGCGAGGCGACGGAGATCCTCGACAACTGCAAGGCCATGGGCATGACTGCCGTGATCTTACAGGTTCGGCCAAACGGCGACGCACTTTATAAGTCCTCGATCTATCCCTGGAGCCAGTACCTGACCGGAAAGCAGGGAGTCGCCCCCTCCGGCGGATTCGACCCGCTGGAATACTGGGTGAAGGAAGCCCACAAGCGGGGACTGGAGCTTCATGCGTGGATCAATCCCTACCGGGTGACCCGCTCCGGCGCTTCGGACTATAACAATCTCGCTTCCACCAATCCTGCGGTCAAGCATCCGGAGTGGGTGGTGAAATACTCCGACGGTAACTACTACCTGGATCCCGGCATCCCGGAGGTGCGGCAGCTGGTGGCAGACGGCGTCACGGAGATCGTCAAGAACTACGATGTGGACGGCATCCACATGGACGACTACTTCTACCCCGGGACAGGATTCCCCGACGACGCAAGCTATAAAACCTACGGTTCCGCCTTCAAAAACGCCGACGACTGGCGGAGGGACAACGTAAACCAGTTGGTAAAAGAACTGGATACCGCCATTCATAAGCTGGACGCTTCCGTTTCCTTCGGCATCAGTCCCTTCGGCATCTGGGCCAACCAGTCTTCCCTTTCCGGAGGCTCCAACACCAACGGAAACCAGACCTACTTCTCCCACTACGCCGACACCCGGAAATGGGTGAAGGAAGGCTGGGTGGACTACATCTGCCCTCAGATCTACTGGGAGATCGGCCACAGCTTGGCCGACTATGAAACGCTGGTCAAATGGTGGGCGGATACCGTGAAGGGCACCGGCGTGAAGCTCTACATCGGCATGGCGGACTACAAAGCCGGCACCACCGGCAGCTGGAAGGGCATCACCCAGATCGAGGATCAGATCGCCCTGAACGCCACCATCCCTGAGATCAGCGGCGAGATCCATTTTCGGTATCAATTTATCCTGTCTGTAGATGGGTTAGATGAATTCTACACTCAGTATAACAACCAGAAGACGCCTTCCGTCGACCCCAACCTTACCAGCCAATATAACGACAAGGCCGGCACCGGCACTTGGACCGGCTATTCCGACGGGAGCTGGAAGTTTTTCGTCAAGGCAAGCGGCAAGGCGGCCTCCGGCTGGCGGAAGATCGACAACGTCTGGTACTACTTCGACCCCGACACAACCCAGATGCGCACCGACTGGCAGCAGATCGGCGGAAAGTGGTACTTCCTTCGGAGCTGGGGCGGGCTGCTCACCGGCTGGAAGCAGGAAGGGCCTGCATGGTACTATCTCACCGAAAACGGCGTCACCACCGGCTGGAAGCAGGTGGGCAATGCGTGGTACTACTTCTATGACAGCGGCGTGATGGCGGCAAACGCCACCACTCCCGACGGCCATACAGTAAACGCCAGCGGCGCACGGGTAAAATAAGAAGAAAGCAAAACCCGGGAACAGGTTCTCTCCTGCTCCCGGGTCTCTTTTTATTCTTTTTCTTCCGGAGGGGTCAGCTCCAGTGCCTCGATCAAATAGCGGGGACGGGCCTTGACCTCCATATAGATCTTGCCCACATACTCCCCTACGATCCCCAAGGAGAGCAGTTGCAACCCACCTAAGAGCCAGATGGACGCTGTCGTGGTCGACCAGCCGGTCACCGTGTACCCTAAGAGCTTCACGATCAGGATATAGATCAGCGCCAGAATGCTGGCGGCGAAGATCAGCACGCCAAGCCCCGTGACCCACCGGATGGGCTTCACGGAAAAGGACGTGATCCCGTCGAAGGCGAAGGCCAGCATCTTTTTGAGGGGATATTTGCTTTCACCGGCGAAACGCTCCGCCCGTTCATACTCCACGGTGGTGCTCTTATAGCCGATCAGGGGGACGATCCCCCGGAGGAAGAGATTCACCTCATCGTAATCCGCCAGCCCTTCCAACGCCCGGCGGCTCATGAGCCGGTAGTCGGCGTGGTTGTAGACGATGTCCACCCCCATGAGCTTCATGAATTTATAGAAGCCCTGCGCCGTGGCACGCTTGAAAAAGGTGTCCTTTTTCCGGCTGGAACGGACGCCATAAACGATGTCACAGCCGGTTTCAAAGGCATCCAGCATCCGATCCATGGCGTTGATGTCGTCCTGCAGGTCGGCGTCCATGGAGATGGCGGCGTCGCAGAGATCCTTCGCCGTCATAAGCCCAGCCAGCAGGGCGTTCTGGTGCCCCCGGTTTCGGGAGAGCTTAACCCCGCCGAACCGGTCGTCCTTCTGATGCAGCCCGGAAATGAGCTGCCACGTCCGATCCTTGCTGCCGTCATCCACGAAAAGCACCCGGCTGTCCTTCGAGATCCGCCCCGTCGCTTCCAGAGCGTCCAGCTTCTCCCCCAGCCGCCGGGAAGTCTCCGGAAGCACTTCTTCTTCGTTATAGCAGGGAACTACCACATAAAGGGTCGTCATTCTTCTTCCTCCTCCAATGGTTCAGCCGGTTCTTCCGGTTCCAGCTCTTCCGATGCTTCTTCTCCCGGCTCTTCCTTCGGAGCCGCCAGCACCGCCCGGATCTTCCGGGAAACGCTCTGTTCATAGGCTTCTGCCGCCGGGATGATGTCGAAAGCCGGCTCCCGGTTCAGGTGGACGCCGGGCTTTGCCTTCCACTCCGGATGCTTCCGCCGCACAAGCCACACAAGGAGCAGGTAAAGGAGCAGCGTTCCGCCGGCTCCCGCCGTGATCAGCAGCCCTAGCTTCAAGCCGGGCGTTTCGTAATCAAACCGGATGGTCGCCTCCCCTGCCGGGACACGGACGGCCATGAAGCCCACATTCGCCTTTTCGATCCGCACCGGCTCGCCGTTTACGGTGGCAGTCCAGCCGTCATCGTAGGGAACGCTGAAAAAGACGAGGTTTTCCCGGCTCAGATTACAAGTGGCGGTAAAACCCTCGTTATCCCGGACGAAGGTGTCACAGGTCTCTCTTCTGCGCTCCTCACAGAGCTTTGCCAAGCCGTTTGCGGTGATCGCCGGCATCTTGTCATCGGGGAGCAGGTCTAAGATGTCCTCGTTCCGGTCGATGGCGTCGTCATCCAGATAGATGCCCGCCAGCATCAGCCGGTCCCGGTTGGCCTTGGCATAAGGCGCAAACATGGCTTCGTCCACATAATAATCGTAGGTGAAGCCCATAGGGATGTAGTTGCTGCTTTCATAGATCTTCAGGTCGTTTTCTGTAGCGACGTAGGTGTAGCCAGAGGCATTGGGCTCATCCTTATCCTCATAGGTCAGCAAATACTTCACCGAGGTCAAAGGCCGCAGGCCCTCGTATTTCTGCTCCGGACGGGAGCCGACGTTCCGGTCGTAGCCGATGGCGTCATAAAACTCAAAGATGGACGCGGGCACCACCGACTGGAACGCCTGAATGGTGGGGATCTCCCAGTACATGGGAAAGTTGTCCATGCAGTTATCCAGGTCGATGCGGTAGAAATGTTCATTGTCATCGGCGATGGTGGAGAACTTTTCCCGGCCGTGTAGGCCCATTTCCACCACCCGGTAGGTGGTGGTGGCGTTCCCCTTCCCCAGCGCCAGCATCAGAAGGGAGGTAATGATGCTTACAAAGCAGACCGAAGCCGTGGTGACCCGGAAAAATGCCTTGCCCTTCAGCTGGGTCAGGAACCAGACCAGGATCACGCCCATCAGTGCGATGATGACGTAGGGCCAGAACCGCTCCTGATATTTCACAAGCTTCCCGAAGCTCAGGACGCCCTCTTCGTAGGAGGGGAAGACACCCAGCACCGCAAAGGCCAGGATCACCACCGTCGTCCACCGGACGCCGAAACGGAACTCCTCCCGGTTCTGCTCCAGCGAAATCACCGTCATCAGGGACATGATCAGCACCGGCATATAGAACCACCGGGCGTAATAGGACGAGTTGAAGGCGGAGAAGGCGCTATTCAGAAAGGGGATCAGCGCCATCACACAGCAGATGCCGAACAGCCCTTTCGCCCAGTGCCGCCGTTTG